>NZ_KI912266.1:3523734-3856766 GCF_000235425.2 Pseudofrankia saprophytica
TCGTGGTGCTGCCAGACCCGTTGCCGCCCGGCGGCCCGCGACTGCCCGCCCCGGAGGCCGACGACGTGGCCATGGTGCTGCACACCTCCGGCACGACCGGGGCGCCCAAGGCCATCGCCCTGCGGCAGCGGGCACTCGCCGCCCGCGTCCGGGCCTACCGGTCCGTCGTACCGCTCGGGCCCGGGGACAGGTTCGTGACGGCGGCCGGGTTCCACCACATCGCCGGGCTGGGCAATCTGGCGGTGGCGGTGGCGGCGGGTGCGACCGTGGTCTCGTTCCCGGCCTTCTCCGTCGACGCCTGGCGGGCGCTCGCGCCCTTGGGTGTGACCCACGCCCTGCTCGTCCCCACGATGATCGAGATGCTCCTCGCCGCCGATGCGCTGGCGCTGCCCGCGCTGCGATGGATGCAGTACGGAGCGGCACCCATCCATCCCGACACGCTGCGCGCGGCGCTGGCCGCCCTGCCAGGCGTCCGGCTGGCCAACCTGTTCGGCCAGACCGAAGGATCGCCCCTGTGTGTGCTGACGGGCGAGGACCACCACGCCGCTGTCGCCGGTCAGCCGGAGCTGCTCTCGTCCGTGGGCCGGGCCGCTCCGGGCGTCGCGCTGCGCATCGAGAGCGCCGACACGGACGGCGTCGGTGAGCTGTGTGCATGTGGCGACCACGTGTTCGCCGCTGACGCGGACGGTTGGCTACGCACCGGCGACCTCGCGCGTATCGACGCGGATGGCTACGTCCACCTCGCCGGCCGGACCGGGGACACGATCAACCGAGGCGGCGAGAACGTCCGCCCGGTGGAGGTCGAGACGCTGCTGCGCAGCCATCCCGCGGTCTCGGACGCGGCCGTCGCGGGCGTACCCGACCGGCGCCTCGGGGAGGAGGTCGCAGCCTGGGTCGTGCCCGTCGACACGAACAGTCCGCCGAGCGAGGAAGAGCTGACCGGCTACCTGCGGGCCCGGCTCGCCGGGTTCAAGGTTCCTCGACGTTGGGCTTTCGTCGAGTCCCTGCCCCGCGGCGCCGCGGGCAAGTTGTTGCGTCGAGCCCTGGCTGACATGGCTGCGCCCACTTCGCAGGGCTGAGAGCGATCGACGCGCGTCGCCCGGCGGAAGCCCGCCGGGAGGGAGAGGAGATCGCATGTCCCGGCTCGGAGCCTGGCGGCCAGACAGCGTCGAGGCCCGCCTCGACCGAATGGAGTCCCTTGCCGAAATCCGGCAACTGCCCTACCGCTACGCGCTGGCGCTGGACTCGCGGGACATGGACGCGCTCGTCGCGTTGTTCGTGCCCGACGTCCGCGTCGGTCGCGACGCCCAGGGACGCGATGCGCTCAAAGCATGGTTCAGCGCGCAGATGAGCCATCCGAAGACCAGCGTGCACTTCGTCGGCAACCATGTTGTCGACTTCGACGGGCCAGAGGAGGCGCACGGGATCGTCTACTGCCGCGACGAGCTTGAATGGCCTGAGCGCGGTGAATGGGAGATCGGCGTCCTGCAGTACTGGGACAGCTATCGGCGGGTTGATGATCATTGGTGCTTTCAGCGTCGCCGGTTCCACCGCTGATACATCGTCGATGCGTTGACGCGTCCCGCGCACGGCCACGGCGTGGGGACCGACGGTCTCGCCACCACCCAACTGCCCGAGGCGGGCGCCAGTTTGTCTCCTGGTGCCCCAGCCTGGCCGACGCTGTTGTCGGCTGCGACCACGCCGGCAGTCTGATCGCGGCGGGTTCGCGATCTCGCTGTTCGTGCAGCTCCTGGGCTGGGCCGGGCAGGCTGGCAGACCCGGCGCGGCGCTCACGACTCGCGGCAAGCCTGGCCGGATGCGGCACTAGGGCTTGCGGCAGGGCCCGCGGTAGCGCACCCCGGGTGCATACCGTGCCCAGTCGGCCGGGCTCACGTCGCCGACGTCCCGGGCGCAGGCCGCGGCCAGCGGGTCGTGCCGGAGCCGCTCGAGCGGTGCCAGGTCCCACTCGGTGATGTCGCGGTTCTCGTCGCCGGTCAGCAGTGACGCACCGTCGGGTGAGAAGAGGACCGTAGCGACCGTGCGACCAAGAGTGATGGCTGTTTGACCGAGCGGGCGGACGCGGGCCGGGTCTGTCAGGTCCCACATCGTCACGGAGACGTCTCGGCCGCCCGCGAGCGTGCGCCCGTCCGGCGAGAACGCGAGGGTCCTGACGGTGCTCTCGCCGTCGTCGGCGCCGCCGACGGCCAGCGGGGGCCCGAGCCGCCGGGGACGAATGACGTCGGTGAGATCCCACACCGTGACGGTTCGGTCCTGACTCCCGAGTGCCACCAGATGCCCGACCGGAGAGAAAGTGATCGCATAGATCGAATCGGTGTGACCCGTGAGCGCACCGACCTGCCGGGGCCGGGGCGGCTGCGCCAGATCCCAGAGCAACGCGGTGTGATCAATGAGCCCGGCGGCCAGGATCCGCCCGTCCGGGGAGAAGGCCACGGAGCGGGCGGACCTCTCGGTGAGCGGAGCGCCCAGCTGTTCCGTGTCGTCAGGATCGTGGACGTCCCACAGGGACACGTCGCCTCCCGCGGCCGCGAGCAGCCGGCCGTCGGGCGAGAAGGCGAGCGCCCTCGGCTTGCTCTCGTCGCTCGAGTAGACCTCCACCACGTCGGCGACCCGCGGTTCCCCGGGTTTCGTGAGGTCCCACAGGGTCAGTTCGTCGTCCGGTCCGGCGATGGCCAGAGTGCGCCCGTCGCGGGTGAGCGCGATGGCGTCGATGCCCTTCTTGCCGGCGTGGAACCGGCTCAGCAGACGGCCGTGGTCGCTCCGGTCGAAGACGCGGATGTAGAACAGGCCGGCGGCGACGAGTAGGCGTCCGTCGGCGGAGGACGCCAGGGCGGAGATCCTGTCAGCGTTGGCCGACGACCTCCCGCTCAGCGGGGCGCCGTCCGGCGGGAGCGGGACCGGGCCGGCCAGGTCCCACAGCGCGAGCGTGCCGTCCCCGCTGCCCGTCACGAGGGTCCGGCGGTCCGGCGAGAACGCCAGCCCGTACACGGCATCGCTGTGGCCCGTCAGCGGTTCGCCGTAGCGTCGCGGCTCGGTAGGGTCGTGCACGTCGTAGAGAGTCACCGTGGCGTCCAGCGAGGCCGCGGCGAGCAGGCGCCCGTCGGGCGAGAAGGCAACCGCGGCCACGTCGTCCTTGTGGTCGGCGAACCTGAGGCCGACTCGATCCGGACTGTCGGGGTCGCTGATGTCCCAGAAGCGGATCGTGCCGTCGTCGTCGCCCGTCGCGATGATCTTTCCGTCTGGGGAGAAGGCCATGGACAGCGGGGATGACGTGCCCAGGTCGGTCGTCTCCAGGTCGAAGGGCACGCCGGTGCTGCGTGGCCGGGACCCAGGGCTGATCTCCCACATCGTCACGGTGCCGTCCTCGTCGCCGGTCGCGAGGACACCCCCGTCGGGGGAGAAGGCCACCGAGGTCACCGGGACGTCCTCGTCGGCCGGCGGCGCGGCGATCCGACGCGGCCTGCTCCGGTCGCGCAGGTCCCACAGAACGGGGGCGGCGGACTGGTAGGCGAGGGCCGCCAGCTTGTGGCCGTCACGTGACAGGGATAGTTGCTCGATCTCGCCGACGTCCGGTGTCAGCGGTATGCCGATGCGGCGCGGACGGTCCCGGTCAGACAGATCCCAGAGGATGACGGTGTCGTCATCGCCGCCGCTGGCCAGCATGCGGCCGTCCGCGGTGAACGCGAGCGCAAGCACGCTGTCGGTGTGTCCCGCGAGGGGCGTGCCGGTCCGCCTGGGATGGGCGCGGTCGGTCACGTCCCACAGCGAGATGGTGTTCGCCTCGGTCGCGACGGCCACGGTGCGGCCATCGGCGGAGGACGCCACCGCGTGGACGGCGCTGCCGGCGCGCGTCGAGGAGATGTGCCTGCTGGCGGTGAGCGCGCTGACCAGGCTGGACCGGGTCTCGGGCGGCCCGGGGAAGTTCGCGAATGCGGCGGCGCTTAGCCGAAGCGCGGTCCCAGTGTCCGGGGGTGTGGCCGTGCGCGCCGTGTCCGCTGTGCTGACCAGTGTGTGCGCGGCGGCAGCCTGCTGCTCGCTTCGGGTCGCTTCCCGCTGCCGCCAGACGGCCGACAAGGCGAGTGTCACTGCGAGCAGCAGCGTCACGACGACGATCGAGGTGACGACGAACAGCGGGTTGAGCCGTCGTCGGGACTGCCGGAACGCCTGGTCGACGGTGGTCGCGCCGCGCACCTTCAGATCGGCGGGCGGGTCGGGAAACTCCGGGGAACGGCGCGCGCCCGCTGCTACGACGACCGATCGCAGCCGCGCCTCGTGGGCGGCCTCAAGCTTGGGGCGGTACCCGTCGACAGCCTGGAGCCGGGTGGCTGGTTCGTCGACGGCCGCCGTGACCGCGCAGCGAGGGTCCAGCCGCCGCGGGCTTAGTCGGCCGCGGGCCCGGCGCAGGCGGTGCAGCTCCCGCAGGCCGACCGCGAACGCCGCGCCGAGCGAGCCTTCCAGGACCTGGTCACGGGGCGTGTCACCGTCGAGCACGGACCAGACGACGCACCGTCCGGCGCGGCGGGGAGCGCTGGCACGCCAGGCGCGGCGCGCCGACTCATGGAAGGCGGCGTCACCGACGAAGAACGTCATCGTGCCCGGGTCCGGGTGCAGTCCTGGCGGGCCGTCGGCCAGCTCCTCCAGCCGCAGCACGCCGACCGCTCCGGTGTCGCCTTCCAGCTCGAAGAGCACCGGCAGGGTGACGCGCCGCCGGACCGTGGGCAGCCGACCCGCCAGGCGCAACGCGAGGAGCGCCAGGAAGCCGCGGAGCGGGCTGTCCGTATCGGTCTGAATCTTGGTCAGCAGGCTCCTGCCGGTTTCGGACACCTGGTCGAACATCGCCATGGGGAACGGCTTGCCTTCATCGAACGCGGGAAGACAGGCTCGCTCCCAATGGGCCGCCGCCGCCTGTATAAGCCTGCGCTGGCTGGGCTTCCCGGTGAGCCCCTCCGCGACGGCCGCCACGGCGCGCGCGGCTGCCACGTCGGGCGATCCGTCATCGTCCGCAGCCGCCGGCCCACGCGGAGGCCGGTCGGCGGAGCGTGGCCAGCGTCGGACCTCCGCGAGCGCACGCCGGTGCGGCTGACCGGGCCGAAGCAGACCGTCGATCAAGGCGGGCGACTGCTGCTCGACGGCCACCGAGCAGATCGCGAGCCATCTCTGCTGGGCCCCGGTGAGCGCGTCGTGCAGTGCGAGGGGATCTGTGTGGTCTTCGGATGGACGCTGCCCGGGGTGCCTGTTCGGGTGGCGAGCCAATGGCCGCCAGGCAGGCGGCGTCACGTCCGTGTCGCCTCGAGGACCGCCGTCCGCACCGGGTCGTCCGGCAGCCGGGCCGCGGCGATGCGGCGCCACGCGTCGCGGCCGGAGTTCGTGGTGACCGCGATCGATCTGGCGATCGCCGCCGCGTCGTCGCCGGTCAGCCGACGAGCGGGGAACGGCGGGATGACAGCCATGGAGATCCTGGCCGAGCGGAGGCGGATCCTCGCGGTCGCGACAAACGGTTCCTCGGTGGAGTACCGCCACAACGGGAGGAGAAACAGCGTGCCGGGGTCAGTGCCGGCGCGTACCGACAGCGCGACCAGGTCATTCCCGTTTGTCTCCCGCCCGGCGGTGACGACGACCTCGACGGTAGTGCGGTCGGCCATGCGCCGGACGATCCGCAGCCCGGCCACTTCGGCGGTCTGCTGGCTCGCGCGGCGGTCGGCGTCGGTACCGGCAAAGGCCACCCCCGCGCGGTCGAATACGGGCATTTCCGCGAGCCGTCTCGTGACGCGGGCCGCGAAGGCGAGTGGCGCCGGATCCGGCGTCGTCTCCGCGTCGGGCGGCGGGGCCTCGAGCGTTCCCCCGAGCTCGTGTACGAGGACGTTGAGTCGCTGGCGGATCGGCGGCGGGAGCGGCCCCGTCCCGGGCGGTGGCGCCTCGCCGAGCCGAACGGCCAACAGACCCAGAGCGGCCAGCTCGCGACGGGCCCGCTCGCCGGCAGGTCTGTCGCCCACCGCGTTCGCCGCCTGCCAACGGGCCAACGCGGCGGCCACCGCGTCCCACGACTCCGCGGAGAGCCGCCATTGTGGAATCCTCGAAAGGAGTTCTCGTCCGTTGCCGTTGAATGCCCGCCGGCCGTCGAAATCCAGGTGACGGCGACGACGGCCCCCCGTGCTGTCCCCCATACCCCCGGACAATAGACGGCTATCGGAGGTGTAGGGACGGAAGGCCCTGAGACGACTTGCTCGATGGCCGATCAGGCGTCAGTCGTCCCGCCCAGTCGGCGCGCCGTCCTCAGCGTGCTCTTCACCCGATCGACGGCCGTGGTGAGAAAGAACCGGTCCCGGCCAAGCTGCTCCGTCAGGTACGTGGCCAGCCGCAGGTCCTCGGCGAACAGACCGGGCCCGTCTTCGGGAGACCGGTCCTCCCGCAGCATTTCCCGAATGTTGCTCACCGCGATTTCCACGCTCTCTCGCATGTCGTCACGGTCCGCGCGCGCCGCCACGAGGAGATCGAGATGTACGAGAAGCCGGTCCGTGAGCACAGCCTCCGCAGGGTCCGCGCCGGACGCGACGTCGGCCCGCGGCGACATCAGTCGCCGCCTCAGCTCGGTCACGTCGGTGGCGGCGCGCTCGCGCAGCGCCGCCACCGACGGCGCGTCAGACCACACGCGGTACTGGTATCTGACCTTCGCCGCGTTGGCGAGATAGCCGACCAGGTACGGCAGGGACTGATCCGTGCGCGTCCACGTGTAGGCGCTGAGCGCGTGGTCGCGCTCAGCGGCCGCCAGCACGACGATCTGGCGTTCGATCCGGAGGTCGTCGCCCTCACCCAGCTCCCATACGCCGAAGCCGGAGCCGGTCGTCACGCCGCGTTCCTCCCATCCGGGCCGGCCGCCTTCGCTCGGAGGAAGAGCGTGCCTGCAGCCGCGCGCCAGGGCTTCGCTGACCGTCACCTGGCCGTCGTCGGCGCGGCGTCGGACGTGACCCTGGTAGATCCGCACCGCTCCGACCAGGTCCGTCGACAACGGGCCGACCGCCCGGGACCACAGGGCGTCCAGAGGGGTCCAGTCGAATGCGCCGGCGCCGGCCGCGGGCGCGAGTACCGCGGACAGCCGGACAAGATCGTGGTCGCGCCGCAGCAAGGCCTGGTATACGCCCTCGCCCCCGCCGTCGACGGCGGCGAGATCGCCCGTCGCTCGGCCAAGCGCCGCCGGCGGTCGGGTCGCAAGCCGCAGGCCCGGTGCGGGATGACGCATGCCCAGATGGTCGCGGCAGCGTTCCCAGACGGACAGCAGATGCGCGTATGCGGCCTCGGCGCGCGGGCCGTCCGCCGGAGCGAAGAGGTGCACGACGAGTTCCGCGTCCCGCAGGTCAGGCGGAGCGTCGTCCTGGTCCGTGTCCCGGGCACGGTCCGTCACCCGGGTGCGGCTGGCAGCGAAGGCCGGGTTCGCCGGATGGAGGTCACGCGCGGCCGTCAGTAGCCGGATCCGGCCGTCGACGACGGCGCCGCTGCGCAGCGCCTCGAAAACTGAGAACCAGAAGGCCCCCACGGTCCCCGAGTCGGCTGGAACCAGCGCGTTCGGGAAACCGGCCACCCGCAGCAGGCGCCGGGCATCCTTCACATCCGGGAACACGGCCATCAGTGCGTCCAGCTCGGCGGCTGTCAGCTCCTGACTCACCCGGAACCTCCCATCCGAGCCACCCGGATCCGTCTGTCCCGACGGTAGTCATCGCGGGCAGGTAACCGGGCCGGGTCCGCCGGGGCCGGCGGGCGCCGTTCCACGCCGCCGTGTACACGATGCCGGCCGGCCGGATGACCGCCGGCGACGGGGTGGTCGGGCCGTCGAGGCCGGAGATTACGGCTGCGGTGGGGTCGTCGTGGGCGACCGCGACGGCGAGGCCGCCTGTCACTTTGGTCGGGTGAGGCATCGAGAGGCCGCCGCGATCACTTCTGGTCGAGGCGGCCACGTCGACGAAGCGACTCAGGCGGGGACGTACTTGACCGCGATGTCCAGGACCCAGGTCACGCCGAACCGGTCAGTGAGCTGCCCGTAGAGCGGCGCCCACTGGGAAGGGCCGATTGGCTGCTTGACGCTGGCGCCGTCGACGAGCTTGTCCCAGTAGCCCTGGAGTTCGGTGGGATCGGTGCCGCGGACGGAGACGAAGAACGGGTCCTGCCCCTGGTCCCAGGGAAGGTGGGGGTAGACATCGTAGGCCATGATGCGGAAGCCGTTGTCGCCTGTGACCTGGCCCCACACGACGTTGTCGGCGGTGGCGGGGTCGGCGTTGCCCATCTCGGCATAGCTCACGGCGACGAGCTCGCCTCCGAAGACGGACCGGTAGAACTCCAGCGCCTCGCGGGCGTTGCCGCGGAAGTTCAGGTGGGGCGTGACGCCGATGGTCATCGTGGGACTCCTTGCCCTTGTTGTCATGACGAGCCGGCTCAACGTTCCAGCCGCAGCACAAGACTCACGGCAGTACCGGTCAGGCCATGTCCTCTTCTACGGAAGACTGGATGGCATGGCCGGATCACCGTCACGGATGCTGAGACTGCTGTCGCTGTTGCAGACACGGCGCGACTGGCCAGGCCGTGTGCTCGCGGAGCGCCTGGAGATCAGCGACCGCACGCTGCGCCGCGATGTGGACCACCTGCGAGAACTGGGCTACCGGATCAATGCGATCAAGGGCCCGGACGGCGGGTATCGACTCGACGCGGGTTCCGAGCTGCCTCCGCTGCTGTTCGATGACGACCAGGCCGTCGCGCTCGCCATCGCCCTGCAAGTCGCGTCGGTCTCGGGCGCGGCAGGTGGCGAGGCAGCCCTGCGAGCGCTGACGACCGTGCGGCAGGTGATGCCCCCACGGCTACGTCAGCGGATCGACGGCATGACGTTCACGACGCTCCCTGCCGCTGACACGGCCGCGGTCGCGGTGGAGCCAGAAATGCTCATCACGGTGAGCGCGGCTGTCAGGGCACAGGAGGTCCTGCGATTCGACTACGTCTCCATGGGTCGAGCCCCGGGTGACAGCCCTTCCAGGCGGCGCACGGAACCCCGTCACATCGTCTTCGGCGGCGGGCGCTGGTACCTCGTCGCCTGGGATCTTGACGCGAGCGACT
This sequence comes from Pseudofrankia saprophytica, assembly GCF_000235425.2. Lineage (NCBI taxonomy): Bacteria > Bacillati > Actinomycetota > Actinomycetes > Frankiales > Frankiaceae > Pseudofrankia > Pseudofrankia saprophytica. Next base: position 3,532,849 of record NZ_KI912266.1, read on the forward strand.
GGCGAGTGTTCCGTCTCGACAGGGTGACCCCATGTGTCCCGACCGGCCCCCGGTTCACGCCTCGCACCGTGCCCGGAGGAGACGTCCATGACTTCCTCGCCGGGCGCCTCAAGGGCTCGGATCGTGGGAACACCTGGCCGTGCACGGGAGAGGCCGTCCTGGAGCTTCCCCTGCGCGACGTGGCCCCCTTCGTCCACGACGGCATCGTGGAAGAGCTCGCGCCCAACCGGTGCCGGCTGGTCGTCGGCTCCTGGTCGTGGGTGGCGCTGGCCGCCTCGCTCGGCCGCTTCGACGCGGCCATCATCCAGGTGGCACCCCGTGAGCTCGGGGATGCCTTCGGGGTGCTTTCTCAACGTTTCGCCGAAGCCGCTGCCCACACCGCCGGCTGACGATCGAGACGATGAGTCGCCACACCACCCATGATCGACGAATAGTGGGCACTTTGAATAACAGCACTCCACCAGTCAGGTGAGATCTATTGGCGCCACATGCGGCCTTGAGTTTCACGGTCTGGTCGGCCATGTGTTCGTGCATAGGTGGTTGGGTCAGTCCAGCGGGGTGAGCAGGACGAGCGGGATTACGCGGTCGGTCTTCTGTGCGTACTCGTCGTATAGCGGGAAGATGCGCGCCATCTGGGCCCAGAGGGGTTTGCGCTCTGCCGAGGAGGCGACACGGGCGCGCGCGGTGAACCGGCGGGTGCCGACCTGTACCCCGACGCTCGGGTCCGCCTGGAGGTTCTTGAACCACGCCGGATCCTCGTCGGCGCCGCCCTTGGACGCGACGACGACGAAGTCGTCCCCCGAGGTGCCGTAGATCAGGCAGGTACGACGTGGCTCGCCGGTCCTGCGTCCGGTCGTGGCGAGCACGAGTGTGTACACGCCGTTCGACTCGTGTCCCACGGTTCCGCCCGAGGCCAGATACGTACGGGTCTGCTCAGCGACCCAGTCCCACGCCGAGTCGGTGGCGCGGTCGAGGTCCTCGGCGACGGCCATGGCGGCGGTCCTTTCCGGTATCGCTGGTACTGGTTGGTGATCACCTACGTGACGTAGGAGAATCGTGTTGCCTCAGCCGAGCTCCTCGACCAGCCCGATGATGATGCCCTCGGGGCCGCGGACGTAGCAGTACCGGCAGTAATCCTCGTACTGCGCCACCCCACCCACGAGTTCGGCGCCGTGGGCGCGCAGGCGGGCGAGGACGTCGTCAACGGCGTCGACGACGAACGTCAGGCGAGGGATGCCCGGGGTGTTCAGCGGCGCCCTCGGCGCAGTGCTGGTGGCCACCGGCGAATGGAACGTCGACAGCTCGACCCGGCCGTGGCCGTCCGGGGTCCGCATGACGGCGAGGTCCGCTCGGACGCCGTCCAGCCCGACGAGCTGATCCACCCATGCACCCTCGACCGCTGTCTCGCCCTCCAGTTCCAGGCCCAGTTCGACGAAGAACGCAATGGCGGCCGCGAGATCCTCGACCACAACGCCGGCGTGATCCATGCGGTGGATCGTCATGAGTTCCTCCCGTGTCGCGCGGCGCTCGCGGCCGCTCGTGTCCCTGGGACGGAGCCGGCGCTACGTTCTCGACGGACAGGAGTCCGAGCGATCCTGGTCATCGCGCCGGGCACCAGGACCCGTACCGCTGCCAGTTCTTCGCCCGGCCGGACGAGATCTTCCGGGCAGGCAGCTGGATCCAGTGCACCGTCCAGGTCTCCGACACCGGGCAGACCACCTTCGGCTGGCGCGCCCTTGCCGCCGACAACTGGATGATGTTGTTCGAGCAGTCGCCGCGTGTGACCGCTCACGCCGCGGCGACGACCGCGATCTCGAGCAGCCAGGATGGCTGGGCCAGAGCCGGGACGGTCACCAGCGTGCTGGCCACCCGGCGGCCGCCGAGGAATTCGTCGCGTGCCGCCATGGCCTGCGCCAGCCCGGGTGTCACCTCGGTCGCGACCAGGTAGGTGGTGACGCTGACGATGTCCCCGGCCGTCATGTCGGCCTCGGTCAGTATCGCGGCGATGTTGCTCCACACCTGGCTCGCCTGGGCCGACACCCCGTCCGGTACCGAACCGTCCGGGGCCACCGGCACGACTCCGGAGGTGTGCAGCCACCGGCTGGCGTTCTCGACCAGGACCGCGTGGGCATAGCGGGCCGCCGGGGGAGCCATGCGGTCGGGGCTGATCGTTCGGCGGGTGACGGCGTCGGACATGCGCAGACCGTACAGCCCGCTGCGACGCCGCTCGTCGGCAAGCGGTTCGAGTCGGATCGGACATCCGGCGTGGTCGCTGTACACGTATGCGACAGTGCCCGCCGCCGCGCGCCCCAGCTCCAGTCGGGCCGTCGGTCAGGCGTCGCGGCTCACGGGGCCTTGGCGATGGTGGTGATGGTCCCGTCAGGCCCGATTCGCCGAATCCGGTTGTTCGCTATTTCGGCTACGTAGAGTGCGCCGCTCGTGTCGACGACCACCGAGTGGGCTCCCCAGAAGGTCGCCGCGACCGCCGGCCCCCCGTCGCCCCCGAAGCCCGTCTGGCCGGTCCCCGCGACGGTGGTGATGGTTCCGTCGGGCCCGATCTTGCGGACGTTCTCCTTGACGGGGCTGACGACGTACAGCGTCCCGTCGGGCCCGATCTCGAGAATGGGCTGGAACAGGCCCGCCTTCAGCGCCGGGCCGCCCTCACCCATCCGGCCGTCGGCGGTTTCGTCCGGCTGGCCGCCGGCGACGGTGGTGAACCCGCCGTCCGGGTCGAGGCGGTCGACCGCGGAGCTGATGAGATCGGTGAAGTAGAGGGCGCCGTCAGGGCCGACCTCGGCGGTGCTCAGGCCGCCGCCGGGCACGTGGATGACCGTGGAGATGACGCCGTCGGGCGTCACCTTGCGGATGCGCTCGTTGCCGAAGTCCGCGAAGTAGATCGTGCCGTCGGCAAGCACCGCGAGGTCGTCGACAGAGCCGATCTGCGCCTCGGTGGCGGGGCCGCCGTCACCGGAAAATCCCTTGACACCGGTTCCGGCCACCGTGGTGATCGCGCCCACAGGGTTGATCTGATTGATGCGGTGCTCGCCGAGATCGGGGTAGTAAAGGTTACCGGCGTCGTCGAAATCGACCTGCCCGATGCTCGGCCTACCGCTGTAGCCCGGATAACTGACGTCGATGTTAACGACGTCGCCGTCCCGGCCGATCCGGTAGATCATGGCGCCGCTGGAGCCATTGCAGGACACGTACAGCGTGCCGTCCTTGCTCACCGCCACGTGTTCCGGTTCGAAGTCCGCGATCGTGAGTGCCTCGCCGGCGTAGGCAGGCCCGGGGCCAGGAGGCGGGGTGCGGGTGGGTGTCGGGAGGGCAGACTGCCCGGCGGGGGCGGTTCCGACCGCGGTGGGCGTGCCGGCCGGCGATTCGTCCGAGTCGCTGACGATGAACGCGGTCGTCCCCGCGGCCACGAGAACGACAACGGTCGAGAGGACGGCTGGGATCAGCCAGGTCCGGCGGCGGCCCCGCGGGGCACCGCCGCCGACGGGCCCGTACCCATGCGGAGGCGCGCCACCCCAAGGCGCGCCGCCGGCCGTGGGCCAGCCGGTGGCACCGGCTGGGCCCCCCGGGACTTCCCCGGGGGTGGCGCCGGTCGGAGTGACCCAGGGGGTGGCGCCGGTCGGGCCGCCCGGGACGGCCCAAGGCGTAGTGGCGGGCTGGGAGCCGTCGGGGGCGCCGCTGGGCGGGGACCAGAACGCGGCTTCTGCGGGGAGGGCGGGACCGCCGACGGATGCCGTGGAGACTCGACCGGAGGGGACGGCGCCGGAGAGGGCGCCCCCTCCGGCCGCGCCCGGCGGCGCGGTGATGGCGACCGCCGAGGGCTCGGAGCCGGTCGGATGGCCGCCCCCGCCCGCATGTTCGGGCTCGGGGGCCGGCGGCACGGCGCCCAGGTGACCGGCTGGGAGACTCGTTCCCGAGCCGCGAGGCGTGGTGTCATCTGGCGCCGATCCAACGGTCACAGCCGGCTGCACTCTCCCTGCTAGAACCCGGCCAACTTGGCCCACATAGGGCATGCCGAATTGAGTACGGCGATGCTAGCGTAAGGGTGCGGCAGGATCCATCCGTGCTGCCCTTATCGAGGACAGGCCTGCGGTAGGCCGTTGTCGTGCCGCGTAGTGCGCGGTAGACGGCGTCGCGAGCGGGCCTGCCAGGGAAGCCGCCAGGTACTGGTTCGTGAATACCGTGAACCGGCGCACGAGATCGATCCGGCCCGGATCGTGGCCGGCCGAAAAATCCGGCTCTGCTGCTGACGCGACCAGCCTTCCAACATTGCCGCGAACACCGCCGCCGCCGGATTGAAATGCGCGATCGTCATGTCCAGAGCAAGATGCGCAGCCCCGGGCAGCGCGAGGCCCACCTGCCACCGTAGCGATCATCCGTGCTGGACGGTCACTACATCGGCAAGTGCTCAGGCCGGCGCCCGCATGAGGACGGTGTCCCGGCGGCTGATACGCCAGGTGCCGCCCGATCGGACAAGCGTGTCGGCGTACCGGCCGGCCATGATCGGCGTCGGCCGGCCGTCCACGACCTGCAGGACGACGAAGTCGGACAGCGCGGTGGCGGTGTCGGGCCCGGCCGGTTCGGCGACGACGTTGACGGTGAGGTGCTTGCCCCGCCGTTGCGGCGCGTCCCGCAGCGGCGCGAAGAACTCGGTGAGCCCCGCCGCCCCCTTGGCCACCGCCTGGCCGTACGTGTAGACCGCGTCCGCGGTGAACAGCTCCAACAGCCCGGAGACGTCACCGTCGTCGCAGCGATGGCAGTACCGCGCGAGCACGGTCCGGATCGCGAACTCGTCGGCGACCTCGAGCTCGGCCACGGCTGCCCCCCTAGTATTGATGTCGATCTCGAATTCGACGCTAGCAGGCTCCGGCTGCAGGGGAGACACACGATGCCCAGCCCGACCGGCGCCGGCGGGATCGGCCTGTGGGCCGGCTTTCTCGACCGGCTGCCCGCCGCCGAGGCGATCGCCACCGCCCGCCGCATCGAGGACGCCGGCGTCCGGACGATCTGGCTTCAGGAGTACAGCGGGGTCGACCCGTTCGTCCGGGCGGCGCTGTATCTGTCCGCGACCAGGGACCTTGTCGTCGCGCTCGGCGTCGCGGTGATCCACGGCCGGGACCCGGAGGCGATGGTCGCGGTCGCGTCGACGCTGGAGGAGGCGTTCCCGGGGCGGTTCGTGCTCGGGCTCGGCGGCAGCCACAAGGCGCTGGTCGAGGCGCGCGGGCACACGTTCACCCCGCCGCTGGCGACGATGCGGACCTACCTGGCGGCGATGGACGCGGCCCGCGGCCACCGCCGCCTGCCGACCCGGGTGCTCGGCGCCCTCGGCCCGAAGATGATGGAGCTGGCGGGGACCGCGGCGGACGGCGCGCACACGTACTTCACGCCGGTGGCGCACACGGCGGCGGTGCGGGCGGCGCTCGGGCCGGACCGCTGGCTCGCGCCGACCCAGATGGTGGGCCTCGACCCGGGGCAGACCCGCGACTACCTGCAGCTGTGCCTCGGCATGCCGAACTACACCCAGACCCTGCTGCGGTTCGGCCTCGAGCAGGCGGACCTGGACACGACGAGCGACCGGCTGGTGGACGCGCTGGTCGTCCCCGCGGACGCCGTCACCGACCGGGTGGCCGAACAGCGGGCGGCCGGCGCCGACCAGGTGGTACTCCAGTTCGTGCCGCCGCCGCCGGCCGAGGTGGTGCTCGAACGCGTCGAGAAGGGGCTGACATGACCGTCACGGGCGTCCTCGTGTCAGCCTGTGGGGTGCCAGGACTCGGCCACCTGCGTTGAGCTGGGCTTCTGTACGGCTCGTTCGTACTCGTTGATCAGCCCTCCGAGGGCGGGCCGACGCTTGATCCGTTCGGCCCGTCCGCCTCGACCGATAGTGACCGGTGAGCACCCGATGAACCTTGCACCGACCGAGGAGCAGGAAGCGCTGGTCGCGTCGTTCGCCGACCTGCTGGCGACGCACGCGACCCCGGACCGTGTCCGTGCCGCCGAGCGGACGGGCGGCTTCGATCCCGAGCTGTGGAAGGCGCTGTTGGACGTCGGGGTGGTCGAGATGGCCGTCCCGGAGAGCCGAGGCGGTTGGGGCGCCGAGCTGCTCGACCTGGCGCTCGTCGCCGAGCGGATCGGCGCGGCCGCCGCCGCGGCGCCCGTCATCGAGGCGCAGGTCGCCGCTCGGCTGCTCGCCTCCCTCGACACGGCGGCGGCGCGGACCGCGTTGGCGGCGGCGCTGCGTGGTGAGCGGCTGGTGACCATCGCCGTCCGGCGGGCCGCGGCCGGCGTCGCGTCGCTCGTCCCAGGGGCCGCCGTCGCCGACGAGGCGGTCGTGCTCGATGGTGACCGTCTGTTGCTGGTGCCGCTGCGCGACGGGACGCGTACCGCGGTCGCGAACCTCGCCGCGGCCCCGCTCGCCGACGTCACGTTCGGCGCGGACGTCACCGAGCTGGCCGTCGGCGAGACGGCGGCCGTCGGGTTCGAGGTGGCTCTCGACGACTGGCTGGCGCTGACGGCCGCCGCGCTCGTCGGCGTGGGGACGGCGGCGCACCGGCTCACCGTCGGGTACGTCAAGGAGCGCCGGGCCTGGGACCTGCCCATCGGGGCCTACCAGGCGGTGGCCCACCCGCTGGCGAACACCGCGACGGCGCTGGACGGTGCGCGGTTGCTGGTCGCCAGGGCGGCCGAGGAGCTCGGGCGAGGCCGCCCACGGGGCCGTGAACTGGCGGCGATGGCCTTCGCGTTCGCGGCGGAGACCGCGCGGCAGGCGACGTACGACGGTGTCCACTTCCACGGCGGCAACGGCTTCACGCTCGAGTTCGACGCCCAGCTCCACTACCGGCGGGCGCGCGGCTGGGCACGGGTGTGGGGCGAACCGCGCGACGCCTACCGGCGGGCTGGCCGTGCCCGGTACGGCCGCGCCCAGGAGGTCTGAGCACATCATGGATTTCGACGTCGACGCATCGGTGACGGCGCTGCGCGCCCAGGTACGCGCGTTCCTCGCCGAGGAGCTCCCGCCCGAGCTGGAGGAGCGGGTCTATCGCAGCGGCGTGTCGCACGACGCCACGTTCATGCGGCGGTTGGCCGAGCGCGGCTGGATCGCTCCCGGCTGGGAGCGCGCCGACGGCCGTCCTGGGCTCGGCCCGTATGAGGCGCATGCCCTCGTCGACGAGCTGACGAAGGCCGAGGCGCCGATCTACGCCATCGGTACCACGGAGATGGTGGCGAACGTGATCCGCCGGGTCGGTTCCGAGGGGCTCAAGGCCGAGATCCTGCCGCGGTTTCTGCGCGGCGAGGTGACGATCGCCCTGGGTATGACGGAGCCGGACGCCGGGTCGGACGTGGCCGCGGTGCGCACCAGGGCGCGTCGGGACGGCGATCGCTGGTTCGTGAACGGGCAGAAGATGTTCACGACCAACGGGCACATCACCGACTACATCTTCCTGCTCACCCGGAGCCGTCCGGACGGTCCGAAGCATGCCGGTCTCACGATGTTCCTGGTCCGGCTCGATCAGCCGGGCATCGAGGTACAGGCTGTCTACACGCTGTCCGGCGAGCGGACGAACATCATCTATCTCAGCGACGTGGTGGTCGAGGACCGGTGGCGGATCGGTGAGGTCGACGGTGGTTGGCGGGCGCTGATGATCGCCCTTCAGGACGAACACTCGGTGCCGTTCAGCCCGCATCTGGCCCGCCTGCTCGAGGCGGTGGAGGAGTGGGCGCACGAGCGGGGCCGGATCGACGAGCCTGACGTGGGGGAGCGGCTCACCCGCTGGGCGACGGCGCTCGAGGTCGCTCAGCTCCTGGAGCTGCGGACCACGTGGATGGTCGCGAATGGCCAGGTGCCGGTGGCGGAGGGCCCGATGTCGAAGCTGTTCAGCACCGAGTCCATGGTGGGCGCGGCCGAGGACCTGACCGAGCTGGTCGGCCCGGACGCCCTGCGCGGCCGGCTCGACCCGACCGCGGCGGTCGGCGGCCGGATCGAACACGCGTTGCGGTTCTCCCTCGGTACCACGATCTACGCCGGGACCAGCGAGATCCAACGCAACATCATCGCCCAGCAGGGCTGCGGCCTGCCCCGCAGCTAGCGCGCATCGGCATCGCGAAGGGTGGGGCCAGGGCGCGCCGAGTCTTCACGGCCACCCTGTACAAGTCCGCCAGGTGATCGGATCCGGGCACGTTTTCGTTCAGAAGGTTCGCCGCGGGCACTACGAACTGCCGCCCGATTTCACCGGCGAGGTGATCGTCGCGACGGTACGATTCCGCGCGGGGTGAGCGGCGGGGGTGGGCATGCGGGAGCGGCTGGAGGCGTGGCTGCGGGCCCGGACGGAGCTCTCGGCGGTGCGGCGTCGGCCGCCGACCGAACGGGGGTCTGGCGACGTATCGCGGGAATCAGGGCCGTCGAACCCGCGGGACGATCGCGGGACGAACTCTCCGCCGGAAGTCGTCGCGCTGCGGGACGCGCTGCGGACGGGTGATCCCGCGCTGCTCGACGCGGCGATCGAACTCCACGCCTCCGCCCTGACGGCGCTTCCCGCCGGCCACCCGAATCGTTCGCTCGTTCTGACCAACTTCGGGGTCGCGCTGCGGGCTCGGTTCGAGTCGCGGGGGGAACTCGGCGATCTGGACGAGGCGATCGTGATGCTGACCCGGGCGGCGGCCGCGCTGCCCGACGACGCCGCCCAACGAGCGGTGGTCTTCGCCGGTCTCGCCGGCGCGCTCTACGTCCGCTTCGGGCAGCTCGGCGAGATTCCCGACATAGACGGCGCCATCGACGCCGACCGGGCCGCGGCGGCCGCGGTTCCCGTTGCGGATCCCGACCGTCCCTCGTATCTGAACAACCTCGGCAACGCCCTGCGGGCGCGGTTCCTCCGACTGGCCGAATCCGCTGATCTTGACGGTGCGATCGACGCCTATCGCGCCGCTTTGGCGGCCGCCCCCCTCGACCATGTCGATCGCGCGGACTACCTGTCCAACCTCGGCGGGGTCCTGCGGGCTCGCTTCGAGCGGGTGGGGGAGCCGGCCGACCTGGACGAGGCGGTTGAGCGTGGCCGCGAACTCGTAGCGGTCCTCGGCGCTGGTCACCCCGGCCGGCCCCGCGCCCTTTCCGCCCTGGGCAATGTCCTGCGATCCCGGTTCGAACACGCGGGCGGGCTGGCTGACATCGACGGCGCGGTCGACGCGTACCGCCAGGCGACCGTCCTCGCCGCGTCCGGGGACTCGGGGCGCGCTGGCCTGCTGTCGACGCTCGGCGTCCTCCTGCGCCTGCGTTTCGAGCGGCTCGGGGACGTCGCGGACGTGGACGAGGCGGTCGAGGTCACCCGGCGGGCCGCCGCCCTGACAGGGGAGCAGGACGACGACGCGGCGGGTGTGCTGACCGCACTGGGTAACGCCCTGTCCGCCCGGTCCCGGCGGTCGCGGAACGCGAGCGACCTCGACGAGGCGGTCGACGCCCACCGGCGGGCCGTGCGCAGCGCCTCCGCTGACCACCCCGACCGGGCCGCCGCGCTCACCAACCTCGCCAACGTCCTGCGTGCCCGGTCCGAGCGGACGGGATCACCGGCCGATCTCGACAGTGCCCTCGAGCTCCTGCGTGACGCGGTCATGTCGACCGCCGTCGGCCATCCCAACCGGCCCACCGTCCTGTCGAGCCTGAGCGCCGCGCTGCTGGCCCGGTTCGCGCGGACCGACCGGATCGCCGACCTTGACGAGGGGGTCGAAGTCGCGCGGCGCGCGCTGGACGGCCTCGCCGACGGCCACGCCGACCGCGCCGCGAGCCTGCGCGCTCTGTGTGAGGCCCTGCGCGCGCGCTTCCGCCGGCTCGGATCCAGCGCCGACATCGAAGCCGCGGTCGACGCCGGTCGCCAGGCGGTGGCCGCGGCCGGGGCTGACGATCCCGTGCGCACAGAGGCATCGATCACTCTGGGTGCCGCCTTGCGCGACCGCTACCTGCGGTTCGGGGACGTCGGGGACATCGAGGAGGCGATCGACGCGTTCCGCTCGGCGCTGGCCGCCGTTCCGGCCGGTCACCCTGCTCATACCGCCGGCCTGGCGAGCCTGGGCCTGGTCTTGCTGGACCGCTCCGCCGCCGGCGGAGGGCTGGCCGACCTGGCCGAGGCCGTCGAGGTGTCGCGTCGCGCGGTGGAGGCCACCCCGGACGACGATCCCGATCTTCCCGGGTACCTGTCCAACCTCGGCCTGGCGCTGCACGGACGCTTCGACCGGCTCGGGAAGCTCGCCGATCTGGATGAGGCGGTCAAGGTTGTCCGGCGCGCGGTGGAGACCTCGCCGCCCGGCAGCCCCGATCGCGCCAGCCTGCTGATCACTCTCGCCGCCGCCACTCACGACCGGTTCGAACGGGTGGGGGATCTCGCTGACCTGCGCCAGGCGGTTGAGGCAGCTCGTCAGGCGCTGGAGGCGATGCCCGCGGACCATTCCGACCGCCCCGCCGCTCTGTCGTTGCTCGCCTTCGCCTTGCGGGGCAGGTTCGAACGCGTCGGGGAACGCAGCGACCTGGAAGAGGCGATCAAGCTTCATCGTCAGGCGCTGCACACCCTTCCGGCCGACCACGCCGACCGCGCGGCGTATCTCGCCGTCCTCAGCACCGACCTGCGGCTGCGGTCCCAACGCGTCGGTGACCTGGCCGACCTGGACGAGGCGATCGAGCTCGCCAGGCGTGCGGTGGAGGCCGTCCCGCCCCACCATCCCGACCTTCCCGCCTACCTTTCGCCCCTCAGCAACGCCCTGCGCTTTCGTTTCGTCCAGGTCGGGGAGCTGTCGGACGTCGACGAGGCCGTCGAGGTCGCCCGGCGCGCCGTGGAGGCGGTCGCGCCCGACCATCCCGGCCGTGCCTCGTACCTGTCGAACCTGGGTGCCGCCCTGCAGGATCGTTTCGACCGGGTCGGGAACCGTGCGGACCTCGACGAGGCGGTCACCGTCGCGCGTGCGGCCGTGGAGGTCATCCCCGTCGGCCATGCTCGACGCTCACTGAGCCTGTCGAACCTCGGAATCGCCCTGCGGAACCGGTACGAACAGGTAGGCGACGCAGACGACCTGGCCGACCTGGACGAGGCGATCGAGATCAGCCGGCGGGCGCTCGCGGAATGCCCCGCCGACCATCCCGACCTCGGCGACTTCCTGTCCACCCTTGGCAACAGCCTGTTGATGCGCTTCCGGCGGACCGGGTCGCCGTCCGACCTCGACGACACGATCGAGGTGCGCCGCCGAGCGGCGGAGACGACTCCCGCCGACCATCCCCACCGCGCCGGCACCCTGGCCAACCTCGGCGGCGCGCTACGGGCCCGCTTCGACCTGACCGGCCGGCAAGTCGACGCCACCGAGGCCGTGGCCGCCGGCCAGGAGGGGGCGCGGGTGACGGTGGCGCCCCCGCGTGTCCGCGCCGACGCCGCCCGGGTCTGGGCCGGGGCGGCCTACGCCGCCCGGGACTGGGATGAGGCCGTCGCCGGTTTCACCCAGGCGATCGAACTGCTTGGTCTCATCGCGCCGCGAGCCCTGAGCCGCCGCGATCAGGAGGGCCTGCTCGCGGAGTTCGGCTCGCTGGGCGCCGACGCGGCGGCCTGCTGCGTCCGGGCGGGCCAGCTGGATCGGGCTCTCGAGCTGTTCGAGCAGGGGCGGGGGGTCCTACTGGGGCAGGCGCTGGACACGCGCACCGACCTCGCCGACCTCGCCTCGCTCGACCCCCGGCTGGCCGATCGGTTCACCGACCTGTGCGCGCGACTCGATCATCTCGGCGGGCCGGCGGCGCGCGCGGCCGCGGCCGAACCGCTCCCGCCGGCACCGCCGCGGCCGTCCCAGCCGCTGCCGCGGGTACCCGCTTCGCCGGCCGTTTCGAGGACCTCGGTCCCCGGAAGCGATCCGGAGGTGGGTCGCCATGAGCGTGAGGACCGGCGCCGGGCCAGCGCGGACCTCGACGAGACCATCGCGCTGATCCGCCGGCTACCCGGACTCGAGGACTTCCTACGCCCACCGCGGGTCGCCGACCTGCGAGCCGCCGCCGCGCGCGGCCCGATCATCGTGGTGGTCGTCTCCCATCTTGGGTCGTACGCGCTCGTCGTCACACCGGACGAGCCGCTCGGCGCGGTCACGCTGCCCGAACTCACCCCCCAGGCCGTCTCCGAGCGGACGATCAACTTCCTGACCGTCCTGTCGAACGGCGCTCTGTCCGACGCTTCGAAGGACCTGAACGTCACGCTCCGCTGGCTGTGGGACGCCCTCGCCAGTTCCGTGCTCGATCGGCTTGGCCTCACCGGCTCACCAGGTTCACCCGCCTCCGAGGCCGCTCGTTCCGGTTCCGCCGGTTCCGCTGGTTCCGCCAGCCAGGCTGGTCGACCGACCGAGCCGCGGCCGGTGTGGCCGCGGCTGTGGTGGTGCCTCTCCGGAGCGCTGTCCTTTCTCCCGGTTCATGCCGCCGGCTACCACAGCACCCGGCACGACCCGAATCCGAACACAGTGCTGGACCGGGCGATCAGCTCGACCATTCCGACGATCCGCGCGCTGATTCATGCCCGGCGTCCTGCGCGCGGCCCCGCCCCCGCACCGGGCGACGGTCGGATCATCGCGGTCGGAATGCCCCGGACCCCGAGCGCCAGCGACCTGCCCGGCACCAGGCTGGAGGTACAAAACCTGAGCAGACTCTTCCCGGGACGAGTCCACCCGCTTGTGGGCCCGGAGGCCACCCGGGACGCGGTGCTCGCGGCGCTGCCGACCGGGCGGTGGGCGCACTTCGCCTGCCACGGCCAGGCCGACCTGCTCGAACCATCCGCCAGCAGGCTGCTCCTCGCCGATCACCTGGACCGGCCGCTGACCGTCCTGGACGTCGCGCGGCTGCGTCTCGACGGCACCGAGTTCGCCTTCCTGTCCGCCTGCGAGACGAGCCTTCCCGGCACGCGGCTCATCGACGAGGCGATCCACCTCGCCGCGGCGTTCCAGCTCGCCGGCTACCGGCAGGTGATCGCTACCCTCTGGGCGATCAATGACTCGGGCGCGGTGGCGCTCGCCGAGGACGTCTACGCCACCCTGGCCGAGGTGGAGAAAAAGGACGCCGCCCGAGAGCCTGCGGCCGGGCGCACCGCGTCCGCCCTGCATGACGCCGTCCGCCGCATGCGCGAGCCCCGGCCGGACCAACCCGCGCTGTGGGCCTCCCACATTCATGTTGGCGCCTGACGGCGGCGACGTTCCCATGGCGGTGCGGGTACCTCTGCTCCCGAGCCGCTGGCCATCACCGCCAACGGGGACGCCCTGAGAACGGTGGACGGGGAGCTTTTTCTCAGACGTCGGTGGCGGGTTGGTGGGCGTCGACGGTGACCTGGGCATCGAAGATCGCGTGACGTACCGCGATCACCCCGGGGACGGCGCGGACGAGGTGGTCGACCTCGGGACGTGGCCATCCGGCGACGGCTGTCAGGTTGACCTCGCCGTTTTCGACACGAACCTCGGCCCTGCTGGCGACGCCCCAGTCGACGAGGACCTGGCGAACGTCGGCTTCGATGTCGGAGTCCGGGCGGACCAGCGGCCTGAGCAGATCGCTGCGGCTGACCAGCCCGACCAGACGGTCGCCGTCGTCGAGGACCGGGACCCGGGTGACGTGGGCGGCCAGCATGATCTCGGCAACGTCGGCGATGTCGGTGCCGACACGGGCCGCGATGACCGGCGTCGTCATGAGGTCGGCGGCGGTCCGCGGCGGCCGACCTCCGGCAGGCAGGTCGCGCCGGGCATGCCGGCGCGGGTCCGGTGCGCTGGCCTCGACAGCGATCAGGTCGGCTTCCGTGATGATGCCGACAAGCCGCCCGCCTGCGTCGACGACCGGCAACGAACCGAAGCCATGCCGGACGAGCCGCTCGGCTACCTCCTTGACCGGCGTCTCTGGTGTCACCACGGCCACCGCCGGCGTCATGATCTCCTCGACACGCATGGCCCCTCCGTAAGTTGTTAGGCGCTGGCCGACGGGTTGGAAGTCAGCCGCGGCGGCCGGGATGGGTGACGAGGGTCAGCGCGTCTCGACGGGCTTCGCACCGATCAGAACCGCCCACCATGGCCGGCGGCCGCTGTCGGCCCGGTCCGTGCCGGGCTGGCGCCCGGTGCGATATCCACGGGGCAGGTGACCAATGGCTCGCGGTATGTGCTTGGGGCCGCGAGCCCCAGGGCTCGGCCTGTTCTGGCGTGTTGCACCTGGGTTCCGGGCAGACCGGGAAACGGCGGAGGCTGTCGCCCGGGAGGTGCGGATCTTCGTGGCCCCGCCGCGCATGCTGACCCAGCCGCCGGGGCCCATCTGGATCCGGGCTCGAGGACCGCCGCGCAGGCTGTCGAGGTGGTCGAACAGGTGGACGGCGATCACAGTTCCCGCCGCGGCGAGCTCGCCGACGACGAGCACCTTGGTCAGGTCGATCTGCGCCAGCAGACGGCCGGTCCGCCCGTTCTGTCCGAACCGGACAACCGCCTTCTGATTGTCCGTGTTGCCGACCGGGCCGTGGGGCGGCGCACCGTGGACGTGCGTGTCGTCGAGCAAGGGCCGCTGGCCTGGCCCGGCCGGCGTAGTGTTTCTCTCGACGGTCCCGCGGTGCTGGTCCTGGGTGTGGCTGGCCCTGTCGCTGCATGCCCACTCTGTCGCGATGACGTTCGCATTGCGGCGCATAACAGGCCTCCCTGGGCCGACGCCATTCTCTGTATCTCCATTGCCGCGCGTCTCCATTCTTGGCGGAACGGCGATGGGATGAACTGCCCAAGTCGTCCCGCGGGACCGGGACCAATGGGGAAGGAGACTCGGCTGGAAGGGTGGGTGGCCCGCCCAGGTGCACCGCGCCACCCGGCCGGTCGGCCCATGCGGACCTGCCCAAGGCACCGTCACGGACCCACCGGATGGCGTGATCTCACCGGTCGGCCGCGGTGGAACAGTCAGGGAGGTCGATCACCGGCCAACTCGGCTTCCGACCGATCTCCCAGATCGGTGCCGATCGGCGGGTGGACCGATACAGCGGGCACGGCGACGTGCCGCACCGGACGTGGAGCGTGAGGCATGAGCAGCTCGGTACACATTCTTGTCGGAGTCGACGGCTCTCCCGGGTCGGAGGCCGCGCTGCGGTGGGCGTTTCGAGAGGCGGCGATGTGGTCGGCCGCGACGGAGGGTGCCGGCCGGGGTGCGGCCCCGACGGTGACCGCTCTGTTGGCCTGGACCGCGGACGGGCTGCCGACGGGCGTGCTGCGCGCCGCGACCCAGGGCGATCATGATGGGCTGACCAAGGCGGCCACCGAGATGCTGGAGCGCACGATCAGGCGGGTCGGCGAGCCGCCGGCGTCGGTCACGCTGCGGCGCACCGTCGTCCTGGACGAGCCGGTCGCGGCTCTCACGGCGGCTGCCGCGGACGCTGACGTGGTCGTCATCGGGGAACGCGGCCACGGGCCGATCCACCGGATGACCGCCGGCTCCGTCAGCCAGGGGGTCGTCCACCACGTGCCCGGGCCTGTCGTCGTCGTCCGCCCGCCCAAGGACGACGAGACGCCCCGGACCGACGACCGCCGGCCGGTCGTCGTCGGCGTCGACGGGTCGGACCCGTCGTTGACCGCACTGCGCTGGGCGGCGCACGCCGCGGCGGTCCGCAAGGTGCCGCTGCGGGTGGTCCACGCCTGGGGCGGCTACGACCCGATGTACGCCGAGGTGCTCGTCGGGGCGCAGGGACTGCTGGTCAAGCAGGCAGACGACGTCCTCGCGCAGGCTGTCAAGCTCGGCCTGGACGACGCACCCCGCCTGACCGTCGAGTCGGTCGTCTCGCCCGACTCGGCGATACGTGCCCTGCTGCGCGAGGCCCGCGAGGCGCAGCTCCTCGTCGTCGGCAACCGGGGACACGGCGGTTTCGCCCGGCTGCTGCTCGGCTCGGTCAGCCACCAGTGCGTCCTGCACGCGCACAGCGACGTCGCCGTCGTGCGCTCCGACCCCGCCGCCGTTGCGGGGGACGTCCCGGCGGGAAGTGGCGCTGCCGGTCTACCCGCCTAGGGTCGAAGCCCCCGGACGTCGTCCCCGCTGGGATCCTGCCAGCCGATCGCTCTCCATCGACCGGGGCAACCGAGGCCGCGCAGGCGGCGCTGACCTCCTGGGCCGTCATGGCTGGCTGCCCACGCCACAGCAGGTCGGCTCGCCCGTCAGACCCAGACGTGAGGCGCCTCCCGCGCAGACCGCCGCGGGAGGCGCCTTGCCGTGTCTCCGGCCGCCTGGCTCCGCGGCGCGTGCGGCCTGTCCACAGCACGGTCGGCCTGTACGGCCAGGGCGCGCCCGTCCGGCGGCTCGCTCGAGCTTCTCCGACAGTCCCACGGCGGATGGGCCGATCGGCCCACCGACGGCACGCCCCGACAGGTCGAAACGACCGCCCGCGTGGCCCGCGCAGCCCCTGATCCGGGCGCCGCGGACGCACGACTCTAAGAGCCACACAACCAGGGAGGCGAAAGCACATGACAACCACCAACGAAACCGCCGCCAAGGCCGAGACGCGGTCCGGTCCGGTCGTCCCGTCGCCGTTCTCGACAATTTTCCGGCAGCGCGCTGGCGTCCGTGGCCTGGCCCTGGATATCGTGCTCGCGCTGACCAGGGTCAGCCTTGGATGGGTATTCCTGTGGGCGTTCCTTGACAAGCTGTTCGGTCTCGGCCACGAGACCGCTTCGAAGGCGGCCTGGATTCACGGTGGCAGTCCCACCGAGGGATTCCTGGCCCACGGTGCCGTCGGGCCGTTCACGTCGTTCTACCACCACATCGCCGGCGCGGCCTGGGCCGACTACCTCTTCATGATCGGCCTGGTGGCCATCGGCACCGCACTCATCCTCGGTGTCGGGATGCGCTTCGCGGCCGGTGCCGGCGTGGTCCTGCTCGTCATGATGTGGTCGGTCGTCCTGCCGCCCGAGAACAACGTCTTCATGGACGACCACCTGATCTACGCGCTCACCCTGATCCTGCTGGCCGCCCTGAACGCCGGCCAGTCGTTCGGCCTCGGCGGTGCCTGGGCGCGCACCGCGATCGTCCGCGGCCGCCCCTACCTGGTCTGAACATCCAGTCGGTCGATGAGTGGACCGGCACCGGACATCGTGAACCCATACGGTCAGCCCGGCATCCAGCGGTCGGGGCGCGTCACAGGACGCGCCCCGACCGCTTCGCGCACCCCACGACGGGGATCGCCCGACGTGCGTATCTGCTGTTCCCTGCTCGCTGAGCAGTTCGGCACCCCGGACTCCCTGACGGCCGCGGACGGCGAGGTGCAGGAAAGTCCGAGGGGCAGGAAGGCCCGAAACGCATCGCCGGGTCTTCGCTCTCCCGCGCGAATCGAACGTGCCAGTAGCCGGGCGGTTGCCCGCACACGGTGGCGCGTCAGCGCGGATGCGCCCTTCGAGCCAGTCCGAAGGTCCTGAAGCGGGTACGCGGTGGGCACATGGTGGCGATCTGGTGCCGGTGGTTCGCTGGAATCATGGTCGAGAAGAGCGGGGCGACCGCCACGCCGCTGCTGCGCGCCGAAGGTGTACGAAAGATCTATCGGACCGGCGCCGTCGAGGTGGAGGCGCTGCGCGGCCTCGACCTGGAGGTCGAGGCCGGCGAACTCGTCGCGGTCATGGGCCCGTCGGGTTCCGGGAAGACGACGCTGCTCAACTGCCTGTCGGGGCTGGACGACATCGACGGTGGCCGGGTGATACTCGGTGGCGTCGACCTGTTCGCGATGCCGGACGCCAAACGCACCGAGCATCGGGCCCGCACGATGGGTTTCGTCTTCCAGGCCTTCAATCTCATCCCGGTGTTCACCGCGGTCGAGAACGTGGAGCTTCCGCTGCTGCTCGTCGGCGTCGCACCGGCGCAGGCCCGCAGGCGAGCCGCGGACATGTTGGAGCGGGTCGGGTTGGGCGCGCGCGGCGCGCACCGGCCGAACGAGCTGTCCGGCGGCGAGCAACAGCGGGTGACGATCGCCCGGGCCCTGGTGGCCCGCCCGGCGATCGTCTGGGCGGACGAGCCGACGGGGAACCTGGACAGCGAGATGGCGGCGCAGGTCATGGACCTGCTGCGGACGCTCAACCGGGACGAGGGCCAGACGATCATCCTGGTGACCCACGACCCGGGGATCGGCGCCGCTGCCGGCCGGCTGGTCCGGATGCGCGACGGCGCGCTGATCAGCGACGAACGCCGCGTGCCCGCGGGTGTGCCAGCGTCCCCGGTGCCGCCCACCCCTTCCACTGCTGCCCCGGCGTCGGCGTCTTCGGCGCCCGAGGCGCCGGATGCACTCACATCGGTCGTCTGAGCGCGGCTTGGGGATGAGACGATCATGTATCCGGAACTGACCGGCCCGCTGCTGGTCCTGCTGGTCGCGGCCGCGGTCGCGCTGATCACGGTGGGGGTCATCCGCCCGTTCCTGCGCAGGCTCGCGCTGCGCCAGGTGTCGCGCCGGCCGCTGGAGGCGGTGCTCGTCATCGCCGGCTCGCTGCTCGGTACGGCGATCATCGTCGGCAGCTTCGCGGTCGGTGACACGATCGACCACTCGGTGCGGACCACGGCGTTCCGCACGCTGGGGCCGGTCGACGAGGAGGTCTACTCCGACGACCTGGCGCGCGGCGACGAGGCGGCGCGGCGTCTGGCGGCGCTGCGCGCCGACCCGGACGTCGACGGGCTGCTCACCGTGGTCATGGACAAGTCGGCGGTCAGCCGCGGCGACGGCGCGGCGCGCGTCGCCGAGCCGCAGGCGCAGGTCCTCGAGACCGACTTCGCCGCCGCCGCGGACTTCGGCGGCCGGGGCGCCGACGGCCGGGACGGCAGCCACCTGTCCGGCGCGGGTCCGGCGCCCGGCTCCGCCGTCGTCAACGCCGACCTGGCCGACTCCCTGGGCCTGCGGCCGGGCGACACCCTCACCGCCTATCTGTACGGCCGGCCGACGGCGCTGCGGGTCGAGCGGGTGGTGCCGGCCCGGGGGCTGGCCTCGCTGGGGTTCGCCAACGTCAACCGCGACCTGTTCGTCGCCCCCGGCACGCTCGCGGCCGCCGCGGCCCAGGCGGGCGGTGACAGCACCCCCTCGACGATCACGCTCGTGTCCAACCGGGGCGGCGTCGAGTCGGGCAGCGCGCTCACCGACGTCGTCGAGAAGAAGATCCGCGCCGCGCTCGGCGGGCTGACGACGTCCGGCGCGCAGGTGACGACGCCGAAGAAGGACGCGCTCGCGACCGCCGAGGACGTCGCCGGCCAGCTTGGCTCGTTGTTCCTGTTCATCGGCAGCTTCAGCATCATCGCCGGCGTCCTGCTGCTGGTGAACGTGTTCGTGATGCTCACCGACGAGCGGCGTGGCCAGCTGGGGATGCTGCGCGCGATGGGGATGCGCCGACGGCGGTTGATCAGCGCCTTCCTGCTGGAGGGCAGCGTCTACGGCGTCGTGGCGGCGGCGCTCGGCGTGGCCGCCGGCATCGGGGTCGGCTGGGCGGTGGTGCTGGTCGCGGCGCGGATCTTCGCGGCCTTCCAGGACGGCGGCAACGCGCTGGAGCTGACCTTCGCCGTCACCCCGACCAGCCTGTTCAACGGCTTCGCCGTGGGCTTCCTGATCGCGTTCGCCACGATCGCGGCGACCAGCGCGCGGGTCAGCCGCCTCAACATCATCGCCGCGATCCGGGATCTGCCAGACGGGGCGGGCCGCAGGCCGCGTCGGTCGCTGCTCGTCGGTTCGATGCTGCTCGCGGTGCTGTGCGCGGCCGCCGCGGTCCCGGCGGTCGCCAGCAGCGAAGGTGTGACGACCTACCTGTTCCCCGCACTGGCCGTGCTGTTCGCCGTGCCGCTGGCGCGCCGGTTCGCCGGCACCCGGGCGGTCGCGACCGTCGCGTCGGCGCTGGTGCTGGCCTGGGGGCTGCTCGCGAACGTCGCGCGCCCGGACGTGTATGACAACGGCTCGACCGCCACCTACGTCGTTCTCGGCGTCATGGTCACGGGGGCGGCGGTGGTGCTGCTGTCGGTGAACCAGGACATCGTGCTGCGCCCGCTGCGCCTGCTCACCTCGCGGGCGGGGGAGACGGGCCTGGCCGCCCGGCTCGCGGTGACCTACCCGACGTCGCGGAAGTTCCGTACCGGCGCGACGCTGCTCATGTACTCCCTGATCATCTTCACCCTTGTGATCATCACCGAGATCGGCGCCATCATCGGCGCCGGCACCGACCAGGCGGTCGTCGAGGCGTCCGCCGGCTACGCGATCCGGGCGGACATGGCCCCGTCGACGCCGATCGGCGACCCGATGCGCGCGCTGCGCTCGGGTGACCTGGCCTCCCAGATCACCGAGGTGACCCCGCTGACGATCGGCCGGGGCACCTCGGACGACCCCACCGGGCGTACGGACACCCCGTTGCCGGTCGTGCTGATCGGGCTGCCCGTGGCCGCCGCTACCAGCCATCCGCTCGCCCTCGACGCGTGGCTGCCATCCCTGGGCGCCGACGAGGCGGCGGCATGGCGCAGGATCGTCGCCGACCCCCGCTACGTCGTGCTCGACCCGTACTTCAACAGCACCACCGGCCCGAACACCGACCAGGTCAAGCCGGGCGCCACCATCACCCTGACCGACCCGGCGACCGGCCGGGACGAGAAGAAGATCATCGCGGCGAAGGTCAAGAACGCCCTGCCCTACTACTCCTTCCCGGGACAGCCGCCGGCCTATCCCGTGTTCGCGGGCGCGGACACCGTACGGGCGATCTACGGCGACCGCGCGCAGGACACCAGCCTGCTCATCCGCGCCGCACCCGGGGTGAGCGACGAGAGGCTCGCCGCCACCCTGCAGGGCCGGTTCCTGGCCAACGGGCTGATCGCCAACCGGATCGAGCGCGACGTCCGGCGCACCTTCGCCGCCAACGTGAGCTTCTTCCGCCTCATGCAGGGCTACCTCGCGCTGGGCCTGCTCGTCGGCATCATCGGCCTGGGCGTCGTCATGGTGCGCGCCGTGCGCGAGCGGCGCCGCACGATCGGCATCCTGCGGGCGCTGGGAGTGCGTTCCCGGACGGTCACGGCGGCCTTCCTCGGTGAGAGCGCGTTCGTCGCGGTCGAGGGGATCGTGCTGGGCGCCGGACTGTCCCTGCTCACCTCGTGGCTGATGTACACCAACAGCCCGGCCTTCGGCGGCCTCGACGTCGGATTCCCGATCGACTGGCTGACCATCGGCCCGACCGTCGGCGCGACCCTCGTCGCGTCGCTGCTGGCCAGCGCCGGCCCGGCACGCCGCGCGGCCGCCATCCGCCCCGCCGTCGCCGTCCGCGTCGCCGACTGACAGGGCCAGTCATGTCAACCAGGAGAGGTGGGGCACGATGCGCGCACTGATCGTCTTCGAGTCGATGTTCGGTAACACCAGGGAGATCGCCGAGGCGGTCGCCGCCGGCCTCGCGGAGCGGATGGACACCGAGCTGGTGGAGGTCGGCGCCGCACCCGCCGCCCTGACCGGCGATGTCGACCTGCTGGTCGTCGGCGGCCCCACCCACGCGTTCGGTATGAGCCGGCCGAGTAGCCGACAGGACGCGGCTCGCCAGCTGGCCGACGCCACCAAGGGCGATCCCACCGCGGCCGGCGTGATCTCGACGGGTGTGGGGATCCGGGAGTGGCTGGCCGGCCTGGACCTGGCTCGGCCGGCGCCGGCCGCGGCGGTCTTCGACACACGGATGGGCTCGCGGCTCGCGGGCTCCGCCGCGGCGAAGGCGGCGCGGCTGCTGCGCCGACGCGGCGCGAACGTCGTCGGCCGCCGCAGCTTCTACGTCACCGGCACCCAGGGGCCCCTGCGCGACGGTGAGCGTGACCAGGCCCGCCAGTGGGCGGCGGCCCTCGCCGCGGACCAGGCGGCGGGTGGTGCGGCGGCGGGAGAGACTGCCGGGGTGCCCGATGGCGCGAGGGAGTGAGACCGTGATGAGCCAGAACGGACCGATGAGCCAGAACGGACCATGGATCGCCTGGTTCAAGGAGCTGTCCGTCCACGACGTCGGCCTGGCCGGCGGCAAGGGTGCGAACCTGGGCGAGCTGACCCAGGCCGGCTTCCCTGTCCCGTCCGGCTTCGTCGTCACGTCCGCGGCCTACCTGCGAGCGCTCGCCGAGGGCGGCCTCGCCACGGAGCTCGCCCGGCGGGCGGCCGAGGTGGACCCCGACGACACGGCCGGACTGGCCGCCGAGGCCGCCGATCTGCGGGCGCGCGTACGCGCCGTGCCGGTGCCGGGCGACATCCGTCGGGCCGTCCTGGGCGCCTACCACGAACTCGGCGGCGGTGGCGGCCGGCCGATGCTCGTCGCCGTGCGTTCGTCGGCG
The DNA here is from genome assembly GCF_000235425.2 of Pseudofrankia saprophytica. Taxonomy (NCBI): domain Bacteria; kingdom Bacillati; phylum Actinomycetota; class Actinomycetes; order Frankiales; family Frankiaceae; genus Pseudofrankia; species Pseudofrankia saprophytica. The sequence goes on from NZ_KI912266.1 coordinate 3,555,143, forward strand.
ACGGCCGAGGACACCGCCGGTACCTCGTTCGCCGGGATGAACCAGACGTTCACCGACGTCCGCGGCGACGACGAGCTGATCGAGCGCGTCCGCGACTGCTGGGCCTCGCTCTACGGCGAGCGGGTCCTGGCCTACCGCGCCGGCCAGGAGAAGGCCGGGCCAGGGTCGGACGCCGCGGAGCCCGCGCTCGCGGTCGTGGTGCAACGGATGGTGAACTCGGAGCGGTCTGGCGTGATGTTCTCCGCCGACCCGGCGAGCGGGGACACCAGCCGGGTGGTGATCGAGGCGGCGTTCGGCCTCGGCGAGGTCGTCGTCGGCGGGCAGGTCGTGCCCGACACCTACATATTGACCAAGGACGGCGGCGCGGGCGGGCCGGCGCTGCTGGACGCGCGGGTCGGGCGGCAGAGCCACCAGATCGTGCGCGGGCCGGACGGCCATGACACCCGGGTCGAGCTGACCGAGACCGAGGGCTCGCGCCGGGTTCTTTCCGGCGAGGAGGCCGTCGAGCTCGCCCGCCTGGCCGTCCGGGTCGAACGGCACTACGGCGCGCCGCAGGACATGGAATGGGCCGTCGAGACAGGCCAGACCTACCTCGTGCAGTCCAGGCCGATCACCGCCATGGGAACGCGGGAGGCCGACGGCGCCGCGGCGGCCGACCAACCAGGTGGCGCCCCCTGGGAACCGCGTGCCGCGGTGGCGCCTGGCGGCACGCGTCCCGGCGATGCCAGCGGTGGCAGTGGTAGCGACGGTGCTGGCGGAGCGCCGCTGCTGACCGGGCTCGCCGGCTCGCCCGGGCGGGCGAGCGGGCGGGTACGTATCCTGCGCTCCCCGGAAGACGAGGACCAGTTCCGTGACGGCGAGGTGCTCGTCGCCGAGATGACCTCGCCCGACTGGGTGCCGGTGATGCGCCGGGCCGCGGCGATCGTCACCGACAGCGGCGGCATGACCTGCCACGCGGCGATCGTCGCCCGCGAGATGGGCGTGCCCTGCGTGGTCGGCGCCCGGGTCGCGACGTCGACGCTGTCCGCGGGGCAGATGGTCACCGTCGACGGCGCGCGCGGCGAGGTGCATGCCGGCGAGCTCGTCGCTCCGGCCGCCGCGGGTGCCGTCGCCGTCGCGGCGGAGAGGCCCACGGCTGCGGCGGCGCAGCCGGCTCTGGCGGTCGAGACGACCGCGACGAGGCTCTACGTGAACCTGGCGGTCGCCGAGCGCGCCGAACAGGTCGCGGCGCTGCCCGTCGACGGCGTCGGCCTGCTGCGTGCCGAGTTCATGATCGCGGATGCGCTCGGCGGCCAACACCCCCGCCACCTGCTCGCCTCCGGTGGGCGGGCCGAGTTCGTCGAACGGATGTCGGCCTCGCTGCTGCGGATCGTCCGCGCCTTCGCGCCGCGGCCGGTGATCTACCGGGCGACCGACTTCCGGACGAACGAGTTCCGCGGCCTGCGCGGCGGAGAGCGGTATGAGCCGGTCGAGGCGAACCCGATGATCGGCTACCGCGGCTGCTACCGCTACATCCGCGACCCCGAGGTGTTCGCGCTGGAGCTGGAGGTGCTCGCCAAGGTCCGGGAGGCCTCGCCGAACCTGCACCTGATGATCCCGTTCGTGCGCACCCGCTGGGAGCTGGCAGCCTGCCTGGAGGCCGTGGATCGCAGCCCCCTGGGCGATCACCGCCGTGACCTGCACCGGTGGGTGATGGCCGAGGTCCCGTCGGTCGCCTACTGGATCCCCGAGTACGCAAAGCTCGGCATCGACGGCGTCTCGATCGGCTCGAACGACCTGACACAGCTCATGCTGGGTGTCGACCGCGACTCCGAGACCTGCGCCGAGCTGTTCGACGAGTCCGACCTGGCGGTGCTCGACGCGATCGGGCGGATCATCACCTCCTGCCGGGAAGCCGGCATCACGTCGTCACTGTGCGGGCAGGCGCCGTCGACCCATCCCGAGTTCGCCGAGCGGCTCGTGCGTCTTGGCATCACGTCGATCTCGGTCAACCCGGACGCCGTGGACACCGTCCGGCACACCGTTGCCGCCGCCGAGCGCCGCCTGGTGCTCGATGCGGCCCTGGGGCACACCATGGGACCAGGCCCGGCGACGAGGGCGGCAGCAAGCCCAGGACGTCCTGCGTGAATCCTGCGCGGGGCCACGTCGGCCGGCGATGTGATGCCTGGCCTCACTCATCGATTCCCCTGCCGCCGCGCGCCGCGCCGGCGGTGCGATGAATCCCGGTCCGGTGCCGCCAGGCGCCACTGACCGGATCACCGCCGGTCCTGATCCCGTCGCGGTGACCGATCCGCGGGAACCACTCGCGCTGCTGTTGCGTGACCTGCGTGCCGGGCGGGGCGGCCTGTCCGAGCGGGAGGCGGCGCGGCGACTGGTCAGCGCCGGGCCGAACGAGCTGTCCCGGCGGCGCGGGCGCACCTGGCCGCGGGAGATCGCCCGCCAGCTGATCCATCCGCTGGCGCTGCTGCTGTGGCTCCCCGCGGGCCTCGCCGCGGTGTCCGGCTCGGCGGCGCTGGCCGTCGCGATCGTCGTCGTCGTGCTGCTCAACGCCGCCGTCGCGTTCGTCCAGGAACAGCACGCGGAGAAGGCGGTCGAGGCGCTCGCCGCCTTCCTGCCGCCGCTGGCGACCGTGCTGCGCGACGACGCCGAGCGCCGGGTGCCGGTGCGGGAGATCGTGCCCGGGGACGTGCTGGTGATCGGCGAGGGCGACCGGGTGGCGGCCGACGCGCGGCTGCTCGACGGCTACGTCGAGGTCGACATGTCGATGCTGACCGGCGAGTCGGTGCCGGTCGCCCGGTCGGCGACCGAGGCGCCGGACACCGGGCCGCTGCTCGCCGCGGAGGACCTCGTCTTCTCCGGCACCTCCTGCACGGCGGGGTCCGCGCGGGTGCTGGTCGTCGCGACCGGGATGAACACCGAGATCGGCCGGCTCGCCGCGTTGTCGGAGCGGGTCCAGCGCGATGAGAGCCCGCTGGAGCGCCAGGTTCGCCGGGTCGCCTGGCTGATCGCGGCGGTCGCGGTCGGGGTCGGCGTCGCGTTCCTGCCGATCGGGCTGGCCGCCGGGCTGCCGTTCGGTGAGGCGCTCACCTTCGCGATCGGCCTGCTCGTCGCGAACGTGCCCGAGGGCCTGCTGCCGACGATCACCCTGGCGCTCGCGGTCGGCGTGCGGGTGCTGGCCCGGCGTGGCGCGGTCGTGCGCCGGCTTTCCGCGGTCGAGACCCTTGGTTCCACCACTGTCATCTGCACGGACAAGACCGGCACCCTCACCGAGAACCGGATGCGTCCCGTCCGGCTGTGGACCACCGCGGGAGACCTGCCCGTCGACGGCGTGAACTGGGCGGCGTCGGCTGACGGCGGGTCGTCGGTGGACCGTTCGTCGCGGGTGCTGGCGGCGCTTGGGGCGGCGTTGGCGAGTTGCTCGGACGCGCAGCTCGCCGGCGACACGTACCAGACCGGCGGGCAGGTCCCGTCCGGGCGGCCTGGCCCGGACGACGCGCCACCCGGGCCGCCCAGGCAGGGCACCGAGCTCAGCAAGCGCGACGACGAGAGCGAGGACCGCGGGGACGAGGACCGCGGGGACCCCACCGAGATCGGGCTGCTGCGGGCGGCCGCCTGGCTGGGGGCGGACACGGGGCGCGCCGTGCGGCTCGCGCGGCGGTGCCTTCAGGCGCCGTTCGACCCGAGGCTGCGCCGGATGACCACGGTCGACGAGACCGCGCCGGGCCGGTTCGCCGCGTTCGTCAAGGGCGCTCCGGAGGCAGTGCTCGAGCGTTGCGAGACACTCGCGACCCCGGACGGCGGTGCCCGACCGCTCGCCGCGGCCGACCGAGACCAGGTCGCGGCGCTGCTCGCCGCTCTGGCGGCGGACGGGTTGCGGGTGCTCGCGATCGCCGACCGGGAGCTGCCCGCCCTGCCCGCCACGGGGCCCGACCATCGCGAATGGCGCGACGGCGTGGAGAGCGGGCTGCGGCTGCTTGGGGTCGTCGCGCTCGCCGACCCGCCGCGGGCGGGCGTCGCCGACGCGGTCGCGGCCTGCCACCGGGCGGGCATCCGGATCAACGTCGTCACCGGCGACCACGGGCTGACCGCCGCGGCCGTCGCCCGCCAGGTCGGTATCGGCGGGCAAGGTACCGCCGGGCTGAGAATCGTCGCTGCCGAAGAGCTCGACACCCTGCCCGAGAGCGAGCTCGACGAGCTGCTGCGCGATGACCGGGAACTGGTCTTCGCCCGCAGTTCCCCGGAGACCAAGCTGCGGATCGCCGACGCGCTGCGCGACCTCGGGCAGGTGGTCGCCATGACCGGCGACGGCGTGAACGACGCCCCTGCCCTGCGCCGCGCCGACATCGGCATCGCGATGGGCCGCTCCGGCACCGACGTCGCCCGCGAGGCATCCACTATGGTGCTGACCGACGACGACTTCGCCACCATCGTCGCCGCGATCCGGGCCGGCCGGCAGGTCTACGACAACGTCCGCAAGTTCGTGCTGTACATCTTCGCCCACGCCGTGCCGGAGGTCGTCCCGTTCCTGGTGTTCGCGCTGTCCGGCGGCGCGGTGCCGCTGCCACTGACGGTCCTGCAGATCCTCATGATCGACCTGGGCACGGAGACGCTGCCGGCGCTCGCGCTCGGCCGCGAGCCCGCCGAGCCCGGACTGATGTCCCGGCCACCCAGGCCGCGCCGCGAAGGTGTCATCCGCCCGGCGATGCTGCTGCGCGCCTGGGGAATCCTCGGCGTGCTGTCGGCCGTCCTGGTCCTGGCCGCGTTCTTCGTCGTTCTGGGCCGCGGGGGCTGGCACCCCGGCGACCCGGTGGGCGCCGGGGACCCGTTGCACCACATCTACCTCGAGGCGACGACGATGAGCTTCCTCGCGATCGTCGCCTGCCAGATCGGCACCGCGCTGGCCGCCCGCACCGAGCATGCGGCGCTACGTGAGGTCGGCCTGTTCAGCAACCGGCTCCTGCTCTACGGCATCGCCTTCGAGATCGCGTTCGCCGCCGCCGTCGTCTACCTGCCGTTCCTGCACCCCGTGCTCGATACCGTCGCCGTCAGCCCGTCGAACCTGATCTTCCTGCTGCCCATGCCCATCATCGTCTGGGGTGCTGACGAGCTCTGGCGAGCCGCCCGCCGCCGACGTGCCCAGCGACAGCCCGTCACTCACTGAACGAGCCGCCACCATCCGGCGGCGGGCAGGTGCAAAGACGTGGTCCGCTCGGGAGTCCGGCATGCATTGCGGCGTGTTGACTTCAGCTGGCGAGACGCAGAAGCGCGTCCATCGGGCCAGGTGATCGGTGTGCTGGTGGTCGAGTCGCTGTCTGGACGAACCGCTGTCTGGACGAATCGCTACCCGTGGCCTCGGATGATGGCGGTGGGGCAGGAGACACGGGCCAGGCACTGATGGGCGGTGCTGCCCAGCGACAGAGCTGGGAACCCGCCGGCGCCGCGTGCGCCGAGAACCAGCAACTGGGCGTCCCCGGCGGCCTCGAGCAGGAGCGTTGCCGCGGCCCCGCCGGCCACCGACATCGGCTCGACGGGAGGTGCGCCAGGCATGGTCCGAACGCCGGCCACGACGCGGCGGACCGAGTCGACCGGGTCGAGTACCGCATGGGTCCGTGCCGCGGCGACCGGCGCCCACCCGCCCCCGCGCCCGCCGCGGCCGGTCGCGGCCACCGCTCCAACGGGCGCCCAGGGAAGGGCCGACGTCCGATTGATCACGGGAATCGTCATCGGTACCCGGCTCTGTGCCGGCGCAGTGCCCCGGACGGCCGCGACGTGCAGGACACGCAGCGGCACCCTCCGGAGGGCGGCTTCGCCGGCCGCCCAGCGGGCCGCGATCGCGGAGGCGCGCGAGCCGTCGACACCGACGAGAACCGGCTTCCCTGCCCGGTGTCGCGAGCGCGCCGTACCGGCGTCTGGCGGGACGACCACAAGCGGAATTGGAGCCTCGTGGGCGCATGCGTCGCCGACTGGGCCGGCCAACGCCCACCGCGTGGCAGCCCGCGGCTCGGCGCCTATGACCAGCAGTCCGGCGTCGAACGATTCCTGGAGAAGCGCGTGCGCGGCGGTGCTGTAGACCGTGCGTTCGTCAACGGGGACCTGAGCGCCGCTCAGCCGCAGGCGGTCGCCACCGGTACTGGCATACCGAGCGGCGGCGACCAGCCGCCGTAGCACCTTGTCGGCGGCCGCGGCCAGGTCCTCGAGCCCGGGCGAGGTGGCGATCGCGTCGACCTCGGCCGGGCGACTGTCGTCCGCCCATGCCAGTACGGCCCGCACCCGGACTCCCCGCCGGGACGCGTCGTCGAGTGCCCACGCGAGCGCCGCGGCGGACCCGGGAGAAGCGTCGACCCCGACGACGATCTCGGTGCGCATGGCGATCTCTCTTTCCGCGACGGTTCCGCCGGTATTCGCGAGGGAATGAGGAGAGCCAGGGCACGTTCGGTGACGCTTTCTGGCGCGTGCTCGGCATGCTGGCGGGAGAGCCGGTGAGGCCGGCTCGGTGCCGGTGGCGGCTCACGTCCCGGCGTCGAAAACCACGACGTCGTCGCGGTGGCAACCCTCGAGACCTCCTCCTGTGCTGGTATGACGGTCTCGCGGCGGCGGCTGCCCCATCAGAGGCTGGGCGTGCCCCCGCGCTGGGTCGTTCGGCCTGTCGCTTGGGGTCCACCCATGGGCCGAGTGGCACGGGTCGACGTTTCCCGAGTGGACCGGGCGGCTACAACGTTAGGCCCGGTCATCTTTCCGGAAGCTGTCTGCCCAATTATTCTGCAGATCATGAAAAATGTGCGGGTGTTCCTCCTCGACGACTACGAGATTGTATGGCGTGGTATCTCGTAAAAGACCGTGAAGAACCACTTCTCCGCAATTCTGGCGAAGCTCGGACTGGCCAGCCGTACCCAGGCGGCCGTCTTCGCCACCAACGCCAGGACCAGCAACCTTGTGTCACCCGAGTGGCCTTCGATGATGCCGTCGCCGTCAGTCCCTGGGTAACGACTCCTTGGTCTCCGAGCGGGAGTCCGTGGCGCGGGCCACCATCTGGACGATGGCAGCGCGGCCGGGCAGGTGGTCAACCGCCCGTCCTCGTCCACGAACAGATCCGAAAATGATCGAAAATTGCCGGACAGGGAGAGTGGGTCATGGGCGCGCTACGTGTGCTCGTCGGGGTGGACGGTTCTCCTGGTTCCGAGGTGGCGTTGCGCTGGGCCCTCCGGGAGGCGGCACTGTGGTCCGCCGCGAGGATCGACGGCGGCCACGACGGTGGAGCACCGATAGTTACCTCGCTGCTGTCCTGGACCACGCAGGAGCCGTTCGGTGGCGTGCTGCGCGCGGCGACGACTTCTGATTCCGAGACCCTTGCTCAGGCGGGGAGACGGAGGTTGGAGCGCTCGATCGAGCGAGTTGGCGGGGCGGTCCCGTCGGTCGACCTACACCGGTTGGTCGTCCCCGGTGAGCCGGTTTCGGCGCTCGTCGAGGCGGCTGGTGGCGCCGACATGATCGTCGTGGGGAGGCACAGGCACGGGCCGTTCCGTCGCGTGAACATCGGTTGCGTCACCCAAGGCGTCGTTTACCACGCTCCCGTTCCGGTCGTCGTCACCCGCCCAGCGGGCGACAGCGATGACGACGACGGGCTTGCCGGGCGGCTCGACGATGATCGACGCGCGGTCGTCGTCGGGGTCGATGGTTCGGAACTGTCGTTGGTGGCGCTGCGCTGGGCGGCACAGGCCGCTGCCATCAGGCAGGTGCCGTTGCGGGTGTTGCATGCCTGGGGCTGCTATGACCCGCTGTATGCAGACGTGTTTGCCGCCGCGGAGGATTCGTTGGCCAGGAAGGCCGACGAGATCGTCGATCAGGCGGTGAAGTTCGGTTTGGGCGACGCGTCTGATGTCACCGTCGAGCCGGTCGTCTCGTCTGAGTCGGGCATTCGTGCCCTGCTGCGCGAATCGGAGCAGGCTCAGTTGCTCGTGGTCGGCAGCCGCGGCCTTGGCGGCTTTGAGCGCCTGTTGCTCGGTTCTGTGAGCCACCAGTGCGTCGTGCACGCCGCCTGCGACGTCGCCGTCGTCCGTAACGACCGCCAGTCACCTCAGGATGTCGTGGCCCACGGCGAGAGGTAGGAGCGGAACAACGGCTACGCGGTCGATTGGCCCGTCGAGCCCGTCGAGCCCGTCGAGCCCGTCAAGCGCCGGCCGAGTGGGCCGGAGACGCGGGGGACATGTCCCTGGATGACCGATCGGTCGTAGGTGTCGGGCGAGATGGCGATCGTCAGTATGCCGGTGCTCGCGCTGCGCGCGTGTGTCAAAGGCACGGGTTGAGCGACATCGCGGTGCCACGTGCCTGGCCGCCGGCTGCCGTGGCTGGCGGGAGACGGTTGCCCAGGCAGGCTTCGTTGATATCGGCGGTCGGTAGTCCGAGTAGGTTGCCCTGGCCATAGGTGATGCCGGAGGCGACAACGGCGTCCAGCTCGGCGGTCGACTCGATGCCCTCGGCCACGACGCGTCCCCCGATCTCGGCCGCTACCTTCGTGAGCCCGGCGGCCACGGCCCGTCGCGCCGCGTCGAGATGGATTCCATGGGTGATGAAGTAATCCATCTTGATCACTTCGGGCCGCAGGTGCAGGAGCTGTTCTAGTCCCGAATAGCAGCTTCCGACGTCGTCCACCGCGATGTGCGTTCCGTGCCCTCGCAGCACCTCGGTAGCCAGGAGCAGATTGTGGTCGTCGCCGATGTAGTCGTGCTCGGTGATTTCGACGGCTATCCGTTGCGGCGTTCCGGTCTCGACGATGAGGTCGGTCAGTTTGTCGTTCACCGTAGCTGGTGACGCGTTCACGGCGAGGATCACATCGGGTGGCATTGCCGGCAGTGCTCGCAGCGCGTTGCGGATGGCCGCTGTCTCCAACTCGTAGCCCAGACCCACGCTGGCCGCGGCGGCGAACAGGTCCTGCGGTCCGCGAGTGAGCGTCGGGAACCGTGCCAGTCCTTCGACCGCGACGGTTCGTCCGGTGGACAGGTCGACGACTGGCTGGAAGAACATCCGTGGGCCGCCCTGGTCGAGCAGATCGCTGATCTGTCGCCAGAGCGCGCTGCGCGTGTCCCACAGCCTTCTGAGATCGATGACGAACTCGGTGAGGAACGACGCGAGTAGCCGTAGGAACCCACCGTCGCTTTGATGGAGCGAGAGGCAAGGCTGTCGACCGAGGCAGCCGAGCATGCCGTACACCCGTCCCTCGGTGTCGGTGACCGGCGTCGCCGCGTACGAGCCGATGGCGAACTCGTCCACCACGGGCACATGTGAGGTGCGCGGATCCGCCTGAACGTCCGGGATCAGCGACGGGAGATCCCCGGAGAGAACCTTCGCATACAGCGAACCGTCGCGGCGCACGCTGGTACCGAGGCCCAGCCCGAACGCGGAGGTATCGCCGCTGACCACCTGAAGGATCAGCAGATCTCCTTCCAGCCGTCCTAGCCAGGCGAGATCCATGTGCAGTCTGCGCCGCAGAACCTCGAGCAACTCGACGAGTACCGCCCATGGCTCGGCCACCTGAGACCGAGGCCCCAGGCATGACGCGTGGCGCCGCGACCTCAAGTCCACTCCTCTCCGTTACCCCTTGCTGTCGAACCAACACACATCCGCTGCAACGCCGTGACCGGCTCGACGTATGTCCGCGTCCAGGCGGGTCGAGGTGCCAGACGACCGGGCGCAGCCATGTCGGAGGTCCCGACGTGGCTGGTCATCAGCACCCTGCCGGCCCAGACGCGCATGAAGGACGCTCGATATCGCCGGACCGGACGATCACCGGACCGTCCACAATGCCGCCTGTCCGAGCGCACAGCCAGCCGGATCCGCTCGACCGTGCGCGGTGTGGCGGCCGACGAGGGGAGATCGAGGATGTGGTCCGAATGCGACGTGGTCCTGCGCGACGGCGCGATCGCACACCTGCGTCCGGTGCGAGCGGGTGAGGGGACGGGGCTGAAGGCGCTGCATGCCCGGTTGTCGGACCGCAGTAGCTACTTCCGGTTCTTCACGTCCGGCAGGTTGGCGGCCGACCGCTATGTCGACCACCTGGTCGACACCACCGACCCGACGCACGGCGCCCTGGTCGCAGTGGTCGGCGGGCGGCTGGTCGGTGTCGCAGGCTACGAGCTGCTCGCGGATCGGACCCAGGCGGAGATCGCCTTCGCCGTGGAGGAAGCTCAGCACGGCCGGGGCGTCGGAACCCTGCTGCTGGAGCATCTCGCCGCGTACGCCCGTGACCGTGGGGTGACGACGTTCGTCGCGCAGGTCCATGCGGAGAACGTGGCGATGCTGGGGGTCTTCACCAAGGCGGGATTTCCGGTGCGCCGGCACCGCGATGCCGAGGTCGTCGACATCACGTTCCCGGTGATCCCGACCGAAAGCCTGCTCGCTGCCCAGGACAGCCGGGAGAGCGAGGCCGATGTGCGCAGCCTGCGGGCGTTGTTGCGGCCCCGGTCGGTGGTCGTGGTCGGCGCGTCGCAGCGGCCCCGCACCGTCGGTCATGAGGTCGTGCGCAACATCGTGGCGGGTGGCTTTCCCGGTCCGGTGTACGTGGTGAACCCGCATGCCACCGAGGTGGCCGGCGTCACCGCCGTGCCGACCGTGCGTGATCTGCCGGGGCTGGTGGATCTCGCCGTGGTGGCGGTTCCCTCGGCCGTGGCGGGCGAGGTCGTCGAAGACTGCGCGAGCGCCGGCATACGCGCCGTCGTGGTGCTGACGGCGGGATTCGCCGAGGCCGGTGTCGAGGGACGGGCCCGCGAAGCGGAGCTGGTGGCCAGGGCCCGGTCATCCGGGATGCGGATCGTCGGACCGAACTGCATGGGAATCGTCAACACGACGGCTGGGGTGCGGTTGAACGCCACGTTCGCGGTCGCGCCACCGCACGCAGGCCGGGTCGCCGTGGTCTCGCAGTCGGGCGGCCTGGGAATCGCCCTGCTCGAGCAGGCCAGCGCGCTGGGGCTGGGGCTGTCGACGTTCGTCTCGACCGGCAACAAGGCGGACGTCTCCGGCAACGACCTGCTGCTCTGGGCGGAGCAGGACGCGGACACCGACGTCGTCGCGTTGTACCTGGAGTCCTTCGGTAATCCGCGGAAGTTCTCCCGGATTGCCCGGCGGGTGTCCCGCAGCAAGCCGGTGGTGGCGGTCAAGGGCGGCGGCTCGGGGGCCGGGGCGCGCGCGGCCCGGTCGCACACCGCCGCCGCGGTGACGTCACGGACGCACACCGACGCGCTGTTCCGGCAGGCCGGCGTGATCGCGGTCGATGGGCTTGGAGAGCTCCTGGACACGGTGTCGCTCCTCGCGCACCAGCCGCTGCCCGCCGGCAACCGGCTCGCGATCGTTGGCAATGCCGGTGGCCCATGCGTGCTCGCCGCGGACGCGGCCGAGGCGGCCGGACTGACGGTCGCCGAGCTCACGCCCACCACTCAGGCCGAGCTGCGTGCGGTGCTGCCCGCCGGCGCCGCCGTCGCCGGGCCGGTGGACGCCATCGCCTCGGTGTCCGGGCCGGCGTTCGAGAAGGCCCTGCGCGCCGTTCTCGCCGACCCAGGAGTCGATGGCCTGCTGGCCGTCGTCGCGCCGACCCCGCTGACCGAGCCGGACGACCTGCCGGCCGCCGTGCGTGCGGCCGCCGCACACACCGGCAAGCCTGTGCTGGCCGTGCTGCTGGGTCAGGTCGCCCGAGTGACGACGCTGGAGCCATCCGACCGGACGGTCTGCGCGTACAGCGTGCCGGAGGACGCGGTCCGCGCCTTCGCCCGAGCCGCGGGTCACGCCGCATGGCTGGCCCGACCGGTGGGAACCGTCCCGGACCTGACCGGGCTGGACCGCGACCGGGCGCGGGCCATCGTCAACGAAGCCCTCGTAAAGGCTCCGGATGGCTGCTGGCTCCTGGCGGAACACGCCGTCGAGCTCGTCGCCTCCTACGGCATTCCGGTCGCGCCGGTGACCCGGGTGGACTCGCCCGACGCCGCGGCCGCCGCCGCCGCTCAGATCGGCCGGTCGGTCGTCCTCAAGGCGGGCAATCCGGATCTGGTGCACAAGAGCGACCGGGGCGGCGTCGCGCTTGGCCTCACCACCCCGGCGGCCGCTGCCGCGGCCTACGTGAAGATGGCCGCGCTGCTCGGTGACGAGATGGGCGGCGGTCTCATCTCGCCGACAGCCGAGGCCGGGACGGAGACATTGATCGGCGTCGTGCAGGACCCCGCGTTCGGACCGCTTGTCGCGTTCGGGCTTGGTGGCGTCTTCACCGATCTGCTCGCTGACCGTGCCTACCGACTCCTGCCGCTGACGGACGTCGACGCGGCCGAGCTCGTCCGCGAGCCCCGTGGTGCCAGCCGGATCCTCGGCGGATTCCGTGGCGCCGCGGCCGGCGATCGCGCAGCCGTCGAGGACGTGTTGCTGCGCGTCGGCCGCCTCGCCGACGACATCCCTGAGATACGTGAGATGGACGTCAATCCACTCATCGTCACCTCAAACGGAGCGGTGGCTGTCGACATCAAGATCCGCATCGCACCGGCGCTTGACGCCACCGACCCCACCTTGCGGCGGCTTCGCTGAAACCCGTGACCGTCGACCTCGCGGTGAGATCGACAACCTGCCGACGGTGCGCCACCGCGTAGTCGACGATTGCGTCCTCAGGCGCCGGCGAGGTGTTCGAGCACGTCCGACACGGGACGACGCCTGGTCGGCGCCAGTGGGGGAGTGGACGTGTCGGGGTAGCCGACACGAATGATCATTTGCGTGAGGCCGGTGGCTCCGGTCAGTGAGTGGACCAGCGAGCGGGTCGCCTCGATGTCGAGAGCCTGGCCGAGGGGAGAGGTCGCGAGGCCCTCGGTCGTGGCGGTCAGCAGCACGCGGCTGAGTGCCCGGCCAGCGCGTAGGCGGTCGGCGGGGCCGTCGGCGTCGGTGCCGAGGACGAGCACGCCAGGGTGCTCGACTCGGGCGGCGCGCACCCGTTCCCCGGCCTCGTCGGCGTTGGCCGGTTCGCCCCCCGCGCCGCCGGTGAAGTCGCGGGCCGGGAACTCGGAGGGACGCGACTCGGCGCTCGACAGAGCCGCCGGGCGCGGGATGCCGTCGGTGGCCTCCGGGTCGTCGCGGATCCAGGAAGCGAGCTCGGCCTGGTAGCCGGGGTCGTTGCGTTCGATCCAGTCGGCCCTGGCCAGCAGGACCGACAGCTCGATGCGGGCGTCCTCGCTGGTCAGCGACGCGAGCCAGCAGCCTTCTGCCTCGGCGGCCCGGCGCAGCGCGCGCACCTCGTCGATGGACAGCTCCGCCGGGGTGAGCGGGCGGCGGTCGGTGTGCCGGCGGGTGATGGCCTCGGCGAGCTGGGTCTCGTCACCGGTGGGTGGGCGATGGCCGATGATCGTCAATGTGGCCAGCCGGTCGGTGGTGAGGTCGGGGCCGTCGGGGAAGTCGCCGACCTCGACGTCCAGCCCGGCGGCGCGCAGCGACAACCAGCCGTTGAGCAGCGCGGCGCCGCAGCTGACCAGCAGCTGGCGGTGATCGTGGTCGATGACCGGGACGGCCCGGGAGAGGTCGGCGAACAGTTCCAGGGTCTCGTCGCGGAACCGCCATTTCCAGGGCTGGGTGTTGTGGATCGACGGCGCCAGGCCCGCGGCCTCGACCGCCGCGTATACCTGCTCCATCGAGAACGTAGTGCCGCTCGTGACCATGGTCGTCTCCTCGTCCCGCTGCAGCCAACCGAACTTCATCGCCAACCCGGACCGCGACCAGCCCTCGCCCGGGGCATCATCACACGACTGCCCGGGGCTCACCCGGACACGCCGCACTCGTGATCCTGTCAGCTCGGCTCCGGCGTGCTTCGCGAGGAGTGGACGGTCACTGGGCGCCGGCCGCGACGGCCTCGAACGACTGCGCCGCGAGCGCTGCGACGATCCAAGCCTAGATCGGCAGGTGCCGGTCGAAGGTGCGGCCGCCGGACGGCGGTCGACCGGCGGGATGCCCGGCCGTCATCTGCGTCCGTCACCGCTGGATCGCGCTATGCGCGCGCCGCTCCCGGGGCGCGGTCCACGAGGGCGTAACGGACGAAGGCGTGTGCCGACCGGGCGGCCTCGACGTTGTCCGCGGCGACCCGGCCGGTGAAGCCTTCCTGGATCGCGGTCTCGACGGCCTCGAGTGTGACGACGCCGGTCAGCGCGGCGAAGGCGCCGAGCAGGGCAGTGTTCGGCAGCGGGTGCCCGAGCGTGCGCCGGGCGATCTCGGTGGCGGGAACGGTCAGCAGGCGCACGGCCGCCAGGCCATGGTGCGCCGCGAGGTCGTCGAGGCCGAGTTCGTCGACGTCGTGGGAGGAGTTGACGAGGACGTAGCCGTCCGGCCGGATCCCCTCGAGCGTGTCCACCACGTGGAGCAGCGTTGGATCCTGCACGATCAGCGCGTCCGGGTGCAGCACTGGCTCGCGACGGCGGATCGGCGCGTTGTCGACCCGGCAGAACGCGAGCATCGGCGTGCCTGCGCGCTCCGGGCCAAATCCGGCGAATGCCTGCGCGTACCTGCCCTGGGAGAAGGCGGCGGCCGCCAGGGTCTCGGCGGTGGTGACGATCCCCTGCCCGCCGCGTCCGTGGATCCGTACCGTGAACATCTCTACCCCGTTCCTGTTGCTGCCGGGCGCCGAAGGCGCCGCGCCTGACAGCCACGGCGCTGTTGCGAGCCGGTGCCCCCCGACGGTGCACTCCCATCAGCGGCCAGGGCGTCCGGAGCGTCGACGGTCGGGTACCGGCACTATTGACTGTGCGCCATCGGCAAGGCCGGATCGCGGTACGTACGTCCCATCCTCGGGGGACCTGCGGGCACCGGCGCCGACCTCACCTTCCCGAGGTCGCCTTCCCGAGGTCGCCTGTCGCCCTCGTCGCGTACGCGCAGGCCGTCGACCGGCCGGACCGACCACAAAGGGGACCACCGCCGCGGTCAGGGAACACCTCGAAGGGTCGGATCGCCAGGCGGCCCCGTGCCGGCCGGGCCATCCGACGACGGTCCGGTCGGCACGGGTACGGCCTACCAGGGGCCCTGTCACCGGTCGATCGGCGGGGCGAGGCTCTAACCCATAGGAGAAAGGCGGTGTGCATCATGATCCAGGAAAAGACTTGGGCGGTAAGCATCTTCCTGACCGAGGGCGACGGCCTGACACAGGCGGAGGCGGTGCTGTACTCCGGCGCCGACCGTGAGCTGCGCGGCATCGGCCGCGCCCGGTGCGACCCGGACGACTACGAGATCCCCGAGATCGGCGACGAGGTCGCAGCGTCCCGGGCACTGGCGGACCTGGCGCGCAGGTTGCGGAGCACGGCGGCCGGCGACATCGAGGCCGTGACGGGCGTCCACGCCCACGTGCATCCGTGATCCGTGAGATCGCGGAGCGCCAGAGCCACGAAGGACGCCAGGAAGACCCATGGCGCGCCGAGGACTGCCATGAACTACGGAGGCTGAAATGACAGTCACCTACCAGCTGCCGGTCACCGTTTCGCCGGACATGAGCCTCGCGGAGGCTGCCGGGCTGATGGACCGGGCCGGAGTCGGCTCGCTGCTCGTCGTCGACCGCGACGTCCTCGTCGGCATCGTCACCGACCGCGACCTGGTGCTGCGCGCCGTCGCCCGGCGGGTCCCGCACGACAGCCGGATCGACGGCGTGATGACCACCGGTGTGGTTGCCCTGCCCGCGACAGCCGAGCGGGACGAGGTCGTACGGGCCTTCCAGACGCACGCGGTTCGCCGGCTGCCGCTGATGGACGGCGCCCGCGTCGTCGGGCTCGTCACCCTGGACGACCTGCTCATCGACGCGTCGCCGGCGGAACTGCCGCGTCTCGCCGCCCTCGTCCGCCAGGAGGTCCGGCACCCGCACCACGAGGCTGGCCTGCCGGTCCTGGTGCACGCGCCGACCCGGCCGGCGCATGCCGTTGGCGCCGAGCCGGGGCGCCGGCAGGCCAGGGTCGGCGACCAGATCGTCATCCACCGGCACGCGGTTGGCGAACCGGACCGGGACGGGGAAATCCTGGAGGTGCGGCCGCCCGCGGGCGACCCTCCGTTCCGGGTGCGCTGGGCGGACACCGGCAAGGTGACGTTCTTCTACCCGGGTCCGGACGCCGAGGTCCGCCACCTCGTTCACCACTGACCGCCCGAGTGGACGGCGCCGGCCGGGGCGAGACCTTGCGTCTCCCTCCGGTCGGCGTCATGCGTTGCGCGGTGGTGAAGTCGACGGAGCGGTCACGGACCGGCCTATTGAGCTTGTAGATGTGGTCGCCGAGGAAGAACAGCATGGCGGTGTCGGTCTCGACGGTGCGGACCACCGCCTGGCGGCGAGCGGGTTCAGCTGTCAGCGGGGAGCACCGGGGTGAGCCGGAACAGCACGGGTGTCATCGTCGTGGCCGTGGCTTCTCGGTGCGCTGGCAGCCCGCCGGCGAGCGCGCGGACCAGATCGCTGGTCGTGACGACGCCGATCAGGTCACCGGCTGGAGTCGTTACGCAGACGGCGTCGGTGCGATCGGCCGCCATCCGCGCGGCGACGTCGCGCAGGGACGCGTCCCTGCGTACCCGGAGGGGCGGGTGATCGACGAGGTCGCGGACGGACCTGGCGGCGAGTGGGCGGACCATGCACTCGCTGGCCAACCGTCGGTCGTCGATCAGTCCGACCAGCCGGGACCCGTCCACGACTGGTAGGTGGCGGATGCCTGCGTGGATCATCAACTCCCAGGCAAGGAGGATGTCGTCGTCCGGGGTCGTGACCAGGACCCGGGTCGTCATCACCGCATCGACCGGCAGGTCGGCAACGTCGCCCACCGGCGCCCGGAACGTCTCCGAGGCAGAAGGTCGCACGTCTTCTCGGTCGCTGGGGCTGGGGCCGCATTCTCGTGGGTCGGGCTGTGTCCTCACCCGTGCCTCCCCTGGATCAACCGGCCCGGTCCGTCGATGACCGCGGTCGCCGGTTTGCCGACTCCATCGTGAGGCGCCACGTGCGGTGGCACGACCGGCAGAAGTCGCTGATGAGACGGAGCCGTTCGGACCACCGCTCACGGACGTCCGGCACAGGCAGCGATCAGCGGCACCGGCCACCAGCGGCGGCTCTTCGTCGGTGCGCGGTCCTGGCGAGGCGCTGGCCGTGTTCGGACCTATGAGACGTGCGGGCCGGACCGAAAGTCCCTGTTGATGGGGGCGGCTGCGGGGCAATCGTGGGATCCACCTCGACGACGGTGCACCTCCCCCCGGCGGGCTGTCGGCGATCGATCATGGCTTCGGCGGCGTGCTGGGGTCAGCCCGCGAGCCTTGGACCATGACGAGGGGCAACATCCTTCGTCGCGATGCGTCGGTAGTCGGACACAGTTTTGGATCGGCCGCCTCGTCCCGTAGCCGTAACGCCCTCCAGTGACCACCAGAAGACGGCGGGCGAGTCAACCACATCTCGTGGTGCCTGATCACTCGGGGCACCTTGTTGCGCCTGCAACGGAGGGAAAAGGCGGAAGCATGCGTGAATATGCGGAGACTAGATGGCCGGTTGCACACAGTTTGGCTACGCTCCGGCCGTGGATGCAGTCAGCCGAGCGGACGTTTGGGCCGACCCGTTTGAGGCGCGGCGGTCCGAGCCACCGCTTGATGGTGACGACCTGATGTTTCCGACTGTTGCTCGCCTTGAGCTCGATGAGTTGCTGGCGCAGTTGGTCGACCGTGCCCAGGACGTCATGGCCACTCAGGGCCGGCTGCGGGGCCTGTTGCGCGCACACCGGATGGTGACGGCGGACCTGCGGCTGCCGACACTTCTGCGGCTGGTGGTCGAGGCCGCGTGCGATCTCCTGGACGCGCGGTACGGGGCGCTGGGAGTGGTGGCCCCCGACAGGACCCTCGAGGAGTTCGTCCACGTCGGCATCGACCCCGCGGACGTCACGCGCATCGGCCACCTGCCAACCGGTCAGGGCGTCCTGGGCGTTCTGATCGACGACCCGCATCCCCGCCGGGTGGACGACATCGCCCGCGACCCGAACGCCATCGGCTTCCCGCCCGGGCACCCACCGATGCACACGTTCCTCGGAGTGCCCATCACCGTGCGTGGCGAGGTATTCGGCAACCTGTACCTGACCGAGAAACGCGACGGCCGGCCCTTCACCGCCGAGGACGAGGAACTCGCGCTCGCGCTGGCGGTCACCGCCGGAGTCGCGATCGACAACGCCCGGCTGTTCGACGAGGCGCAGCGGCGACACCAGTGGATGAGGGCGTCTGCCGAGGTGACCCACGAGTTGATGACGGAACCAGCAGAGCCGATCGACCTGGTTGTCGAGCGGGCGCGAGCCACCGCGCATGCCGACTACGCGGCCATGATCACCCGCGGTGACGATCCCGCCGCCGCGGTCGTGGAGGTCGCGGCCGGAGCGGACACCGCGGGAAACGCGGTTCCCCTCGATGGCAGCCTGACCGGGCGCGTACTCGCCGAACAGCACCCCGTGCTCACCGATGACGCCGCCGCGGACGCCTGCGATCTGGAACGAGGACCTGACATCGGGTGCCTCATCGCTCTGCCGCTGCGGGCCAGCACGGACGCCGACCGCCGTGTTCTCCTCCTGGGGCGCGCCCACGGACGTCAGGTGTTCACGGCCCCCGACCTCGACATGGCATCAAGCTTCGCCGGACACGTGGCGGTCGCCCTGGAGCTCGCCCGGTCCAAGTCCGAGCGGGAACGACTCGTGGTGCTGGCCGACCGCGGTCGGATCGCCCGTGACCTTCACGATCACGTCATCCAGCGAATGTTCGCCGTCGCGTTGGGTATCCAGGACGTCGCGCAATACGAGAAGACCGCGAACGCGGACCGCCTCAACGGCTTCGTCGAGGACATCGACGCGACGATCAAGGACATTCGGCGGTCGATCTTCGAGCTGCGAGGAACCGCCCAGCTCGGGCGCGGGAACCTGCGCTCCGCCGTCGAGAAGATCGCCGCGGACGCCAAAGCCGGACTCGGCTTCGCGCCGACGGTGACCTGCGCCGGCCCTCTCGACACCGTCGTCGACGACACGCTGGCCGCCCACCTGCTGGCGGTGGTACGGGAAGCGGTGTCCAACGCGGCTCGGCACGCCCACGCCACCGCACTGCGGGTCAGCGTCCGCCTGGAGAACGACGAGATCGTCATCGACGCCGAGGACGATGGCGTGGGAATCGGGGACGCGGTCCGCAGCAGCGGGCTGACCAACCTGCGAGAGCGTGCCGACTCGCTCGGCGGGACGTTCCGGCTGACGGTTCCCACCGGGGGCGGCACCCACCTGCGCTGGACAGCTCCGATCTAGGTCCCCAGCCTGCGCGATGCCGTCGGCGGCGGGACCTTCGTAGTCATCGGAACCCATCGACGTGCGTCCGCGCCGGTCGTTGGGCGTGCGCGCCGCATGACGAAGGTCCCGAGGTCGCCACTCCGGTCGACGGATATCGGTCGAGGTCATGCCGCGTATCGTCCTCGGCGTGGAGAAGATTACGGTATTCATCCTCGACGACCACGAAATCGTACGAAATGGTCTACGGCGCACCCTGGAGCGTCATGACGACATCGAGGTGGTGGGGGAAGCCGGGCTCGTGGCGGAGGCGCTGCGGCGTATACCTGCCCTGACACCCAACGTGGCGATCCTCGACGGCCGGCTGCCAGACGGCAGCGGGATCGACGTCTGCCGCGAGATCCGGTCGCAGTATCCAGGCGTCGCCTGCCTGATCCTGACCTCGTTCGACGATGACGATGCCCTCTTCTCCGCCATCATGGCCGGCGCCGCGGGCTACGTGCTCAAGGAGATCCGCGGCACCGACCTGGTGGGCGCGATCCGGACGGTGGCGTCCGGCCAGTCGCTGCTGTCGCCGTCGGTGACGCAGCGGGTGCTCGCCCGGCTGCGCGAGGGACCGAAGCAGGATCCGGTCCTCGCGGAGCTCAGCCCCCGCGAACGCGAGATTCTGGGGCTCGTCGCCGAAGGCCTCACCAACCGCCAGATCGGAACACGTATTCACCTGTCCGAGAAGACCGTCAAGAACTACGTGTCGAGCATCCTGGACAAACTCGGGCTGACCAGCCGCACCCAGGCCGCCGTCCTCGCGTCCAAGCACCTCGGTCAGGACCACCCGGCCTCCTGACTCGCGCTGATGCCGGGTAGCGGGCGACCCAAGCCAGACAGGTCGCCCGCTACCTGGCGACCAGGTCACACGGGGTCGGAAGCGGTGCCGCCGGCGCCATCACCCGGGGGCCGCGCGGACGGGCCCGTGCGGATCGACTCGCTCCGGCGAGGGCGATCCTCCTGCCGGACGAGTCTCGCCCGCAACCGGGCCTGAAGTAGGTCGGTCGCTTCGCGCAGCGTTGTTCCCTCCCCCTGTGCCCGCACCTGGGTCCCGTTGACGTCCAGACTCGCCGTCGCCGACGCCGGGACCGTGCCAGGTCGTCCGCCCGTATCGAGCCTGATCTGCGTGTGCAAGATCGGTTCGTGGCACAGGCGTGCCAACGCGCTCACCTTCTCCACGGCATAGTCGCGTGCTGGCTGGGGCACGGGGCCGGAGATCTGGAACGTGACGACACCGAGATCGTTCCGCGAAGTGCTGGTCATTTTCTTCTCCAGGATGCATCGCCTTGCCGTGCATTCAGCTGCCCATCGGCGGATGAGTCACATGTCGGTCGGCCTTTCCGATCGGGAGTTGCCGAATCCGAGTAGCGGTCCGAACTCGGCGTTCCAGTCGATCAAGCCGGCCTCGATCTCGGGCGGGACGGCCGTGTAGGTGCGGCGCAGAAAGGCCGCGACTCGCTGGGATGGCATTTCCAGGTCGGCCTGGCCGTCCGGGGTCGTCAGCGTCAGGGCCGTGACCCGCCGTTTGGCACCGCAGGCCAGCCGGACCCGTACGTCGCCCACGTCAGGCGGTCGAGGACCGCCCGCCTTCAGCAGGGCGCGCGCGAACGTCCACTCGACGTTCTTGTCGGCCGCCATCCGAATGACGAGTGTTATCGCGATGGGGTCGGCGGGATCAAAACTCAGATGGCCGGTCAGCGGCAGCCGCTCCCCGTTGTCGACGACCAGGCCGATCGGCAGGTCGCAGGTGATCTTCTTTGCCGCGGATGACCGGTGATGCAGCATCTCGACCCTCCTCGTCTTCTGCCGCGGTCCGTTCTGTGCTGGCCTAACCAATTTGCCGCCTGACCACGGCCTGGTCCTGAGACGACCGGCCGGACTTGGTAGGAGGAACGGACCTCTTGCAACGGCCCCGATAGACGCCAGGGTCCCGGCGAACGGGACTGTTGCCCCGTCGGCGCGGGGACCAACGCACCGTGACGGCCAGCCTGACGAGCGAGCGACCGCGCGAGGCCGCTGGACGTCGCGAAGGCCACGTCGCGAAGGTCAAGGCGCGAAGGCCGAATGGCACGGGTGGACCGGCCGGCAGTCATCTCGTTACCCGGCCTTCTGGGTGGGAGCCTGTGACCATGACCGCCGCGCTATGCCTCTTCGTTTTCACCGTTGGAGCCATCTTCACCTTCGCGGTCCATGCCGAACCGGCCAGCATTGATTTCACCGCCGTCGGCGTCATCCTGATGGCGGTGAGCGCCTTCGCCTTCGTTCTCGCGATCGGTCGGGATTTCTGGCGTGATCGGGTTTATCAGGAGCGAGTCCGCCAGGGGACCGCACCTCCGATGCCGATCGACCACTCGCTTCTTGTCGACCGCGACGCTCCCATCGAGGGCGAACGGCACAGCACGGGTGGTGCCTGGCGCCACGACCCGACTACGGACGCCTGGCATCGCGAGCGCGACGAAGGCCGCAGCGGCGCCGACGGTCCACTCGGTGCGGATGACCGCGGCGCTCGTGGCGCCAGCCACGCGGCCTCCCGCGGCGAACACACCGAGACCAGGGCGTGATCCGACGGCGCCGGTGGGCGCTCGGTGGTTGATGGTCATCCGGTCGACGCCGGTGCTGGCGTTCGGCTCGGTGTCAGTCCGCCGCCGCCGGGGATACTCCGACAGCACTGAGAGTGTCGTTCCGATGACGGTGGGGGGCCATGGCTGCGGAGACTCGGGCGCCAGAGACCGTCGTCGCGCCGGCGGAGTTGGACAACCTCATCGGGGTGCTTCGCGGCCGTGGGTACCAGGTGATCGGGCCGACCATCCGCGATGGCGCGATCATCTACGCCGAGATCACCACCGCGGCGCAGCTGCCCACGGGATGGACGGACGCGCAGGAAGCGGCCACCTACCGGCTCGAGCGACGGTCGGATGAGGCCCGGTTCGGCTATGCCGTCGGGCCGCACTCGTGGAAGCAGTGCCTCCTGCCGCCCCGGCTCCGCCTGCTGCGTGTCCAGCGTGACCCGGAGCGCGGCTTCGACGTGCGGGAGGAACCTCCGCCCGATCGGCCGATGGCGCTCCTTGGTGTGCGCTCGTGCGAACTGCACGCGATCGCGATCCAGGACCGGATCCTCGCGGACGGCCGCCACCCGGACGACGACTATGCGGCGCGACGCGCGGACCTGTTCATCGTCGCGGTGAACTGCCATGAACCGGGCGGCACCTGCTTCTGTGCGTCGATGGACACCGGCCCAGCCGTCAGCTCCGGCTATGACCTCGTGCTCAGCGAGATCCTCGACGGCGAACACCGGCTGCTCGTCGAGGCCGGCACGGCCCGCGGCCGCGAGGTTCTCGACCAGCTGGCCAGCCAGCCCGCGCGACCAGTCGACAGGGAGGCGGCGGCAGCCGCGGTGCGCGCGGCCGCTGACCGGATGGGCCGTACCGTCGAGGCGCGGGGACTGCGCGACCTGCTCGCGGACAACCTGGAGCACCCGCGCTGGGACGACGTCGCCGGGCGCTGCCTGACCTGCGGCAACTGCACCATGGTCTGCCCGACCTGCTTCTGCACCACCGTCGAGGACGTCG
Source organism: Pseudofrankia saprophytica (assembly GCF_000235425.2). Taxonomy (NCBI): domain Bacteria; kingdom Bacillati; phylum Actinomycetota; class Actinomycetes; order Frankiales; family Frankiaceae; genus Pseudofrankia; species Pseudofrankia saprophytica. The sequence goes on from NZ_KI912266.1 coordinate 3,578,010, forward strand.
GTGACCTGGCGGGCGGGACGGCGGAACGCTGGCGCAGCTGGGAGTCCTGCTTCTCCCTCGACCACTCCCACCTGCACGGCGGCGACGTCCGAGCCGCCCCGCGCTCGCGCTACCGTCAGTGGCTGACCCACAAGTTCGGCACCTGGCACGACCAGTTCGGGACGTCCGGCTGCGTCGGCTGCGGACGCTGCATCACCTGGTGTCCTGTCGGCATCGACGTCACCGAGGAACTCGCGGCGATCCGCGGGAACGACGTGGACGGTGACCCGCCGGCTGTCCACCTGCCGCCGCCGACGGACGACGCCGCCGCCAGGGACGCGCAGCGGTGAGCACGGTCGACAGCTCGCTGCGCGACGCGGAGCTGTTCGCCGGAATGCCTCCAGAGCGTCTCGCGCTCCTCGCCGGACACGCCCGGGACGTGTCCTTCCACGCAGGTGACGCTCTGCTGCGCGAGGGGGATCCGGCCGACGTCTTCTACGTTCTGCGGCAGGGAACGGTCGCAATCGAACTGTTCGTCCCCACCCGCGGCCTGGTCCCGATCGAGACGGTCGGCGCAGGTGGACTGGTCGGATGGTCGTGGTTGTTCCCGCCATACCGGCTGGTCTTCGACGCCCACGCGCTCTCGCCGGTCACCGCCAGCGTGGTGGACGGCGCGCGGCTGCGTTCCCAGTTCGCGGCCGATCCCGCGCTCGCCTACGACGTCCTCGTCCGCGTCTCGCGGGTGCTCGCCGAGCGGCTGTGGGCGACCCGCCTGAGGCTGCTCGATGTCTACGGAAACCCAGAGCAGGGCTGACCGGAGCGGCGCCGGGGCCATGACTCCCCGCCCGTTCCGCGTCATCCAGCGGCACCAGGAGACCCACGACACCTGGACCCTGTACCTGGCCCCGGCGGTCGGTACGGAACCGCTTCTCCGCCACCGCGCCGGGCAGTTCACCATGGTGTACGCGTTCGGCGTCGGCGAGGTTCCCCTGTCCCTCGCGGGCGGCGCCGGCTCCAGCGGCGGCGCGTGTCCGACCACCGGCACCGCGCCGGCGCTGGAGCCGGCACCACCCCGCACGGAGCCGGCGGCAGACGGGCGGACGCTGGTCCATACCGTCCGGGCGGTGGGCCCGGTGACGGAGGCGATCTGCGCGAGCCGGCCCGGCGACGTGCTCGGGGTCCGGGGGCCGTTCGGCCGAGGCTGGCCCCTCGACCCGGACCGGCTGGCGGGCGCGGACCTGGTCCTCGTCGCAGGCGGCCTGGGACTGGCGCCACTGCGTCCCGCTGTCGAGTACGTCCTGTCCCGGCGCCAGGAGTACGGCGACGTCGCGCTCCTCGTCGGCGGCCGCACCCCCTTGGATCTTCTCTACCACGACGAGCTCGCCGCCTGGGCCCGCGGCGGTGACATCCAGGTGCTGGTGACCGTCGACGCCGCCGACGCCGGCTGGACAGGAGACGTGGGCGTCGTCACCGCCCTGCTGCCCCGGACCCGGTTCGATCCGGCCCGCACGGTGGCATTCACCTGCGGTCCGGAGATCATGATGAGGCTTACCGCCCAGGCTCTCGTCGAGCGGGGCGTACGCGCGTCCGCCGTGCACCTGTCGATGGAGCGCAACATGCACTGCGGAGTCGGCCACTGCGGCCGCTGCCAGCTGGGCCCGCTGATGCTCTGCCAGGACGGTCCTGTCGCCGACTTCGGCCGGCTCGGCCCGCTGCTCTCCGTACGGGAGCTCTAGATGACCGCTTCAGCCGCCACCGTCCCGGTATCGGACGTCGGCGCCGGCGACCCCGCCACCACGTCTGCCGGGCGCCGGCGCCGGCTCGCGGTGTGGAAGTTCGCCTCCTGTGACGGCTGCCAGCTCACGCTGCTCGACTGCGAGGACCAGCTGCTCGCGCTGGCCGACGCGATCGAGGTGGCCTTCTTCCTGGAGGCGTCCAGCGCCGTGGTCGCGGGGCCCTATGACCTCTCGCTCGTGGAGGGCTCCATCAGCACCGCGGAGGACGCCGCGCGTATCCGTCAGGTCCGCGCCGCGTCCCGGCGACTCGTCACGATCGGTGCGTGCGCCACCGCGGGTGGCGTCCAGGCACTGCGGAACCTCGCCGACGCCGACGAGTACCTCGCGGCCGTCTACGCCAGCCCCGAGTACGTCACCAGCCTCTCGACCTCCACCCCGGTCTCCACACACGTGCGGGTCGACTTCGAGCTCCAGGGCTGCCCGGTCGACCCCGGCCAGCTGCTCGAGGTCATCGGCGCCTTCCTGGCCGGACGGCGCCCGGCCATCTCCTCGGCCTCGGTCTGCACGGAATGCAAGCGCTCCGGGCGGGTCTGCGTCATGGTCGCGCACGGCACACCCTGCCTCGGACCCATCACCCATGCCGGCTGCGGCGCGATCTGTCCCGCCTACCACCGCGGCTGCTACGGCTGCTTCGGTCCCATGGAAAGCCCGAACACGGCCGCGCTGATCCAGCAGCTGGAGGTGCTGGGCATGGACGAGCGTGGGGTCACGAGGGTGTTGCGGACGTTCAACGTCGGCGCGCCCGCCTTCCGCGACGCCCTCGTGGAACCGCCCGCTGCGGCGGCCCAGCACGAGCACGCCGTAAGCGCGGCCCGTCGAAGGGCTAGAGACGATGAACGGCACTGATCCGACGCGTGCCACCGGACCTCGGACGCCGGGCAGGCCGGCGCGGCTGACCGGGCCGGGGGCAGCGGGCACGAGAACCATCGCGCCGGCGCCGCTCACCCGCGTCGAAGGTGAAGGACGTCTGGTGGTGCGGATCCGCGACGGCCACGTCACCGAGGCCCATCTGGAGATCTTCGAGCCGCCGCGGTTCTTCGAGGCGCTGCTGCGCGGCCGGGCCTACACCGAGCCACCCGACATCACCGCCCGCATCTGCGGCATCTGCCCGGTCGCGTATCAGATGAGCGCGCTCGCGGCCATCGAGGACATCTGTGGCGTCGACGTCGAGGGCCCCGCCGCCGACCTGCGCAGGCTGCTCTACTGCGGCGAATGGCTGGAGAGCCACGCGTTGCACGTCTACCTGCTGCACCTGCCCGACTTCTTCGGCCATGACAGCGCCGTCGACCTCGCTCGGTCCCAGCCTGAGCTCATCCGCGGGGGACTCGCGGTCAAGAAGGCCGGCAACACCGTGATGTCCGTCATCGGCGGACGTCCCATCCACCCCGTCAACGCCCGCGTCGGCGGCTGGTACCGGGCACCGGACCGCGCCGAGCTCCTCGGCCTCGTCGGCCCGCTCGAACGGGCCCGCGACCTCGCGGCCGACACCGCCCGGTTCGCCGCCGGGCTGGACTTCCCCGACGACCACGTCCACCAGCCGTTCGTGGCCCTCCACCAACCCGGCGAGTACGCGATCGAACGCGGGCGGATCGTTTCCACCGAGGGCCTGGACGTCACCGCCGCCGAGTACGACGACGCGGTCACCGAGCGGCAGGTGCCCTGGTCGAACGCGCTGCAGTCCACTCTCGCCGACGGCCGCTCCTACCTCGTCGGACCGCTCGCGCGCTTCGCGGTGAACGCTCCGTCCCTCGCCCCGGCCGCGCGGGAGACGGCCGCGGCCATCGGCCTGCGCCCGCCCGAGCGCAACCCCTACCGAAGCATCCTCGTGCGCTGCGTCGAGATGGTCCACGCCGCCGACGAGGCACTGCGGCTCATCGACGCCTACACCCAGCCGGACTCGCCCGCCCTCCCGACCCCGCCCCGGGCGGGGACGGGCCACGGCGCCACCGAGGCCCCCCGCGGCCTGCTCCACCACCGCTACACCACCGACGACGCCGGCACCATCCTCGACGCGAAGATCGTCCCGCCCACCTCCCAGAACCAGCTCGCCATCGAGGAGGACCTGTGCGGCGTCGTCGAACGCCACCTCGACCTGCCGGAAGCCGAGCTGACGCTGCTCTGCGAACGCACGATCCGCAACCACGACCCCTGCATCTCATGCGCGACGCACTTCCTGACCGTCGACGTCACCCGCGGCTGATCGTCGTCGGGATCGGCAACCCGCACCGCGGCGACGACGGCGTGGGGCGGCTGGTGGCCGGGCTGGTCCGCGGCCAGCCAGGACCCGGAACGGAGGTGATCGACTGCGCCGAGCCAACCGGCCTGCTCACGGCCTGGAACGGGGTGGACGCGGCCTGGATCATCGACGCCGCCGGCCCGCCGGCCCCGCTCGCCGGGCCCGACAGGGCCGGAACGGTGCGCCGCCTCGCCGTGGTCGAAGGCGGCCCGCTCCACCCGGATTCCGTCGCCTCCACGCACGGACTGGACATCGCGCACGTGATCGAGATCGGGCGAGCGCTCGGAGAGCTGCCAACGCTCGTGGTCATCTACACGATCAGGGCCCACCACCTGTCGGCAACCACGCCGATCCACCCTCAGGTCGCGAGTGCCGCCCACCGGGTGGCCAAGGCCGTCGTCGCCGAAGCCGCCGCCTACCCGACAGTCCTGGGCGGCCTCCCATCAGATGATCAGGTTTGGAGTCGCTGGGACGGAGAGCTCCCGGCTGATGATCAGCATCACGTCCGACACCACTGAGCCTCGAGGCCCTGGCAACGAACGGGCGCATCAGGCCTCCCGCATCAGGCCTCCCGGCTCAGGACGACCTTCAGCGCACCGGTCTTGTCCGCGTGGGCGAACACGTCGTAGGCCTGCAGGAACTCGTCGAACGGGAAGTGATGCGTGACGAAGCGGGACGCATTGATCTGCCGGCTGGTCAGCAGGCGCAGCAGCGTGGGCGTCGAGTAGGTGTCCACCAGGCCGGTGACGATCGTGACGTCTCGTGTCCACAGCCGTTCCAGGTGCAGGGTCGCCGGCTTGCCGTGCACGCCGATGTTGGCCACCCGCCCACCCGGCCTGATGAGATCGGCGGCGAGTTCGAACGTGGCCGGAACCCCGACCGCCTCGATCGCGACATCCACGCCCAGCCCGCCGGTCAGCTCCATCACCACGTCACGGGGATCCTGCTCACCGTTGTTCACGACCAGGTCCGCGCCGAACCGCTTCGCCGCGTCGAGCCGGCTCGACGCGAGGTCGATGGCGATCACGTGACTTGGGCTGAACAGCCGCGCTCCGCTGATCGCGGACAGACCGATCGGCCCCGCCCCGACCACCGCGACGACGTCCCCGGGCCGGATCTGACCGTTGAGCACGCCGACCTCGTAACCCGTCGGCAGGATGTCAGAGAGCATCAACAGCTCGTCGTCGCTGACACCGGCCGGCACAGGGTAGGTCGAGTTGTCGGCGAACGGCACGCGGACGTACTCGGCCTGGGTACCGTCGATTTCGTTTCCAAGAATCCATCCGCCACCGCCGAGGCACTGGCCGTAACGGCTTTCTCGGCAGAACCGGCACACACCACACGCGCTCACGCACGACACGAGGACGCGGTCGCCGACCCTCACGTTCTTGACACCCGTGCCGACCTCTTCGACGGTGCCGACCGCCTCGTGGCCGATGATGCGACCGTCCGTCACGGCGGGAACGTCGCCCTTCAGGATGTGCAGGTCCGTGCCGCAGATCGTGGTGGTGTCCACACGCACCACCGCGTCCGTGTCGGACAGGATTTCGGGACGCGCGACGTCCTCCCAGGACTTGACTCCCGCACCGTGATAAACAAGCGCCTTCATAGCGGCCTCCAGATGCCCGGGCGAATCAGCCTCCCTAGACTGCGTCCGGGGAGGCAGCCACAGGAGAGGCTGAAGGTCCCGCGCCCGCCGGCCGCTGGACACCCCTGTATCAGCTCCGGGCCGCCCGGTCGGTTGACTGCCCACCTGAGCAGGTGAGGACGAGCCGTTACGGCCAGATGATCCTGGAGCGGAAGTGACAAGGCGTCCGCATCCCCCAAATCCTGCACGGGTCGGGACCTTTGATGTTCTCGCACCGAAAGCCGGTGGGCAGAAGGTGTGGTTCGAGGTCCGAAGAAGGCCCGGGACAGGTAGGCGGGTGTCGGCTCCCGCCAACGAGGCGGGCGCCAGACGGACGGCGCCCAGTGGGAGGGGATGTCCACGTCGCCCCGCGCGGGTCTGTCGGGCGGGGGTAGCGGCCAACGTGTCGCGAAAACCGCTACCCCCTGCCGGCAAGCTATCGGCCGGGCTGGCACTCTCCTGGCCACCGACATTCCCAGCCGCCCAGATGAGGCCGAAGGTCTCGCCCGGATCTATTCGCGTGTCGAGCAAAGCCGTCGACTGACGGGTCGCAGACCGCCCGCCCCCGCCGCCCGTCCGGGGCGGGCGCGGTACGGCGGGGATCGCGCTGACACTCCGAACCGGCAGGAATCCAACATGAGGGAGAGCCTCCCTCTCGCGAGTTCCTATTGCGGGTATCGCCCGTGCCAGTGGCCGGTCAGGCACCAGCATGAATGTGGGATGCCCACTCGGAGGGGTGACGGGGCCAGGAGTCACGCAGATTTCGGGTGGCCGTGTGGACGGCGCCGGCGATGTTCGGGGGCTCGCTGAGGGTGGCGTAGATGTACTCGGCGAAGGTGACGGCGCTGTGGTCGGCGACGGGCCAGAGGGTGGCGATGACGTGGCGGTAGCCGGCGAGCTGGAACGCGGAGGCGAGGTGGATCGCCTCGTCGGCGAGCCGGGCGCCGGGACGGGCTGTCTCGCAGGCGGACAGGAACGCCAGCTCGGCGTGGTGGAGCCGTAGCTGGGCCACGTCGACCACGGTCAGCGGCTGGTCGTGCAGGAGAAGCCGGCTGTTCGACGGGTCGGTGATCTCCGCGGTGCCGTGGCAGGCGAAATGCACCCACCGCGTGTCCGGCAGCCCAGCGAGGACGGCCTGACGTGTCGCCTCGGTGTCCGTCAGCACCGTCACGCCGCCGGGAAATCGTTCTTCCAGGCTGGCAGCCTCGGCATGTGCGCCGGGCAGGTCGGCTGCTCCGGGGGTGTGCGGCATCGCCACCGCCATCACTGACTGCCTGTCGAGGCCGTCGGTGGGACGTGGCCGCTCGGTGTCCACGTGACCGACGCGGCGTGCATAGGCCAGCCCGCGGACCGTCGGCGTGTAGGAGGAGATCACTCGATCGATGACCGTGGCCGGGGCAGGGGCGGTGCGGCTGGAGTGATGACCCGCGGCGTGAACAGGAAGAAATGACAGCAGCCCGGCCACGCACCACCACACCCGGGGCCAGGACTGTTCCTCCTCGGGCGGCCCGTGGATTCCCAGGTGGTCCAGAACCGGGCCGGCCACGGCGTCCCACAGCCAGCCCAGTATGTCGTCCAGCCGCCGCTGCGCGGCGATCCTGGTCGCGGACGAGCGGGGTGTGGCCAGGGCGTCGAGGAAATCGGCCACCCGGTTGTTGACCTCGGCGGGGGTCAGCTCACCCAGCTCGACGACATCGATACTGCCGGAGGTCACGAGCAGGGCATGGGACCCGAAGGCGGAGACCGCGACGATCACGACCGGACCGTCGGCCGCCGCTGCCCGCAGCTGTTCCACCGGCGGGGGCAGGAGGAAGTCCCGGAAGGCCGGCAGCGCGCGGATCTCCGCGACGTGCTGGTCGAAGTCGGCGACCGCTCGTTGGCGCCGCGCCTGAACGCGGGCCATTCTGGCGGAATCCAGCAGCGCGGCGCCCGGCTGTTCCGCCGCTGGTTCGGCCGGCTCACTGGGCCGGTCGAGCTCGTAGCACAGCTCGACAAACCGTCTGGCGAGGTCGGGGTGAAGCTCGGCAAGCGCCGTCACGTCGGTACGGGTATCCAGCGCCTGGCCCAGCAGCACGCCGCGGCCCTGCTCGAACAGTTCCACGGCACGCTCAGGCAGGCCCGCGCGCACGCAGCACGCCGCCGCGTCCGCGGCCAGCCCGCTCATCTCGAACAGCAGATGCTCCTGGTCGGGGCGATCGAGGCCACGCGGCGCCACACCTCCCAGAAGACCGACGGCTGTCTCGAAACCGGCCGCCGCCTCCCGCCAGCGTCGGGCCGCCCCGGCGGCACGCCCCCATACAAGGGCGCCTCGGGCGCGCGCACGCGGCGAGGCCACCTCGACCGCGGCGGCCGTCTGTCCGGCGCGGACCGCGGCGTCGAGATCTGCCTGCACGCCCGTCTGCTCGAACCGGATGTTCAGCGTCGCACCAAGCTCGGACAGCATCGCTGCCCGGTTCGGATGGTCGGCGGGGATGGTGTCCACCGCGGCCTGCCCGGCGCGGATTGCCGCATCGAGATCGGGCAGGGCGCCACCCTGTAGATACCGATTGCGCAGCGCGAGGGTGAGGTTGAACAGCGACGTGGCCCGGCTGGGGTGGTCAGGGGGAGCCACCTCGATGGCAGCCTGTCCGGCACGGATCGCGGCGTCCAGGTCGGCCAGAACGCCGGTCGCTTCGAACCGCGCCTGCAGCGAACCGCCGAGATTGGACAGGCGCCCGGTGAGGTTGGGGTGGCCGGCCGGGGTAGCCTCTACGGCCGCCTCTCCGGCGGTGATCGCGGCGTCGAGATCGGTCTGCATGCCGGTTCGGTCAAACCGGCTTTGCAGCGCAGCGCCGAGGTTGGACAGGTACCTGGCGCGGTAGGGGTGGTCGGCCGGAGTGGCCGCGACGGAGGCCTGTGCGGCGCGGATCGCGGCATCGAGATCAGCCATCGCCCCACCCCGCTCGAATCGGATGCGAAGCGCAACGCCCAGGTTCGACAGGTATATGACCCGGTCAGGGTCGTCGGCGAGAGCCGCGTCTACCGCGGCCTGCCCGGCGTGGACCGCGGCGTCAAGATCTGTCATGGCGCCGCTCCGTTGAAACCTGACGCGCAGCGCTATGCCGAGGTTGGTCAAATACGTGGCGGCGACCGGGTTGTCGGCGGGCGTCGCAGCCACCGCGGCCTGCGCGGAGCGGATCGCGGCGTCGAGATCCGCATGTGCGCCCGTCTGCTCGAATCGGATGCGCAGCGCGGCGCTGAGATTGGACCGGTACCCGGCGGCGGCAGAGCCGATGGCAGGTGTGGCCGCTACCGCGGCCTGTCCGGCGTGGATCGCGGCGTCGAGGTCGGCCAATGCGCCGTCCAGCTCGAACCGGGTCTGCAGCGCACCGCAGAGGAAGGACAGGCGTACAGCGGAATCGGGGTCGTCGGCGGGGGTGGCCTCGACCGCGGCCTGCGCGGCGTGGACCGCGGCGTCGAGGTCGGCCTGCACACCGGTCCGCTCGAACCGGGCCTGCAGCGCGACCGCGAGGTAGGCCAGCAGCGCGGCCCGGCTGGGATGATCGGCGGAGGTACCCTCGACCGCGGTCCGCGCGGCGTGGACCGCGGCGTCGAGGTCGGCCTGCACACCGGTCCGCTTGAACCGGGTCTGCAGCGCGACGCCAAGACTGGCCAGCATCGCAGCCCGCTCGGGGTCGTCGGCGGGAGCTGCAGCCAAGGCAGCCTGCCTAGTGACGATCACGGCGTCGAGGTCGGTCGAGGCGCCGCCTCGCTCAAACCGGCTCTGCAGTGCGTTACTTAGGTTGGCCAACATCGCCACCCGGTCGGGGTGGTCGGGTGGAGCTGCCTCCAAGGCAGCCTGCCCAAAGGCGATCATGGCGTCGAGATCTGTGTGCGCGCCTGTCTGCTCGAATCGGGTCTGCAGCGCGGATCCAAGGTTAAACAGCATCGTGGCCCGGCTGGGGTGATCGGCGGGCGTGGCCTTCACCGCGGCCTGTATGGCGGTCATAGCGGCGTCGAGGTCGGGCGAGGCGCCGCTTCGTTTGAACCGGCTTTGCAGCGCGGCGCCGAGATTGGACAGCATCACGGTCCGGCTGGGGTGGCTGTCGGGAGTTGCCTCCACCGCGGCCTGCCCTATCCGGATCGCGGCGTCGAGGTCGGCCTGTGCGCCGGTCTGGTCGAATCGGGCCTGCAGCGCAGTGACGAGGCTGGACAGGTAATCGGCCTGGTTGGGCTGGCCGTCGGGGGTGGCGTCCACCGCGGCCTGGGCGGCGTCGATCGCGGCGTCGAGATCGGCCAAGGCATGACGGCACCCAAACCGGGTCTGCAGGAGGACGCCGAGGTTGTACAGCATCGCCGCCCGGTTGGGATGGTTGTCGGAAACCAAGTCCGCTGCGGCCTGTGCTGCGTGGATCGCGGCGTCGAGGTCGGCCAGCGAGCCGCCGCGTTCAAACCGGGTCTGCAACGCTATGCCGAGGCTGGCCAGGTATACGGCACGCTCGGAGTGGCCGGCGGGTACTGCCTCCGCGGCCGCCTGTCGGGCGATGATCTCGGCCTCGAGGTCAGCCACGGCCCCGTCCCGCTGAAACCGGGTCCGCAGCGTACGGGCGAAGTTGGACAGAACCGCGGCCCGGCTGGGATGGTCAACAGGAATTGCCGCCACCGCGGCCTGTCCTGCGGTGACCGCGGCGTCGAGGTCGGCAGAGGCGCCATCCCGCTCGAACCGTATGCGCAGGGCACTGCCAAGGTTGGACAAATGGCCGCCACGGTCCGGTCTGTCGGCCGGGGTGGCCTTCAGCGCCTCCTGGGTAGCGGCGACCAGGGCGTCGACGTCGGCAGAGGCACCGTCCCACTCGATCCGGATCTGTAGCGCGCGGCTCAGATGAGACAGGTACATGACGCGATCGGGGTGGTCGTCGGAGATCGTGCCCAGGGTTTCGCGCAGGAGATCGATCGCGGCATTCAGCGCGGCACGGTCCCCGGTGCGCAGCGCCTCGTCTACCAGGACGGTGGCGTTGGAAATCCGAGACGCGGGCGTGTCGATGGGAGACGGCGGATGGGCGTCGAAGTGGGCGCGCACTTCATCAGGGAGCGCGTCCGGCAGGCTCTGGTACACCGGCGCGAACAGGACCAGCGCCGCCGCAAAGTCCCGTTGACCCTCCTCTGGGCCCAAGGCGATGCAGCGCGCCCAGTGCAGCCACCCGGCCTGAAAGGCGACTTCCAGATCGGCGAGAGGGTCGGGAACGCTGCGAAGCAGAGCCTCCAGCTCGGCGACCGCCTTCGGACCCAGGACCGTGGCCGGGTTCCGGTAGCGGAGGAAACGCACCAACCTGGATTGTGCCCGGGCGAGCGCCCGCTTCCGCATCTTTGCCCCCGTATCAACCCGTCGTCGGGCGCGGCGACGGATCTGGTCCCACTCAGACCGTCAACGGTTCCTGATGGGCTGAGCGTCGAACCGGTCCGTCTCCTGAGCCACATCAACAGAATGACAGACCGCGTCTCGGCCCGTGACCATGCCCGCACCAGCGGTGCTGGGAGCAGTCCACGTAATCTCGCCAGCCCGCGACGGGCCGACATAGCCGCGGCTTGGCTAGCCCTTGTCTTCGACACCTGTCGTGTCGCTGCTAGAGGCCGCGACGGCGGCAACACCGCGTTCCTTCGTCGCCGGGTCCGCGACCGACAGGATCCGCCAGACAGCCGCGGTTAGTGGTCCTTCGCTAGGCTAAGTCGATCTTCTAGCTGTCGGGGTGGTGATCGTGCGGCAGGTCCCCGATCCACGATGCCTGAGGAATGGTTGACTGAGTGGCGTGACCATGGGGCCGGATTCATCCTGGGCGGCAAGGGAGCCGTGTTGCCCCGCGGGCAGCGATGACTGACCGACCGCAGGCACAACCGGAAGCGGTGGCGGCGCGGCCGCTGGTCGACCCGGTGCTGGTCGTCTACCTTTTCGCTCCGCTTGGCGGGCCGGGCGCCTCGGACGCGTTCGACCACCTGCGTACTGTCTGGGACGCGTGCCGGGCTCGCCTGGGTATGGATCAGGCGATTGGCGCGATCGGCGCTCCGGACACATTGCCGGACAACCTCACCGGCCTGTCGGCGACGACCGGCCTGCCGCCGACAGGCCGGGTATTGAGCGCCCAGGCTGGCCGAGACGCGCAGGCCGGCCGTGGCGAGGCGCTGCTGCGGCTACACCACGAGGTGCTGAGCCTCACGGTTCGGCTGGGGCCTCCGGCAGGGGCGCGGGGGTGGCGTGAGCTGGATGAACGCTGGTCCACGCAGACAGGACCATGGCCGCCCGAAACGATCACGGCTGTTCCCGTCGGTGGCCAGAAAGCCGATCCGGCCGAATGGGCCGATCCGTCGATCGGCGCGCCGGACGCGGCGCTGCTGGGTAGCGCCCGGGCGTACCTCGGGCTCATGGACGACACAGACGGGCAGCCGGTAGCGGCGGACGCAGCGACTGCCCGTGCACTGCTGACCTCCCTGCCGGCCGACATCGGTGACGACTGGGTGACCCGTGGCGCCGCGACCCGGTCGGGTTATGCCGTATGGGAGCTCGCCGACTGCCCCGAGGGACGGCAGCGGCGGCGGATCGTTGTCATAGGCCCACGCAGCCGGGAGAACGGGCTGAGCGCCTGGGCCTGGTCGCGGGGGACGGCCGAGATGACGCCCTTGGGCTACTACCTCCTGCAGGCGGCGAAGATTCGTTACCTGAATCGGCTTTGGGACGACGGACGTCGGGTCCGGGCGACCCGCGCCGTGTTGGACGGGATCACGGGCTCACTCGCCCGGCTGCTGGCGGAGGCTCCCCGGGCCACGGCGGCCGACGCCGCGGCGGCCCAGGTGGATGAGCGCGCCGACCCGGCGAACGACCTGCGGCGCCGGTCACGAGCCGCCGCAGCGGTCCTGGTCACGCAGTCCGCGGAGATCGGAGACCTCGCCCAGGCCGTCGACATCGCCACGTCGAACCTGGCCGAGGCCCGCAAGGCCGAGGTGCCTGTCGACCCGTCCGCCGGCTTGTTCGGCGATGACGTGGCGATGGCCCGTCTCTTCGCGCAGTCGCTCGCCGACGAACACAGCTATGTCGAACGCTCGTTGACCCGGTCGCGCGCGACCGCCGAGCTCGCCGCGGCGGACGGCCCGCCGTCCCCCGAGCGGCCACCGCCGCGCCCGCCGGCGCCGCGACCTGGGTCGTCCACGCCCCCGTCCGTTCCGCGCCGTCTTGAGGACTCAGCTCGTCAGGACCTGCTGAAGGCGCTGGCGAGGGCCGTCTACCGGCCGGAGAGCGCCGTCGAGCTGCTGGAGGCCGTGGGCCTGAACAGGTCGTTGCAGGCCCAGATCGGCCCGTCGGGCGCGCTCGCTGCCTGGACGACGAACCTTGACGAGCTCGAGAACGGCAGGGTGGCAGACCCGCATCGCCGGCTCGTCAAGGCCGCTCTGGAGCGCTACCCGTACAACGAAGACTTCCGGGCCGCGGCGAGACATCTTGGACTCCCCGTCGCAGACTTGTGATCCCCCGCTGCAAGCGGCCCAGCTGGTTCTCACGACTCGCGGAACCATGGTCAGCCGGGACGCGAAGAGCCGCGAAGAGCCATTATCATGTCAGCCCATGGGGGACAGTGGCGCTGTTGTGTCGCCAGTACCAGCCGAGCTTCGGGGCCAAGCCTTGCTGACACTCCGCATGGCGCCCCGTTGGCGTCTCCCGCGGCAACAGTGGGACGACCTGGCCGGGCTTCTCTCTCTGCTGGAAGCGGCGCTGGACGCTGGCGACTCCACCACGTTCGGCAGGGCCGTGGACGACCTGATTGTCCTCGCCCCGACCAGGAACGTCAGCAACGTCGACGGTCCCGTCGTCGCGCCGCCGCCCGAGAAGATTCGCGAACGCCTCAACACGCTGGTCCATACGCTGAGCGAGCCCCTGCTGGAGGTCGCCACCGAGCCTGCTCGCCAGCCGGACCTGCCCGGCCAGCGCTGAGCAGGGTCCACCCGCGCCGACGGCGATCCCGAGGACGGGGGTCACCTGAGCGAGCTCCACACCGACCATCGGGGTGACAGTGACGCGTGACCGAACGTCAGCGTCGGTCTCGTTACGGTCCGGCATGAATGTGCGACGCCCACGCTGACGGTCGTGAATACTGCTCCTGGAGCATACGAAGCGCCGCGTCATGAACGGCGTTGGCGACGCCCTCTCCTGCCGCGAGCCCGTCGTAGACGCGGCGGGTGATCCTCGCGGCGTATACGTCGTTGACCGGCCAGAGGGTACCGATCACATGGCGGTAGCCGGCGAGCTGGAACGCGGACGCCAGATGTATCGCCTCGTCGGTCAGCCGACGAGGCGACTGCGCCGTCGAACAGGCGGCCAGAAATGCGAGGTGTGCGTCCTCCAACCGCAGCCGAGCGACATCCACGACGGTGAGGGGCCGCTGCTGGTGATCTGCGAGCAGCAGCTTGCTGGCAGAGGGGTCCAGCGGGTCGACCTGCGCGTGACAGGAGAAATGGACTGACGGGGCTGACCGCATCGCGGTCAGCACGGACGTACGGCTCGCGTCGTTCCCGGTCAGTACCAGGGCGGAAGGGAACCGGCTACGAATGTCGTCCGCCTCGCTGGCGGCCCCGGGCAGGTCGGGCTCGTCGGGAGTTGTGGGCATGGCGACCGCGAGCACGCGGGGTACCACGTCACCGACGTGCCCGTCGACGCTGTCCAGGGCGCCACTGACGCTGTCGCCCGCCGATCGTTGGGAACGCACACGTCGTGAGTATGCGAGGGCTCGAAGGGTCGGGGTGTACGAGGAGATCGCGCGGGTGATCACCGACTCCGCGATGCCGGATCCCATGTCATGGCGTCCGGCGGCGTGCAGGGGGAGAAGCGACACCGGTCCCGATGGGCACCACCAGACCCGAGGCCATGGTTCGCCCGGCTCGGGAGCCGCCGTGAGGCCCAGCCGGGCGAGGACGCTGCTTGCCAGGTCGTCCCACAGCCAGCGCAACGTGTCGGACAGTCGTTGCTCCGCCTGCCGGCTGGAACTGGAATCAGCGTGCGACCGGGCCCTGTCGTCGACAAAGGCCGCCACCCGTTCCTCGACCGCCTCGACGTTCAGCCTTGGCAAAGGCACTGGTTCCTGCACCTCCCCGCCGCTCACGATCAGCGCATAGGAACCGAACGCGGATATCGCCACGATCACAACGTGGCCACCGGTCGAGACGGCCGCCAGCTCGTGCACCGACCATGGGCGCAGGAAGTCGCCGAAATCCGGCGAGGCTCGAATCTCTGTGACGATCTTTCCGAATGCCTCGACGAGTTCGCGGCGCTGCTCGTCACGGCGACGGGACCAGACGGCACGGAGGTCGGCAGCGTCAACACCGTCGGTCCCGGCACCCGCGTCGGCGCCGGGCACGATGCTCGGCTGGGCGACGCTGTCCGCCTGGTCCAGCTCGTCCCGGAGGGCGACGAATCGGCTGGCCAGGGCCGGGTGACGGGCGCGCAGTGCCGTGAGATCGGTGCGAGTGTCCAATGCCTGGCCCAGCAGGACGCCGCGGCCCTGCTCGAACAGCTCCACCGCCAGGTCCCAACGTCCGGCGTGGACACAGCACACCGCGGCGTCCGTCGCCAGGCCGCCGAAATCCTCCAGGAGGTGCTCCTGGTCGTCACGGGCAAGGCTGCGCGGCGCCACGAGACCCAGGAACTCCACCGCGAGGGTGAAACCCCGCACCGCCTCGTCCCACCGGCCGTCGGTCGCGGCGGCGAGTCCCCAGCGCCGGGCCGCGGCGGCCCTTCGTCGTGGCGTGGCGCTCTCGACCCGTGCGGCATCCTGGTAGGCGTTTCTCGCCTCATCCAGATCCTGTCGCGCGCGGAACCGATCGAACCTCAGCCGCAGGGTGTCGCCGAGATTCGACAGATACAGAGCACGGTCGGGATGGCCGTCGGGGGTGGCGGCCACCGCGGCCCGGATCGTCTCGGCGGCCTCGTCGAGGTCGCCTCGCTCACCGGTCCGCTCGAAGCGGGCCTGTAGACAGATACCAAGGTTCGACGAGTGGCCCGCGAGGCCCGGGCCGCCGAGAGGGCTCGCGGCGACCGCCGCCCGGGCCGCCTCGACCGCGTCGTCCAGGTCGGAGGCATTGGCGGCGCTCGCCGAGCGCTGGAGAAGCGTGGTGCTGAGGTTCGTCAGATATAACGCGCGGTCTCCATGATCCTCGGGGGTCGCGGACACTGCCGCTCGGTCCGTCTCCACCGCTTCGTCCAGGTCCTGCTGGCTTTCGGTCCGCGCGGACCGGATACTCAGGGCGATTCCGAGATTCGACAGGTGGGTGGCGAGGTTCGCATGGTCCGTCGGTGTCGCGGCGACCGCCGCCCTGCCCGCCTCGACCGCCTGGTTCAGATCGGCCAAAGCGCCATTGTGTTCAAACCGGCTCCACAGCCGGTTTCCTAGATTCGACAGGTACATGGCGCGGTCGGGATAGTGAACCGGGCATGCGGCGACGGCCTCCCGGGCCGCCTCGACCCCCTCGTCCAGATCCTGGAGCACCGCGGTCCGGTCGAACCGGGCCTGCAGAGCGGTCGACAGATTCGACAGGTACATGGGGCGGCTGGTGTGATCCTCGGGGGTGGCGGCCAATGCCGCCCGGGCCCTCTCGACAGCCTCGTCCAGGTCCGCCCGGCTCCTGTCCCACGCCGCCCGGGTCCACAGCAAGTTGCTGAGGTTCGTCAGGTACTTGGGGTGGTTGGCGCCGCGAACGGCGCTGGCGGCCACGGCCGCCCGTGCCCGTTCGACGGCCTCGTCCAGGTCCGGCCGCTCCCCGGCCCGTTCGAATCTGCGACGCAGGGTGATGCTGAGGGCGGACAGGCGCAGGGCGTGGTCGGGATGACCCTGGGCGCTGGCGGCCACCGCTGCCCGG
The DNA here is from genome assembly GCF_000235425.2 of Pseudofrankia saprophytica. Taxonomy (NCBI): domain Bacteria; kingdom Bacillati; phylum Actinomycetota; class Actinomycetes; order Frankiales; family Frankiaceae; genus Pseudofrankia; species Pseudofrankia saprophytica. The sequence goes on from NZ_KI912266.1 coordinate 3,594,520, forward strand.
GCCAGCTCGATCGATTCGTCCAGATAGGGCAGACCATCGGCACGCTCGTACCGAGTGAGCAGGAAGATACTCAGATTGGCCAGGATCGACGGGCGGTCGGCGTGGTCGGCGGGTGCGGTGACCAGCGCCGCCCGTGCCGTCTCGATGGCCTCGCCGAGGATTTCCAGGCCCCCGTCCCATTCGAACCTGAGCCACAGCGCGCCGCCCAGATTCGACAGGTATTTGCAGCGGTTGGGGTCGGTTTCCCTGGCGGTCGTGACCGCCTCCCTCATCAATTCGATGGCCTCGTCCAACTGAGGCATGCCAGGAGTGCGCTCGGACTGGTCCTGCAGGGCGAGGCCGAGATCCGACAGCCACCGGGCCCGGTCCGGATGATCCGGCCCCCCGGCCGCCAACGCCTCCCGAAGCAGCCGCACGGACTTGTCCAGCTTCCGGTCGTCACCGTGTCGAATTCCCTCGCGAAGCAGCCGCCCGGCCCCGGCCGCACTGTCCACGGCGATCGAGCGATCGAGTCGTTCCTGAAACCGGAGCAACCGTTCCTGCGTCCGTATGAGCCGCGCCCGAACCCCCATGCCTGCATGCCATCACCTGGAAGGCGGTCCGGTACAGGAATGCGGAGATCTGTTTCTCACCCGCCGCTGTGAATATGCGACGACCGGGCGTGGGAGCAGCGGGAGGACAAGCTCGGCCTCCAGCTCGGCTCCTGGCAGATCGGCGAGCCCCGGTGCCGAGGGCATGGTCACCAGCACGCCCACCACTCGGACCGTGCCGGTCGGAGCGGCGGCGGGCGTGCGTGAGCGCTCGCACGGTGGGCGTGTAGGACGACACCACCCGGTCGAGCACCGTTTCCGGACTGGCGGACGCGCGGGTCTCGTGCCGCCCTGCCGCATGCACCGGAAGGAAGGACAGCAGCCCGGCGGTGCACCACCACACTCGTGGCCACGCGTCGCCGGCAGGCGGGGGCCGGCCATCGCGGCCTCCGCCTCCGCCATCGCCTCCGGCGCCAGTACCAACGACGGTTCGCCCAGCCGGGCGAACCGCAACAGTCGCCGTCGCAGGCGCACGAGCGCCAGCCGCCCCATCCGCACCCCCGTCCCGGACCGGCCGCCCCGGCGCCGGCGCCTTTCGCTGGCCCGGGCACCGCCTCGGCCGCAGGACGCCACCGCCGGCACGATCATCGCGCGCGGCACCGATCGAACAGTGAAACCGCAGGCCACGCCCCCAAATCGGGTCTTGGCTCGCTACAGGCTCCGGTCGGTGCCCGTCAGATGACCTGAAGGACGACCGGTCTGCCGGGCGGCGCGGACTCGGACACCCGGAACGCGTCCCGGACGAGATCGACGGGCGGTTCGACACCGTGGCGATGGTGGATGACGGCCAGCGGCTCGCCGATCGACACGTGGTCTCCCACCCGGTGGCGCAGCACGACCCCGGCCGAGTGGTCCAGCGGTCCGCCCTTGACGAGCCGGCCCGCGCCGACCCTAATCGCGGCCGTGCCGATGGCGCGTGGGTCGATGTCCTCGAGGTAGCCCTCGCGGTCGGCGACGACCTGCTCACGACAGTCGGCGGTGGGCAGCCCGCCCGGCTCCGCCAGCGCGTCCGGCTCGGCTCCCTGCGCCACCGCCCAGCGGAGGAACCGTTCGTAGCCCTCGCCGCTGGCCAGGACCGCGTTCACCTTCCGCTCGGCCGCCTCCGGCGCGAGGTCCGGCTCGGCGCCGCGCAGCATCAGGGCGGCGATCGTGCGGCACACCTCCGTCAGCCCCGGCACCTCCCGTCCCCTGAGCACGTCCAGCGCCTCGCTCACCTCGAGCGCGTTGCCGACCGCGTACCCGAGCGGCTGGCTCATGTCCGTCAGCACGGCCCGGCAACGCAGGCCGGCCCCGGTGGCGACCTCGACCATCAGCCGCGCCAGGTCGAGCGCCCGATCCTGGTCCGGGAGCAGCGCACCCGCACCCGTCTTCACGTCGAACAGCACGCCATGCGCACCCACGGCGATCTTCTTGCTGACGATGCTGGCCGCGATCAGCGGAAGGCTGTCGACCGTTCCGGTGACGTCCCGCAGCGCGTACGTCACCTTGTCGCCGGGGGTCAGGCGCGCGCTCTGCCCGGTGATGACCATCCCCACCTGGTCGACCAGGCGATAGATCTCGTCGGCGTCGAGCTCCAGCCGCAGCCCACGAATGGACTCCATCTTGTCAATCGTGCCTCCGGTGAGGCCCAGGCCGCGTCCGCTCATCTTCGCCACCGCCACCCCGCACGCCGCGACCAACGGCACGACGACGAGACTCACCGTGTCGCCCACGCCGCCGGTGCTGTGCTTGTCGAGCACCAGCCGCCCGGTCCTGGCGAAGTCGAGCGTCTCACCGCCGGTCACGTAGGCCCGGGTAAGGGCCACGGTCTCCGCCCGCGACAGTCCTCGACAGGCCACCGTCGCCAGCCAGGCGGACATCTGGTAGTCGGGGATCCGACCGGCGACGAAGTCCGCCACAAGCCGCTCGATCTCGTCCGCGGCCAGGGCGCTCCCCATCCTGGTGCGGACGACGGCGTCGATGGCGCGCGCCGAGGCGTCAGCATTCATGCACTCAGTCTCCACGCCGGTCTGGGAGATCCTGGGCGAGGCAGGCATCGCGAGCCCGCACCCGAGCGGACCGTGACCACCTGGTTCGACTTCCTGCGCCCCAGGCCCATGCGATCCTTGCCGCCGGACTGCTGTCACCAGTCGGTGGCCAGGGCGATGCCGAACAGGACGAAGCCGGCGCTGAAGACGACGAGGAAGACGGCCAGCCCGAGACCGACGTTGGTCACCTCGCTGGCCGCCCGGACCGAGTGAGGGTCGCCCGGGTGGTAGACGAGCGCGACGGCCGACGGAGGCTTGTGCCTGCCCGAGACCGTCTCGATCTGGGTGGCGCCGTCCTGGTCGGTGAAGCGGACCCGCGTGTACTCGTCCGTCGTCGTGGTCGTCGTCGTGTTTCCGTTGGCGTCCGTGCTGGTCGAGGTGTAGGTCTCGGTCCAGGTGCGCAGCGCGGTGCCGGTCGTCCGCATTCCGTTCGACCGCAGCTCGACGATGTCGACCACGTTCCAGACCGCGACCGCCAGGAACAGCACCGCGAGCCCCATCCAGACCAGGCCGAACAGTGCCTCTCCCACCCCGGAGAGCGACATCCACCCGCGCCGGCGATACCTTCGCCGCGCCCGGGCGGCGGCGAGCCGCCGGGTGAACGAGCGCGGCCTGTCGCCGCTGCCGGTGGGGGTGTATGGCGGCACGACAGCTCACCGTCCCATGCTCGGACGGTGAGCTGTGTCGATCACCGACATGTGTGCTTATGGGCGGAGGTAGATCGTAACCGTCCAGGTGCTGCCGGACAGTGACGTATCCGGCACCGGACACCGCGGTCCGCGCGCGGACCGGGGCCGTGGAGCGGCCCCGGTCCGCGCGCGGACCGCGCGGGCGGATCTCCTGCCCGAATGCGTCGCCGTTACTCCAGTGGGTCGGCTGGGGCGCGAGGGGGGCCGTTCCAACGTGCACGTCACGACCCCGTCCGGGAGGGCGCCGGGCCTCAGCGCTCAGCCAGGCGACCCTCGTGCCCGGAGGTCGCTACCCGGCGAGGGCCACTGTGGGGCTTCATGAGGGGCAGGACGGCCACCGTCAGCCCTGCGCACTCGCAGGCCGACCGACCCGGGCCGTGCGTAGCGATCATTCGGCCGGACCGTGACGTGACGGGAGGTGCCTCGCGGTGGATGAGGAGTCGTGGAAGGTGTGGGTCCGGCGGTATGGCCTGCGGCCCGCCGCGATGGATCTCGGCGAGGTGCGGGACATGGTGGGTGCCGAGACGGACCTTGGCTGGGACGCCGACGTCGAGCTGATGCGGGTGGGCTGAGTGCAGCTGTTCAACGCCGGCGCGCTGGCGGACGTCCTGACGGTCTGGGGGGCCAAGGAGACCAACTTCGACGCGCACTGTTCGATCGATGTCCAGCTGCTCTGCGGCGCTGGCCTCGATGAGGCGAAGGCCCACCCGTCGGCGGCATGGGCGGACTCCGAGGACGCGGCCAGGGCGCTCGAATACCTCCTCGAGTGCGAGGCGGCCGGAGACTTCGAGAACTTCAACGTCGAGCGTTGGTCCCGCGCGGTGGCGGACTACTACGAAACCAGCTGAGCGGCGACGTCCCGATGGCTGCGCGGACGCTGTTCGACAGCGAGACGCCCGCGTATGGGGTGACGCATGTCGAGCTGGGCGTTCAGCGGCTGCGTCGTCGGGTCACCGCGACACTGGCTCGGGAACCGGTCCGATCGTTCTCGCGGTGGCGCGGCGGTCGAGAGCGAAGCTGATCGTCGCCAAGGTCAGGCCGACGGCGCCGAGGGCCGCGCCGACCCAGGCGGGGGCACGGTAGCCCAGGCCGGCCGCGATCACGACGCTGCCGACGGCCGCGCCCAGGCTGTTGGCGATGTTCATGGCCGACTGGTTCACCGCCGCCCCCATCAGCTGGGCGCCGGGCGCCACGGCGATCAGCAGCGACTGGAGGGCCGGGGCCAGGAACAGGCTGGTCGCGCCGAGCAGGAAGGCGGCCGTGAACAGCCCGGCCGCGGTGCTCGCTGCCAGCCCGAAGAAGGCCACCGCGGCGATCATGCCGGTGAAGCCGAGCAGTGTGGCGCGGTGCAGGTTCCGGTCGGCGTACATACCGCCCAGCGCATTGCCCACGGTCATGCCGAGCCCGACCGTGACCAGCACCCACGCCACCGTGCCGGGCGGCAGACCGGCCACCGAGGTGGTCACCGGCGCGATGTAGCTGTCCACGGCGAAGAATCCGGCGAACCCGACCGCGGCGGTCACGGCGACCAGCCACACCTGCCGTCGGCGCAGCGCCCGCAGCTCGGCCGCGGGTGACCCGCCGGCGGCAGGCGTCTCCGGCACGGTGGCCGCCACGGCCAGCAGCGCGAGCAGGAAGACCGCGGCGATGGCCAGGTAGGCGACCCGCCAGCTGGCCGCCTGCCCCAGCCAGGTGACCAGCGGCACGCCGGCCACGTTGGCCACCGTCAGCCCGCTGAGCACGGCGGCGAACCCTCGTCCCTCGTTGCCCGGCCCCATCAGCGACGCGGCCAGCAGCCCGGCCGCCCCGAAGTACGCGCCGTGCGGCACACCGGCGACGAACCGGGCCACCAGCACCAGCTCGAACGTCGGGGCCAGCGCCGACACGACGGTGCCGAGCATGAGCAGTACCAGCAGCCCCAGCACCAGCCGCCTGCGAGGCATTCGGGCGGCGAGCACGGCGATCAGTGGCGCTCCCACCACCACGCCCAGCGCGTACGCGGTGATCATCCAGCCGGCGTGTGCCACCGCGTGCGACGGGGAGCGGGAGTACTCGGTCTTGAGCACTCCGTGCGCGATCTGTGGCAGCAGCCCGGCCGGCGCGAACTCGGTCAGGCCGATCGCGACGGCGCCGAGGGCCAGAGCGAGCAGCGCCGACCAGCGGCGCCGAGGGCTGAGATCATCCACGCCGGCGACTATAGCAACGCTGTTGCTTTAGTGTAATGTGACGATGTGCACCTGTCCTTTCTGCGGGACTACCACGAGGCTCTCGTCATCGCGCTGGCCCGGACCACGCCGACGATCGAGCGCGGCATGGTGGCCGACGTCACCGGCCTGACCCCGCAGGCGGTGTCCAAGGTGCTGGCCCGCCTGGTCGAGGAGGGTGTGATCGTCCCGGCCGGGGTGCGCCGCCCGGCTCTCGGCAAGCCGGCCACGGTCTACCGGCTGGTGCCGGACAGCCGCTGGGCGATAGGCGCGCACGTCACCCGGCGCGCCGTGCGCCTCGCCCTGACCGACCTGGCTGGCACGGTCCGCGCCTCCACCACCACGTCGCTGCCGGCCGACTTCACCCCGGACCAGTTGCTGACCCACCTCGCTGCCGGCGTCGAGGGCATGACCACCGAGCACCACCTGTTCCCGGAACGGAAGCCGGCCCAGCCACCTGCCGCGGGACATTCGCAACCACGGCCAGGCCTCGAAGCCACCCGCGCGAGCGCCACCGACCAAACCGGTACGTCAACGGCGACCCGCCTCGGGCGCAGGCTGGTGGGAGTCGGAATCGGCATGATCGGTCCGCTCGACCAGGCCAGCGGCATGGTCCGCGACGCACACGGGCTGCGCCACTGGCACGACGTCCCGCTGGCCGATCTCGCCGAGAAGAGGCTCGGCCTGCCGGTGCTGGTGGACAAGGACGTCACCGCCGGAGTGACGGCCGAAGCCTGGCGATGCGGCGCCGGATTCCGCGACGCCGCCCTGGTCCTGGTCGAGACCGGGATCGGCGCCGGACTCTGGCTGAGCGGTGCGGCGCACCGTGGAACGCACACCAACGCCGGCGAGTTCGGGCACACCGTCGTCCAGCTCGACGGCCCACCGTGCGTCTGCGGCCGGCACGGCTGCCTGGAGGCCGTCCACAACCGTGCCACTGATCCGGCCGCGGCCGCGGCCGTGCTCGCGACCGGTGTGATCAACCTCCTGCAGACCCTCGACCTCGGCCACGTCGTCCTGGCTGGGTCCGACCTGCTCCGCCACGGCGCCGTCTACCACCAGACCGTGGAACGGGCCGTGCGCACCCAGGTTCCCCGGGCCGACTGGCTCACCGTCAACGTCACCCTGACCAGCCTCGGCACCGACGTGATCGCGGCGGGCGCGGCGATGCAGGTACTGAACGCGCGTTACGGCCTGCCCGACCCGACCCGCCTGCGTGTCCCATAGCGGGCGCGAACCACGCCGCCCCGGGCCGTTTCATCCTTTGTTGTTCCACTCATAGCGCGCCGGCTCCGTCGCGTTGACGCGGGCGACGGCGCAGGGAGCGGAGCGACTGGAGGCGGCCGAGGTGCTGGACGACCGGGAGAGGGACGACGGTGACGACCCGGAGGGGACCTTCGAACGGTTCGTCGCCGTGTCGGGGGACCGGCTGCTGCTGACCGCGCTGTGGCTCGTCGGCGGTCACCGGGGCGAGGCGGAGGATCTGCTGCAGGGCGCGTTGGAACGCACCTATCGCCACTGGAACCGGGTCTGGGTAGGAAACCCGGAGGCCTACGTCCGCCGGGCGCTCGCCAACGCCGCGACCAGCCGCTGGCGCCGGCTGAGGGTCCGGGGCCATGAGGTGCCGCTGCTCGCCGAGCATGAGCCCGCCGGCCCCGACCTGCTCGACCACGCCATCCGGCTCACCCAGCGGGACGGGCTGGTCCGTGCGCTCCTGTCGCTGCCACCCCGTCAGCGGGCCGTCATCGTGCTGCGCTACCTCCACGACCTGCCAGAGGGCGAGGTGGCGGCCGCGCTCGGCTGCTCGATCGGCTCCGTCCGCAGCCAGGCGTTCCGCGGTCTTGCCAGGCTCCGCGACAGCCACCACCTGGTCGACATCGCCGACCCCCCGCCCGGCGACGAGCCGGCCGGGGCGAACACACCGCGCGGGAGGAACACGCTGTGACCACAACTCCCCTCGAGGACGAGGTCCGCGCCACCCTGCGGACCGGGCTCGGCCACCCGTCCGTCGACCCTGGACTGGCGGAAGCAGTCCGTCACCGCGTCCAGCGCCGCCGTCGGCGGACCCGGGCCCTCGCCGCCATGGCCGCGGTCGTGGTCGTGGTCGCGGTCGGTGTCTCGCTACCGGTCGCCCTCCGCACCGACGGGGCTGAGCGCGACAGCCGGCCAGCGCCCGCGGACACTGGCTCCACCTTTGCCGGTCTGGACTGGGCGAACACCACCGTCGACCCGCCGGCGCGGTGCGCCGCGGGCGATGGCGCATCGCGAGTGACGCTCCGCCACGGCGGCGGGCTGGTATCCGGCACGACCAGCGACGGTCCTGGCGAGGGCGTGCTGCTGGTGTTCGGCGGTTCCGCCACCGGCCGCTTCGTCGCCGGGTCCACCGCCGACTACGCGGCTGTCCTTCTGTACTGCCGCCACCTCGACCCGGGCGGCCCCGCCGTCGATACCTCGTTCGTTCAGGTCTATCGCGACGACCGCACGCTGCTCGCCACCCTCAGCCCGCCCGCGGTCAACGGCCAGGTTCCGACCGGGTTCGCCGACCGGAAGGTCCGTGCCATCGGCAACGAGCTCGTCACCGCGGTCGACTACCCACCCGCGCGGGACACGCCCGGGCTGATCACCCGCCGTACCTTCGTCTGGCGGTGGAACGGCGCCGAGTTCACCCCCTTCCTCACCGGCGAGGAACCCATCCAGGTGGTCCCGAAGGCGTTCATCCACGTCTGGTCCGGCGACATCGCGCGCAGCGATCTCGCCGCGCCCCGGCGCGTAGCCCTCGAGATCGCCGGCGGCGAGCAGGGAACGGTCATCGGCGTGCTGCTGCACCTGAACTGCTCCGGGAAGATGAAGCTCCTGTCGGCCGCGGCCGACGGCTCCGAGATCTACCTGGAGGAGCTGCCGGGGAACAACGGCTGCGCTCCGCCGCCCGCCCGCCTGACCATCGACGCCTCGGGCCGCCTGCACTACGACTATGTGCCGCCCACCGACCCCGGCTCGAACGCCCAGAGCCTGACCGGGGGCGGCACCCTCACGAATCCCTAGTCGAGGTCGGCGGCGCGGGCGAGGTTGGTGAGGACAACGACCTCGCCGCGAGCGCTACAGCTCGATATGTGAGCCCATGACGACGGTGCGGTCGCGGGGGAGTCCGAAGTGTTCCGCCGCGTCGGCCGTCAGGTGGGACGTGGCGATGAACAGCCGCTTGCGCCAGCGTGCCATGGTCGGTGCGTCACCGGGTCTCAGCTCGATCTTGGACAGGAAGAAGGACGCCCCGGCCAGGTCCAGCTCGCCCTCGGTGGCTACCGGGTCGAGCATCCGCAGCGCGCCGAGCACGTCCGGTGTCTCCATGTAGCCGTACCGGGCGGTGACGTGGGTGATGCCGTCGTCGGTGTAGCCGAGTTCGTCCACGGCTGTCCGGTCGCTCGCCGGCACGCGTGGCACGGGCAGGGTCTCGACCGACAGGATCACGACATGGTCGTGGCGGACGTGGTTGTGCTCGACGTTGGCCCGCAGCGCCAGCGGCGCGGTGCGCTTCCCGCGGTTGAGGAACACGGCCGTGCCCGCCACCCGCATCGCGGGCAGGGCGCCGGTGCGCAGGTCGTCGACGAACGCGCGCAGCGACCCCTCGTGCTGTTCCCGCTGCGCGGTGACGATCCGGCGGCCGCGTTGCCAGGTGGTCATCACCGTGAACGCCGTCAGCGCGATGAGCAGTGGCAGCCACGCGCCGTGGACGAGCTTGGTCAGGTTGGCCGCGACGAACAGCAGGTCGACCAGCAGCAGCACGCCCGCGCCCGAGAAGAGCAGCCACCGCGGCGGGTGCCACGTCCACCGGGCGATGTAGAAGAACATCAGGGTGGTGATGGTGATCGTCCCGGTGACCGCCATGCCGAACGCGAAGGCCAGCGCCGCCGAGCTGCGGAAGGCGAAGACCAGCGTGAGCACGGCCACCATTAGCATCCAGTTGATCCACGGCACGTAGATCTGCCCGTAGGTCGACTCCGAGGTGTGGACGACCCGCAGCCGGGGCAGGTAGCCGAGCTCGGCGGCCTGGGCCGCGACCGAGTACGCCCCGGTGATCACCGCCTGGGCGGCGATCACGGTCGCCGCGGTGGCCAGGAGGACGAGTGGCAGCCGTGCCCAGCCGGGGGCGAGCAGGAAGAAGGGGCCGCTGATCTTGTCCGGGTCGCCGAGGATCAGCGCGCCCTGGCCGAGGTAGCTGAGCACGCAGGCGGGAAACACCAGGAGCAGCCAGGCCCGGCTGATCGCCGGCCGGCCGAAGTGCCCCATGTCGGCGTACAGCGCTTCGGCTCCGGTGACCGCGAGCACGACCGCGGCGAGGGAGAAGAAGGCGATGCCGAAGTGGTCGGTCAGGAAGCCCACCGCGTAGGTGGGTGACAACGCCTCGAGGATGGCCGGGTGGCCGGAGATGCCGACCACTCCCAGCGCGCCGATGGTCACGAACCACACGATCATCACGGGTCCGAACATCCGGCCGACGGCGGCGGTGCCGAATCGCTGCACGAGGAACAACATCACGATGATCACCGCGGTGGCCGGCACCACCGCCTCCTCCAGCGACGGCTGCACGATCTTGATGCCCTCGACCGCGGACAGCACGGAGATCGCCGGAGTGATCATGCTGTCGCCGAAGAACAGCGCCGCCCCGAAGATGCCCAGCCCGGCCAGTATCGCGGCGGTCCGGCCACCCCGCCCTGTTCCCGGCCGCCGCAGCAGGGTTATCAGGGCCATGATGCCGCCCTCGCCGTCGTTGTCGGCGCGCATGGCCAGCAGCACATAGGTGACCGTGACGATGATCGTCACGGACCAGAACACCAGCGACACCACGCCGAACACGTTGTCCCTGCTGACCGGGACGGGATGTGGGTCGCTCGGGTTGAACACCGTCTGAAGGGTGTAGATCGGGCTGGTCCCGATGTCGCCGAACACCACGCCGAGGGCGCCCACGACCAGCGCGAGCCGCGCCACCTCGCGCCCCTGTGGACCGTGGGTGCCTGCCGGCGACGCCGACCCGGGACCCGACGCCGTCAACTGCCGGCGATCCGTCACGGCCGTCCTTCCTGAGTACTGGCGGCGCGCTGGAAGCCCGGCATCCGCGCCCAGACGGTACCGCCGCCGCGCGGGTGCCTCCAGGTTCGGCGTCCCCGACCGCTCAGTCCCACCCGACAGGTATCCCGTGTGACGTCCGCTGATCAGGGCTCGGCCTGCGCCGGCTCTGCGCCGGGCCTGCGGCGACCGGCCTGTGATCACGGGTGCCTGTGACACCACCCACTCCGATGCTTCGACGGCCGAAAATGTGTGCGATATTGTTGACAATCGTTGTGTGATGGCGCCTGAGCTTCCCGTGCTCCGCCCGTCGCAACGAAGGAGGTGCTTGTGGACGGCCCGCCGCGGGAAGGTGCCGCCGGTGCCCGGGTCGCCGCGGACGCCCTGCGGGACTCGCTCGCGCGCGGCGACCTCGCGCCCGGTCAGCGGCTGGTCGAGGGTGACCTCGCGGAGATGTACGGCGTCACCCGGGCGAGTGTGCGCGCGGCTCTCATCGACCTGACGGCCGAGGGCCTGGTCGAGCGGATTCCGAACCGGGGTGCCCGGGTGCGGGTGGTCTCGGTGGACGAGGCGGTCGCCATCACCGAGTGCCGGATGGTCCTGGAGGGCCTGTGCGCCGGCCGGGCCGCGCGGGCCGCCACCGACGACGAGATCGCGTCACTGGCCGCGCTCGGTGAGCAGCTGAGCGCGGCCGTCGCCGACGGAGAACCGATCAAGTACTCCGACCTCAACCGGGAGCTGCACCGCCGGGTCCGCGACATCGCCGCCCAGCCGGTGGCCAACCAGGTGCTCGACCGCCTCAACGCGCAGCTCGTCCGATACCAGTTCCGCCTGTCCCTGCGGCCCGGCCGCCCGCAGGTGTCCCTCGCGGAGCACCTGGCCATCATCGCGGGCATCGCCGAGCGTGACCCTGCCAAGGCCGAGGCCGCCGCGCGGGCCCACATCGCGAGCGTGATCGAGGCCCTGCGGCAGACCGAGACCGCCTGACCGCCTGACGGCCCTTCGGCGCGGCGCGGATGGGATCTAGGTTGCCGGCGCGTCGCCTTCTGGTGACGTCTTCCAGGGGTCGCTCTTCGTGGCCTGACTTCCGGAGACCGAGTAGAGCACCTTCGTGTTCCGGGTGGCCAGGAAGTCGTCCAGCGATTCGCCGCGCATCGCGGCGTAGATGTGCAGGTTCGAGGTGCCGACCACGGCCCCCAGCTTCTCCAGCACGAAGAAGATGACGCCGTAGTGGATCATGGCTCGCCAGTCCCGCCGGCGAACGAGATCCCTTTCAGTGTCGGTGAGGCCCGCCTCGTCGAACGACGCCTCGGGGTCGGCCAGGAAGCGGGCCCGGTGCGCCGGGTCGATCATCGCGTGCAGGTACTTGTTGAGCCGGTAGGCCTTGAGGCTGCGGGCCAGGTCGAACGGGTAGGTGCCCGGAAGCCGGTCGATGCCCCTGAGCTGCTGCGCCATGCGCTCGCGGTGGCGGTGGCGGTCCTGTGCCGCCACCGGAAGGTCCGCCGTCTCGTTCTCCAGGACGAGCGTGCCGATGTCGGTCATCGATGGCAGATAGAAGGAGCTGCTCACCTGACGGACGTTCTCCGAGAGCGCCCCCCGCATGATCAGCCACATGATGACCTCGGAGCCTTCCAGGCCGCCGAGCTCCGCGTATTCGGCATGGGTCATCGCGGCGAGGGTGGCGGGATCGCGAGTGATCGTGTCGAGGAACGTTCGATCCCAGTCGGTGTTGTTGAAACCCGCGCGCTCGCCGTGCACCTGATGCGAGAGCCCACCGGTCGCGACGACGGCCACGCTGATGTCCTCGGGGTAGCTTTCGACGGCGCGCCGCAGTGCCTGGCCCAGCTTGAAGCACCGGGCGGCGGACGGGATGGGGAACTGCAGCACGCCGACCTGGAGCGGGACGACGGTCGTCGGCCAGGTGCCGTCCGCGTGTTCGAGCAGGACCGACATCGGGGAGAAGAAGCCGTGGTCGAGCGGTCTGTCCTGGAAGAACGACATGTCGAACTCGTCGGTGACGAGGCTCGTCGCGATGTGCTGGGCCAGGCGCGGGTTCCCGGGCACCGCCGGGAGCGCCCGCGGGCCGCCGCCCTCGTCCGCCACGGGGTAGCTGTCGCCGATCCCCAGCGTGAACGCGGAGTAGTGGTCGAAGAAGAACGACGTGACGTGATCGTTGAAGACGTAGACGATCGCGTCGGGTCGCTGCTGGCTGAACCAGTCGCGCACCGGCTCGAACGCGGTGAAGATCGGCGCCCAGGCGGGGTCGTCCTGCTTGTCCGCGTCGTAGGCGAAGCCGATGGTCGGTGTGTGCGAGACCGCGACGCCGCCGATGATCCGAGCCATCCGCTCCTCCAGTCGTTCGTTCGGCCCGTGGTGGCTGGCGCGGCCGCAGCGGCCGCCGGGCGCGGGCCGGAGCCGTGAGTCGTGAGTCGTCAGTACTCAGTCGTCGGTCGTCAGTGGTCGCGTGGGAAGGCCACGCCGTCGAAGAGCTTGCGCGCGGTGCGCACGACGCCCGAGCGGCGGACCCGCACCGGTTGGCTGGTGGTGTCGACCTCGACGTCGACGAGCAGGTGACCGGTGGGGTGCTCGACGTCGACGAAGCGCGCGCCGGCCGGCCGCCGGGCCGCGAGGCCGTGCCCGACGGCGTCCGGTATCAGCATTCCGGTCACCGCGCTGATCGCGGCGAGCACGCCGATCGTCGTGTGCGGCTGCACCGGGATGAAGCTGCGGGTGGCGACGTGGCCGCCGTCCCGGGGCGGGCTGACGAGCACGGTCTTGGGGACAGGGGCCCCGCGGACGTCGCCGAGTCCCATCGCGTCGGCCGCCGCGCGGCGCAGGGCGTCGATCCGCTCGCGCAGGGTGGCGTCGGAGCGCAGGAGATCCGGCGGCTCGCTCCCGTCGAGTCCCAGCGAGGCGGCCTCGGCCAGCACGACGGGCATCCCGTTGTCGACGCACGTCACCTGTACGCCGTCGACGACGTCGCGGACCCGGCCGGTGGGCAGCAGGCGGCCGGTCGTCGAACCCTCCGTGCCGGTGAACGCGAGGGAGACCGCCGCCGCCGTCCCGGGCACGCCCGCGATGGCGGTGTCGCCGCGGTAGTCGGGCCGCCCACCGGGGCCGGGGAAGCGGGCGACCGCCATGCTGTTCGTGTTCACCATCCGGATGCGCACCGTCGCCAGGCCGTCGGCCGTCTGCGCGCCGCCTCGGACGAGGCCGCGTTCGAGTGCGAACGGACCGACGCCGGCGAGGATGTTGCCGCAGTTCTGCCGGTCGCTGACCGTCGCCTCGTCGACGCCCAGCTGCAGGAACAGGTAGTCGACGTCCGCCTGGCCGTCGGCCGCCGGCGACACGACGGCGACCTTGCTCGTCAGCGAGGTCGCGCCGCCGAGCCCGTCGATCTGGAGCGGGTCGGGCGTACCCATCAGCCGCAGCAGCAGGTCGTCGCGCTCCGCGGGGTTGGCCGGCAGGTCGGAGGCCAGGAAGTACAGGCCACGTGAGGTGCCACCGCGCATCATCATGGCGCGGACGCCGATGTCGTCATGACTGGTCATCGGGGCGTTCCCGCTGGTAGTCGGCGTGCGAGACGTACTCGATGCCGAGCTGTGCCAACCGGTCCCGCAGCCCGTACCGGTCCAGGCCCAGCTCACCGCCGAGGAACGCCGCGCGGGTCGCCTCTTCCTTCTCCGCCCGGGCGCGGGCCGCGGCGAGGGCGGCCGGCGCCGCCGCGCGCGGCACCCGCACCACGCCGTCGTCGTCGCAGACGATCACGTCACCCGGGTGGATGCTCTGGCCACCGAGCACGACCGGGACGTTGACGGCACCGGGGGTGGCCTTGACCGTGCCCTGCGCGCTGACCGCGCGGGACCAGGCCGGGAACCGCGCGTCGCGCAGGTCGGCGACGTCCCGGACGCCGCCCGCCACGACGACGCCCAGGGCGCCGCGGTGGCGCAGCGCCGTCGCGAAAAGCTCCCCGAACAGGCCGTCGTCGGACGTCGAGTTCGTCGCCACGACAAGGATGTCCCCGGGCCCGCACTGCTCGACGGCCACGTGGATCATGAGGTTGTCGCCGGGCCAGCACAGGGCGGTCACCGCGGTCCCGCCGATCCGCGCGCCGGGCCAGGCCGGGCGGAACGCCGGGCCGAGGTACCCGATGCGCCCGAGGGCCTCGTGGACCGTGGCGACGCCGTGCGCGCCGAGGGCTGTGGCGACCTCGGCGTCGGCCCGCGGCGGGTCCGTGACGACGATCGTCCTCATGAGAGGACCTCCGTCACCTGCGGGTAGACCCGCATGAACGCCTCGGCCATCGTGCCATGGGAGAGGCCGAGGTTCGGCCCGGCGTTGCGCCGCAGCTGGACGCCGCGCCGCCTGGCGAGGTCCGTGTAGTAGTCCCACATGTGCTGCTGGGCCTTCAGCTCCTCCATCGCGGCGCGTTTGCGTTCGAACACCGGCGTGATGTCCAGCAGCACCTCGGGGCTGAACCCGCACATCTCCGGCTGGTGGGGTTCGAACAGGAACACCGGTGGTGCGCCCAGCGGAGCGCCGGGAGCGTCGTAGCCGGCCGCCTGGGCGAGGATCCGCGCCTGCGTCGCGATCCGCGCGGCCACCGCGTGGTCGTTGTTGTACGGGTCGGAAAACGTGTGTGTCAGCACGATCGTCGGTGTCACCTCCCGGTAGATCCCGACCAGGCGGTCGACCAGCTCCGGGGACTCCGGCAACGGGTAGTCCCCGGCGTCCAGGAAACGGACGTCGGCCCCAAGCGCGGTGGCGGCCTGCTGCGCCTCGGTCCGACGCAACGCCTTGATCTCGTCCAGGCGCAGGCCCTCGCGCCAGGCGCGGGCTGACTCACCCCGCTCGCCGTAGCTCAGGCAGACCACCGTCACGCGATCGCCACGCGCGGCCGCCGAGGCGATCGCCCCGCCGGCCCGCCACACGAAGTCGCCGGCATGCGCGCTGACGACGAGCAGCGAGCCGTTGCCGGAAGCCGGGTAGGTCACGGGCGATGTCCCTTCTTCGCTTGCTGGACGAGTGCGTAGACCTGGCCGCGCAACTCCCCGAACCTCGCGGCCGAACGGGTCAGGAGCTGGTCCCGCTCGGCCGGCAGGTCGACGCGGAGGTCGGCCAGCACCGTGGTGGGGCGGTCGGACAGCACGAGCACACGCTCGCCGAGGTAGACGGCCTCGTCGATGTCGTGCGTGATGAACAGCACGGTCACCCCGAGCCGGTTCCACAGCGCCCGGACGAGGTCCTCCAGCTCGGCGCGGGTCTGCGCGTCCACCGCCGCGAACGGTTCGTCCATCAGCAGGACGCTCGGGCGGTAGGCGACGGCCCGGGCGATGGCCACCCGCTGCTGCATGCCGCCGGAGAGCTGCCAGGGATGCGCGTCGCCGCTGTCGGTGAGACCGACGGCCGCGAGCGCCTCGTCCACGACGGCGCGTCGTTCGGCGCGCCGGATGCCCTTCTCGATCAGGGGCCGCTCGATGTTGCGCCGGACGGTCATCCAGGGAAAGAGGCTTCGCCCGTACTCCTGGAACACGACGGCCATGTCGCGAGGCGGGGCCGTCACCCGGACGCCGCCGAGCAGGATCTCGCCGCGCGACGGGTCGAGAAGCCCGGCGACGCAGCGCAGCAGGGTCGTCTTGCCTGCCCCGGACGGGCCGACCACGCAGACGAACTCGCCACGGCCGACGGTGAACGTCAGGTCGCGGATCGCCTCGACCGGGCGCCCGTGACCGGAGTAGACCTTGCCCAGAGCACGGACGTCCAGGGCGACCGCGGTGTCGGGCGTCAGCCCGGGGGGCCCGTCGTCGTCCGGGCCGGTCTCGGCCGGCGGGGCGGGCTTCGCCGCCTCGATGCCATTCATCTGTCAGGCTCCTCGGTCGGCGTCGCGCAGGCCCCGGTACCAGGCGAGGGCGAAGTGCTCGACGATCTGGAAGATGGCGGACAGCGCGACCCCGACCAGGCCGAGGACGATGATCCCCGTCCACATCTGCGGGATCGCGAACCCGCGTTGGAACTGCACGACGCTGGCTCCCAGCCCGTGGTTGGCGCCGAACAGCTCGCTGACCACCATGAGGATCACCGCGATCGACAGCCCCTGGCGTGCCCCTGCGAACGTCCGCGGGCTGGACCCACGCAGCACCACGTGCAGCAGGGTGGTGCGCCGGCGCAGGTGATAACTGCGGGCGGTGTCCAGCAGGACCTCGTCCACCGCGCGCACACCCTCGACCGTGTTGAGCAGGATCGGCCAGACACAGCCCAACGCGATGGTCAGGATCTTCGAGGCTGATCCGGTGTAGCCGGCGAACAGCGCGATCACCGGCACGAGGACCGGCGGCGGGATGGCCCGGAAGAACTCCAGCGCCGGCTCGGTCAGCGCCCGCAGGACGCGGGACAGGCCGATCGGGATGGCCACGGCGACGCCGATCACCACGGCGAGCAGGTACCCGGCCGTGAGCCGACCGAGGCTCGGCAGCACGTCGGTGGTGATCCGGTCGCCGAACCACGTGTCCGGAAACGTCCGGAGGATCGTCGACAGCGGCGGCCAGTAGAAGCTCGTGCTGCCGGCCGTCACGATCCACCAGACGGCGACGAGGACCGCGGGCAGCGCCAGCCCCGTCACCAGCCGCAGCGCCGCGGTGCGCACGCCCCGCGGGACGCCGACACCGCGCTGGGCGATTTTCATGCGGCCTCCCGCCAGACGGAGGGGTGCCAGCTCAGTGCCGGGCGCTCGACGGCCCTGGCCGCGAGGTTCACCAGGACGCCGAGGAGGCCGACGACGATGACGAGCGCGTACGTGTCGGCGACCGCGCCGGAGGACTGCGCGACCCCGATGGACTGCCCGAGCCCGGGGACGCCGATGACGAGCTCCGCGGTGACCTCCAGGATCAGCGCGACGGCGGCGGCCAGCCTGAAACCGGTGAGCACGTAGGGAAGGGTGGTCGGCCAGACCACCGATCGGGCGACCGAGAGCCGGGAGAACCGGTAGGAGCGGGCGGTGTCCCGCGCCACCGGGTCGATGTCGGCCACGCCGTAGAGGACCTGGACGAGCACCTGCCACGTCGCGGCGTAGACGACGAGGACGAGCGCGGAGCGCGGTTGGCTGCCATAGAGCAACACGACCAGGGGGATGAGCGCGACCGACGGGATCGGGCGCAGGAACTCGATCGTCGACGCCGTGAGCTGGCGCAGGAGCGGCACACTGCCGATCACCAGCCCGCCGGCCACGCCGATCAGCATGGCCAGCGCCAGCCCGGCGGCCCAGCCGCGGATGGTCTCGCCGACGGCGACCCAGAAGTCCCGCTCCTGCACGAGACCGCCAAGGGCGGCGGCCATCGAGGTGAACGGCGGCAGGTAGTCGCGGTCCACCAGGCCGCTGCGGGGCAGGATCTCCAGGACGGCGACGATCACAAGCAGGCCGAGCAGGCCCAGACCCACGTCCGCGAAAGGCAGGGATCGACCCGCTCGATCCGGCATGGCCGGATCGAGCGGACCCGTCGAGGCGGCCGGTGTCACGGGATCCCGGGCGACCGAGCGCTGTCGCGACGACATGACGGCGCGGGTCAGGGCAGGAGCGCGGACAGGTCCGGCTTCTGCGTGATCAGTTTGTCCTGGACGGCCAGGTCGGCCAGCTTGCCGACGGAGTCCGTGGAGATCGCGGTGGGCCACTTGGGCAGCGTGATCGCCTTCTGGACGGCGGGGTCGATCTTGAGGTACGAGGTCAGGACCGTACGGACGGCGTCGGGGTTGCCGTCCGCGTACGCCAGCGACTTGTTCATCGCCGTGGTGAACCGGCGCACCACGTCCGGGTGGCTCTTGGCGTAGTTCGCCGAGGTGAAGTACATAGCGATGGTCAGGCTCGGGTTCGTCGCCGCGTAGTTCGAGGTGACCTCACGCATGCCCTGGTTCTTCGCGATGGTGAGGAACGGCTCGACCAGCTGCCCCGCGTCCACGTCGCCCTTCGCCACCGCCGGCGTGATCTCCGGGAAGGCCAGCTCGACGTAGTCGATGCCGGAGGGGTCGCCGCCGCCGGCACGGACCGCCGCGTTCACGGTGGTCGTGTTGATGTTGTTGAGCGTGTTGACGGCCACCCGCTTGCCGGCGAGGTCGGCGGCGCTGTGGATCGGGCTGTCCGCGGGCACGACGACGGCGCCGAAGTCCTTGCCCTCGCTGCCCGTGGTGGCGACGCCCGCGGTCAGCGCCTTGACCGGCAGCCCCTTCGAGGCGGCGAGCAGCAGCGACGTCGTGTTGCTGAAGCCGAACTGGTACTGGCCGCTGGTGACGCCGGGGACGATCGCGGCGCCTCCCTGGGCGGTCGCCAGCTTGAGGTTCAGCCCCTCCGCCTTGAAGAAGCCCTGTTGCACGCCGAGGTAGATCGGCGCCACGTCGACGATCGGGATCACTCCGACGTTGACGGTCGTCGTACCGGGCGTCGAGTCCGACGAGGGCGAGTCGGAACCGGACGAACCTCCACAGGCGGAGAGTAAGAGGGCGGTTACCGCGCCTGTGGCCACGAGCGCGGGTCGCCGACTCCGTTCGATCCAGAGACCGAGGGCTCTTACACGCATGGGCACTCCCTTGGGCGCGCGATCAATCAGCTCCCACAACCTGACGGAATGGCCGACAGATTGTCAACAATAATGTTGTAGATCTTTTCGCCATCCTGGGGGCGGGGTCGGGTCCGTGGCCGATCGGGCAGGACCGCGGCCAATGCTGGGGCGGGCCAGCGGTGGCGCAGTCCGGTGGGGGTGGACCGGCCGTCCATCATTGACCTGAAGCGGGTGTGGGAGGCGAGGAGCCGGGTGTCGCAGACGGTCTGCGCCGTGGTCCCGGCCCGCCGCCCGAGGAAGTACTCGAAGCCGGCGGCCCGTTCGGGGGCGCCCATGCTGCAGCCAAGCAGCAGGGCCGGTTCGTCTATGGGTCTTCTCTCTGCGCCGCGTTCTGCGCCCGTGGTACCCGGCGGTCGGCGCTCTCGTGGCGCCCGGGTGGGCGGACGAGCTGTGGGTCAGTGTGGCGGGAGGGTACGGCCGAGGAAGGCCAGTAGCTGGTGGTGAGCGGGGGCGCCGGCCGGGGCGGAGAGCGCGGGGCCGAACATGCCGGGTCGGCGGAAGGTGTCGAAGTCCATGCCGACCATGACCGTGAGCAGGCTCGCGCAGGCGTGCTCGTCGAGGAGGGCCTCCTGGCTGGTGGCGATCGCCAGGTCGGCACCATGGACAAGGACCTCGGTGAGGTGGATGAGGGCGGCCATCGGCCCAGGGACGGCGCCGAACCCGAGGTGCACCGTCATTCCGAGCACGTGGGGGCGGTGCCAGGCGGCACGGTCGAGGTCGGCGGCCGTGGCAAAGGCGGCGTGAGGGTCGCCGCCGAGCCAGTCGGTCTCGTGATCGGCGCCCGCGTCGGTTCTGGTGAGTTCGGCGGCGAAGATGCGCATGCCACCGACGAGATGGTTCAGCTCGGTGCGTACGTCCCATCCGGGGCAGGGCGTGGGAACGGCGAGTCCGTCGTCGGTGATGCCCTTGACCACGGCGGCGGTCATGTCGAGGGCACGGTCGATCTGGTCGATCACGCCGGTCATGCCGTAGTCCTCGTGGGTCTCGCGCCAGACGTCGGGTCTTCGGGAAGGATCGGGGGCCACATACTCGCTCCTAAGGCAGTGGATGGCTGCGTTAAGACCACCGTAGGGCGGCAATCCCGGCAAACGCAAGTCCGGGCTGCGTTAAGATGGGTGGTGTGGCGGAACAGCAGCCGGCCCGCCGGCCTGGCGGGCGCAGCGCCCGCGTTCATGCCGCGGTACACCAGGCGGTCACCAGGCTGATCACTGAGCGTGGCTACGGACACTTCACCGTCGGCGACGTCGCCGCCCGCGCCAAGGTGGCCGACAGCAGCATCTACCGCCGCTGGGGAACCCTCGAAGCCCTGCTCACCGACGTGGCGATCACCTGGCTGACCACGACATCCCCGATTCCCGACACCGGCAGCCTGGAACGAGACCTGCGGACCTACGCCGCCAACGTCGCCCACGACGTCACCGGCCCCGACGGGCTCGCGGTACTACGCCTGATCGTCGCGCTGTCGTCGGCAGGCGAGGCCGGCATGCGCGCACGGGACGCGTTTCTGGCTGAACGCGGACGCCAGCTTCAGGGCATGCTGGACCGGGCCCGCGGCCGAGGTGAACACCCACCCGAGGGCTTCGACATTCTCGACCACATCCTCGCCCCGATATACATCCGCGTGCTGTTCGGCGCCGGGCCGCTCACTCCCGGCTACGTCAACGCCCTGGTCGACCGTCTACTCGCCGGCCCAGTCCTCCGCTGAGCGCGGTCAGGCGGATCAACCGCTACGCCTTCGCCCCCCGGTTCAGGCGGTGCGGGTGTCGTACGTCGCACGGTTGGCGAACACATCGTCCATGTGCATCTCGGCCCAGGTCTTGAGCCCGCGCGTCATCCGATGCAGGGAGAGACCGAGGTCGGTCAGCTCGTAGGAGACCGTGACAGGCACGGTCGGCGTCGACGGCGCACCTGCGCGAGAACGTCGCCGGCACGGGACTCTCGCTCTCCGACGAGAAACTCGCCGAGCTCGACGAACTGTCGCAACCGGTCGAGCTGGTTGGGACCGTGTGCGCGGATCGGTCAGGCGGCACTGCTGACGCGTGGAGATGAGCGATGCAGGCGGCTGAGCTGTCACGTCACCGGGTGAATGCAGGGGCGCGATGGAGATGGTGAGGCCACCCGGTGGTCTGGCGCGCGGCCGCGGCGCGCTTCACCGATGAGTTCCGCCGGCCCGGCCGGTCTACCTGGACGTACTCGTCGCACTATCGACCTGGAGACCCGACGTGACCGCTCCCGCGCACCCCGGCCGCATGCTGTTCGTGAACATCCCCGTAGCAGACCTCCAGCGCAGCAAGGCGTTCTTCGCGAAGCTCGGGTTCAGCTTCAACCCGAACTTCACCGACGAGACCGCCGCCTGCATGCTGGTCGGCGAGCAGGCCAGCATCATGCTGCTCAGCCACAGCAAGTTCGCGGAGTTCTCGAAGCTGCCTATGGCCGATCCCGCCACGCATGCGCTGGCGCTCTACAGCTTCGGCGTGTCGTCCCGCGAGGAGGTCAACACGGTCGCCGATGCCGCGCTGGCCGCGGGCGCCGTCGAGGCGGATGGCCTGGAGGACTATGGCTTCATGTGCTCGCGCAGCTTCTTCGACCTCGACGGCCACGGCTGGCAGGTCATGTGGATGGATCCGGCGGCGGCGCTGAAGGGCCCCGAGGAGTTCGCAGCCTCGATGCAGGACGCCGACGCCCCGGCCTGACCTGACCTGACACCGGCGCGGGGCCGCCGACGGCCCGAACACCATCGAGGACGCCCCGGACGGCAGTCTCTGCGTCACGAACATCGTCAGTGGAACCGTCCAGCGCATCGACCCCGCCGGCCGGCTCACCACCGTCGCCGGCGTCGGCGGCTGGGGCATCAGCTCGACCGGCCGCGCAGGCGAGGGAGGCAGGGCTACCCCGACGAACCTGACCACCCCCGGCATCGGCCTCGGTCCCGACAGTTCGCTCTACATCGTCC
Source organism: Pseudofrankia saprophytica (assembly GCF_000235425.2). NCBI lineage: Bacteria > Bacillati > Actinomycetota > Actinomycetes > Frankiales > Frankiaceae > Pseudofrankia > Pseudofrankia saprophytica. The sequence goes on from NZ_KI912266.1 coordinate 3,616,650, forward strand.
GCACGCCGACGTCACCGATCGCCGTGGTGCTGCCTGTGTTCGGATGATCTCGGCTCGGTACGGGGGGCGGTCATGTCGAGCAGGAGCATGGCGTCGTGGTCGGGGGTCGCGGGCTCGGCCGTGTAGACGCCCATGCGGTGCCCGGGGGTGCCTTCGAGGGCCATGCCCTGGAAACCGAGGGTGATCTTTCCGACCTGGGGGTGCTGGAAGGTCTTGGTGAGGTTCTTGCGGCCGGCGACTTCGTAGCGTTCCCACAGGCCGGCGAAGGCGGGGCTCTTGACGAGCAGTTCTCCGACGAGGACGGCGAGGTCGGGGGCGTCGGGATCGGTGCCCGCCAGGGCGCGCAGGCGAGCGACGCAGCCGCGGATCTGGTTGTCCCAGTCGGGGAAGACCTCGCGGGCGGCGGGGTGCAGGAAGAGGTAGCGGGCCAGGTTGCGCTGCGTGGCCGGCCAGTCGGCGAGCCCGGCGTACAGGGCGAGGCCGCCGGGGTTGTGGGCGAGGACGTCCATGCTGCGGCTGACGACGTAGGCAGGGTTCGGGCGCAGGGCTTCGAGCACCAGGTTCAGGTGCGGGCGCACGGTGCGGCTGGGTGCCTGGGCGGCCTGGGGCGCGTAGCGGGCGGCGTGCACGGCGAGGTCGCGCAGGTGCTGGTGCTCGGCGTCGTCCAGCTGCAGGGCGCGGGCCAGAGCGTCGATCACGGCCGGGCTGGGACGGGTTTCCCTGCCGCGTTCCAGGCGGGTGTAGTAGTCGATGCTGACGCCCGCGAGCGTGGCCAGCTCCTCGCGGCGCAGGCCCGGGGTGCGGCGCACGCCAGGGCCAGGGGTCAGGCCGACGGACTGGGGGTTGGTCTGGGTGCGGCGGGCGCGCAGGAAGCGTCCCAGCTCGTCGCCGCCGCTGTGCGGCTCGGGTGCCATCACGCCAGTGTCTCTCCGCCAGCTGTGCGCCATGCCTGTCCAGGGGGGCCCTGCCACACCCCGGCTGGCTACCCCCTGGCACGCCTCGGCCTGCCTGGAACAGCCGTGAACGGGCAGGGTTGAGCGTGTCGCCTCGCTGACCGAGCCCCCCCGCCCGGCCGCACCAGCGCGGCCTTCGCTTCCGGACCATCCGGTTCACAGAGCTACCGCAAGCCACGAAAGGCGAGATCTTCCATGCGTGCCACCTTCATGTACGGGCCTGGAGACGTGCGGATCGAGAACGTCCCCGGCCCCAAGATCGTCGAGCCCACGGATGCGATCGTCCGGATCACCCTGGCCTGCGTCTGCGGCTCCGATCTGCACCCCTACCACTCGATGGACAAGACCGATCAGGGCGTGCCGATGGGGCACGAGTTCCTCGGCGTGGTGGAGGAGACCGGCTCCGAGGTGCGCGGCCTGCGGCGTGGCGACTTCGTGGTCTCCCCGTTCGCGTTCGCCGACAACACCTGCCCGATCTGCCGGGACGGCTTCCAGACCGCCTGCCCGCACGGCGGCTGGTACGGCGCCGGGGGTGTCGGGGGCGCGCAGGCCGAGGCCGTCCGCGTACCCCAGGCCGACGGCACCCTGGTGACGATCCCCACCGACGTCGACGCCGCGCTCCTGCCCTCGCTGCTCGCGCTGAGCGATGTCTACCTCACCGGCTACCACGCCGCCCACATGGGCCGGGTCGAGCCCGGCAAGACCGTCACCGTGATCGGCGACGGCGCGGTGGGCCTGTCCGCGGTGCTGGCCTCCCGGCGCATGGGCGCCGAGCGGATCATCCTGATGGGCCGCCACGCCTCCCGCACCGACCTGGGCAAGGAGTGGGGCGCCACCGACGTCGTCGCCGAACGCGGCGAAGAGGGCATCGCCACGGTGATGGACCTGACCGGCGGCGAGGGCTCCCACGTCGTGCTGGAGGCCGTCGGCCTGATGCCCGCCTACGAGCAGGCGTACGGCGTCGTGCGCCCCGGCGGGATCATCTCCCGCGTCGGCGTCCCGCAGTACGAGGAGGCCCCGGTCGGGTTCGGGTCGCTGTTCGGGAAGAACGCCCAGCTGGCCGGCGGCCCCGCCCCGGTGCGCGCCTACCTCGAACCCGCCATCGAGGATGTGCTCGCCGGTCGGATCGACCCGGGCAGGGTGTTCGACGCCGAGGTCGCCCTGGACGAGGTCGCCGACGCCTACCGGGCCATGGACGAGCGCAGCCGGCTGAAGGTGATGGTGCGCCCGTGACCGCCCGCAGGCCCAACGCCGCCGCCACAGCCCCGCCGTGCGCACGACGGTGGACGCCGCGTTCGCCGCCGGCCGCGTCGACGTGATCGTCTCCAACGCCGGCTACGGCCTGTTCGGCGCCGCCGAGGAGATAGGGGAATGACCGCGGATCCCCGTCGCGCGGCCGGCCGCACCGTTCGCTCCAAGTCCTTTCCATGAGGAGAAGCACGCCATCATGAAGCACATCAAGCTGGGTGACCTGGAGGTCGCGCGGATCGGGCTGGGCGCGATGGGCATGTCCCACGGTCTGACGGGTGCCGGAACCGATGACGCGGAGTCCATCCGCACCGTGCACCGGGCCATCGACCTCGGCGTCACCCTCATCGACACCGCGGAGATCTACGGCCCCTACATCAACGAGGAGCTCCTCGGTCAGGCTCTGAATGGCCGCCGCGACCAGGTCGTTCTGGCGACCAAGTTCGGCCTCGTCTCCCACTCGGGGGCTGGCGTGTGGACGCTGGACTCCAGCCCGGCCAACATCCGCACCGCACTCGAAGGATCACTGAAGCGGCTGGGCACCGACCACATCGACCTGTATTACCAGCACCGCGTCGACCCGAACACCCCCATCGAGGAGACGGTCGGCACCCTGGCGGAACTCGTCGCCGAGGGAAAGGTTCGCCACATCGGCCTGTCCGAGGCCGGCCCGGACACCATCCGCCGCGCCCACGCCGTCCATCCCGTCACCGCCGTGCAGTCCGAGTACTCGCTGTGGACCCGCGGCATCGAGGACCGCATCCTGCCCGTCCTGCGAGAGCTGGGCATCGGCCTGGTGCCGTTCTCCCCGCTCGGACACGGATTCCTCACCGGCACGGTCCGCAACGAGGCCGACTTCGAAGAAGGCGACTTCCGTCGCGGCAACCCGCGCTTCACCGGGGAGAACCTCCAGCGCAACCTGGCACTCGCCGACGAGGTCCAGGCCATCGCCGTCGAGGTGGACGCCACGCCCGCGCAGGTCGCGATCGCCTGGCTACTCGCCCAGGGCGACGACCTCGCCCCCATCCCCGGCACCAAGCGCGTGACCCGCGTCGAGGAGAACACCGCCGCCGACAGCCTTCAGCTACCCGCCGACATCCTGACCAGGCTCTCCAGCCTCCCCCCGGCCGCCGGCGACACCCACACCGAAGCCGGCCTGCGCATGCTCGAACGCTGACCAGCCCGCTCCCGCACCACCTAGACGAGTAAGTCCGAAGTCTGGGTGACCGGTGGTCGGGCATGGAGAGAGGGTTTCCAAGATCGAGTTGTGACGCAAGACCTGGAAACCCTCCTGACCGCACTCTATGTGAAGATCGACGACCGGATCGGAGGGAGACGACGGACCGGACGGCCACCCACGCTGAGCGACTCCGAACTCGTCTGCCTCGCGGTCGCCCAGGCCCTGCTCGGCCACCACTCCGAGGCCCGCTGGCTGCGCTACGCCCGCAGGCATCTGACCGGGATGTTCCCGTATCTGCCGGGCCAGTCCGGCTACAACCGGCGTCTGAAGACGGCGCTGCCGCTGGTCAAGGAGGCGATCAGGGCGGTCGCGGTCGACAGCGACTTCTGGTTCGACAACCACTGGATCACCGACGCCACCCCCGTCCCGTGCGGGATGTCCCGGCCGACCGTGAAGCGCTCCGAGATGGCCGGCTGGGCCGGCTACGGCTACTGCGCGTCGCACTCCCGGTTCTACTGGGGCCTCAAGCTCTACCTGGTCTGCACCCCGACCGGCATGCCCGTCCTGTGGGCACTGGCCAACCCGAAGATCGGCGAACGGGAGGTGCTCGCCGCGATGCTCGACCACGACGCCGCCCTGATCGCCGAACGAGACCGGATCCTGCTGATCGCGGACAAGGGGTTCGCCTCGAACGACCTCGAGGCGGCACTGTCCGAGCAGCGCATCGACCTGCTCCGTCCGCACCGCAAGGACGAGACGGCGCGCAACGGCGAGCCGATGCTCAAGAAGGTCCGCCAGCTCATCGAGTCGGTCAACGACACCCTCAAGGGCCAACTCGACCTGGAACAACACGGCGGGCGGACCTTCGAGGGCGTCGCGGTCCGCGTCGCCCAGCGCCTACTGGCGATGGCCGCGGCGATCTGGCACAACAACAAGACCGCCGCGCCCGTCACCCGCTCCCTGATCGCCTACGACCACTGACCAGAGATCGGAATTACTCGTCTAGCCCGGCCGCGGACGGGGCAGCGGTCGATCGCGGTCGCTGGTGATCTATGGCGTGTCGTGCCAGCCTGCCCGGCTTTTCACGCGGTCTGCGTCAGTTCGGCCAGTCCGGCGTCATCCCCTCGACGGTCAGGACGAACAGCAGGTCGCTGATCCGCTGGTCCTTGAACAGGGTGCGCAGCTCCTGGGTGTCGCGGAAGGAGATCTCCCATTCGCCGGACGGTGCCCGGCCCAGCAGCCCGCGCCAGGGTGTCCCGTTGCCGCGCCGGGTGCTGATGATCCCGTCCACCGGGGTGGCGGCGCCTGTGCTGGCGATCACCTCACCGGTGTCGTCCGCGGTGAACGAGAGCTCGTCGACCGTGAGCGCCACGATCTGTCCGCCCGTCCCGGCGGCGAACAGGACCACCTGTCCGATGGTCAGGGAGTCCAGGTTCGGGGGGAAGTCGCCGCGGTCGGTGCGGAACCCGATCCGCATCGGCGTGGCCGACTGGTCTGGGTTGTTCAGGTCGAACCACGCGTCGGGCAGCGTGTGACAGAAGCTGAACGCCCGGTCGACGGCGACCCGCGGATCGAGCGAACGGGTCACCTGGTCGCGCAGCACCGGGCTGTCCAGCGCCGTGTACTCCACGGTGAACAGCACGTCGAACATGGTCGAGAAGTCGAACGGGTTGGCGGCCTTCGGCATGCGTAGCTGCCAGGTCGTGTCGACGCCGAACCCCTCGAACGGAGGCCGCAGGTCCGGTTGGGCGTCGAGCTCGAACAACCCGGTCGCGTTGTTCGGGGCGGACAGGGCCACCTCCTCCGGCCCGTGTCCGATCGCCACGGTCTCGAACCCGGCATCGGTCTCGATCACGACGCGCGACACGCCTGCGCTGGTGAGCGTCGCCCGGATACCGGCGTCCGGTGGGATCAGCGCCACCACCGAGGTGCGAACCCTCCTGATCAGACGCACGTGGTGCCCGGGGAAGTCGCGGTCGAACAAGCTGCCGGGGGTGGCGAAGGCGAGGATGCCGGTTTCCCGGAACTGCTCGAACGCCACCGGGTCCAGCGCGGCGAGCGAGATGGTCTTCGACAGCTGCAGCCGCCGCCGGTCGGTCGTGAACGCGTACTGGTCGAGCTGGGTGAGGTCGCGCAGCAGCTGCTCGGCGCCGGTGAGCCCGCGCCGGTCGGGGCCGGACGCGGACCCGCCGCGGCCCGCGGAGGCTGGCGGCTCCCAGTAGTCGGCGCGGATGAACTCGGGCAGCTCCTCCTGCCGTTCGAACCGCAGCTGCCGTTCCGCGAGCCGGGCGATGACGGTGGCCTGGAGCAGGAAGTACCGGTAGATCTCGCCGAGGACGCCGGCCATCCACTCGAAGAGCTCCGCGTTGGTGAACTTCGTCGCCAGGAAGTCGAGCGTCGTCTGGGCGTTGGCCAGTTGGAGCTCGGATATGCGCCGGTCGGCCTCGGCGATGCCGACCTGCAGCTGGGCCATCCGGACCTGTTGGTCGGTGATGGCCAGGTCCTGACCGGCCAGGCGCAGCTGGGTGGCCGTGTCCTCGCGCTGCCGCTCGTAGCTGGTCGCGGCGCCGAGGAACGAGGTGACCGCGCCCAGCGCGCCGGGTATGCCGGCCTGGTTGGCCGCGGCGATCCCGTTGCCGATCGACCGCCCGCCGAGGCCGGTCATGAACGCGCCCGCCACGCCACCGATGCCGGGGGCGACGCTCGCCACCGCGAACAGCGCCCGCAGCCCGGCAGCAGCCACCGCCGCCTTCTCACCGAGGCCGGTGGCCCGGTCGAGCAGCGTCTGGGCGTGATCCCGCTGGATGACGGCTCGGCCGCGCTGCAGTTCGCCCAGTTCGACGCCGGCGTGCGCCTCGGCGACCGCGACGTCGCGCAGCTGGACCGTGGCCTGGGCGACCGTGATGTCCTGGCGCGCCTTGAGCAGGTTGTACGCCTCGGCGTCGGCCTGCTGCAACGCGGCGAGGAACCGCTCCTCGATCTGCTGCGCGGTGCCGACCAGCCGTCGCGCCCGGTCGAGAAGGGTGACGAAGCGGTAGGGCGTGGGTTTGCGGGACGTCGCCCGTTCCAGCCCGAGGGGGTTGAGCCCGGTGCGCAGCTTGCGCAGCCCGCCGGTGGCCCGCTCCTGGAGGGCCGACCGGGCCGGGTTGGGCGCGAGCGGCACGCCGGCGCCGTCCTTCAGCGGGGTGAACTCGCCCTGGCTGCCGGCGAGCAGGTCGAGCGCCGCGTCGTACAGCTGCCGAGCCCTGGGCAGCGACTCCGGGGTCTCCCTGCTGAACTCGGCGTCCGCGAAGGCGAGAAGCTGACGGCCGAGGGTGAGCAGGGTTGCCCGCGAGTACGCGCCCGAACGGTTGACCGCCAGGTCGTGTGGTCGCATGCCGTTCCCGAGCAGCCAGCCCACGCTCCGGACGACCGGCGGCGGGACGCTGCCGGCCGGCGGCTCCTCCAGCCGCAGGCCGCGGTAGATCTTACGGTCGCCGGGCGGCAGCTCATAGGCGTAGACCGTGCGGATCCAGTCCAGCGCGGCGAGGTGCTGCCCGGACTTGGCCAGCTGCTCGGCCATCAGCATGGGCACGAAGAAGAACACCTCCGCCAGCCACACCCGGGTGGTGGCGAACGAGGTGTTGACGCCGACGGCGCCGCTGGGCGGGGCGAACAACGCGTAGTCCTGACCGACGGTCCCGGACGGCGGGTTGGGGATAGTCCCGGTAGCGAGCAGGACGTCGCGCCGCTGGGCCAGCTGGCTGTCGGTGAGCAGCTCCGTGATGACCACCTTGGCGTCGTCCCGCACGGCGGCCGGCAGCGTGGGGCTGGCGGTGGGCGGGAACTCCGTACGCAGCTCGGTCAGGTAGTCCCGGGCCTCCGCCCGGGCCTGGGCGGGGGTCAGGCCGAAGTTGCCGCGGACCCGCTCGGCCAGGGCGCGGAAGCTGGCGGTGGTGACGAGGGCGTTGGGTGTCTCGCCGGTGCCCGGCGTCCGGCGCAGCGTCGGCCCGAGCACGTTCTCCGGCCAGAGGAACGTCGACATGGCGGCCCGCCAGGTCCCGTACTCACCCAGGAAGCGCCATTCCTCGTCGAATCCGGCGTCCGTGTAGCCGTTCGTCTGGGTGAGCGCCCAGCCGTTCGGACCGGTCGCCGGGTTCGACCCGAGCACCGCGAACGCGCTCTTCAGCCGCTTCGCGCGCACGGCGAACAGCACCCCCTGCAGGGTCTCGATGGCTTGGTCCAACCGGCTGGTGAGGGTGGTGCCGGCGGCGAAGAAGTCGAGCAGCAGCTCGTCGATGAGGGCGTCGCCGGCCGCGTCCGGGGCGAGCGGACCAGCCGGACCAGCCGAGCCGGTCGAGCCGGTCGAGCCGGGACGGGCGGAGCCGACGACCGCGATCAGGTCGTCCCGCAGGCGCGGCAGCGTCTCCACGTCCGCCGCCCGCGCCGCCGCGGCGAACGCCTCGCGGACTGCCCGCTCCTCGCTCTCCCTGGCACGCACGATGTTCTCCCAGCCCACCCGCGCCGCCAGCGTGGTCAGCCAGGCGGGCAGGGCCGCCGGCGCCGCGGGAGGCGACGAGGCGACACGGAGATGGTCGGGGCCCAGCCACAGCCCGGACTCCTGGGCCCGCCACGGCGGGTAGAAGTCGCGGCGCTTGCGGACCGCGACGACGATCGCGACCACGTCGGCCCACTCGCCCTGCCTGACCGCGTTGACGGTCGCGAGCCCGCGGATCGCCACCAGCCGGCGAAACGCCGCGAGGTCGAGGCGCAGTGCCGCCACACCGGGGCCGATGTCCTTCCCGGCCAGCTCGTCGGCCCCGAGAGCGGCCAGCGTTGCGGCCGCGCCCACGCCGAGCACGCCGTCGACGACCGTCGTGAACACGCCGCCGTGTGTCGCCCCGGGCGCCGCCAGCGCCTGCGTCACCTGGGAGTTACGCGCGGTGAATTCGGCGTCGATCTGGCCACGGCGGGCGGTCCGCAGCGGGCCCGCGGGGCTGCCGGGCGGGATGTCGGCGGGGGTCACCAGGTCCGGGTCGACGATCGGTACGCCGGCCGCGTCGTCCTGGCGCTGCCAGGTGTTGTGCAGGGCGGTGAGCTGGCGCTCCAGCAGGAGCGGAAGCGGACGGCTCGGCGGAGTGTACGGGTTGCGGCCCGTGTCCACGACCCCGTAGACGTCCTCCAGATTCGCCGCGGTCAACGTGTCCGGGTCCAGCGCGAGCGCGTCGAGGTCGGCCACGGTGAATGCCGCCAGCCCGAGCCGGGCCGCGAGCGCGGCGCGGGTCGCGTCGTCGGCGATGCGTGCCGACCGCAGCTCCTCGGGCGAGGTGCCGAGCCCACGCAGCACCGCCCGGTAGGCGGCGCGCAGGTACCGGCGGTCGGCCGCGCCTCGCGCCTCGAGCGCCGGCCCGGACAGCGTGGCGCGGCGTTGCAGGTAGTCACGCAGGACCTCGACGGCCACCCGGGCCTGCGGGACCGGGGCCGTCGCCACCGGCGCGTTCGCGGCCGCGGCGGCCTGCTCGAAGCGCTGGCAGAAGACCATGCCCAGCGCCGACGCCGTCGCCTGGCCGTTCGCGACCCGGTCCAGCGCGAAGGCGAGCAGGTCGGACAGGTACCCGCCGGCGCTCAGCACGCCCGCGGGGTCGGGCGCGGTGAACGGCGCCGCCACGTCGATCGTCACCGAGGCGGTCGTGACGTTGCTCCGGTTGTCCCGGGCCAGCACCACCACGTTCTGGGCGCCCGCCGGCGGGCGCACCGTCACCGTGGCGGACCAGTTGACACCGTTCGTCCCCGTGCGCGTCGCGGTCGCCGCCGGACCGGTGCCTACCGCCACGGTGACCTGGTTCACCCCGCTCTCGGCGTCGCCGACCGTGCCGGTCACCAGGAGCGGGAGCTGGGCGTCCGGCGCGGTCGTCGGCAGCGCGACCTGCTGGCCCGCGATCGGTTGGTCGACCATTACCGTCGGCCCGGTGGTGTCCAGCTTCACGGTGCGGGAGCTGGTCCGGGTGTCCGTGGTAGTGGACGAGGTTCGGAACGTCATCTGGGCGGTGATCGTGAGCTGTGCCGGGCCGGGCGGGGTGGCGGTGGTGAACGTCCAGGCGGACAGCGACCCGCCGGAGGCGGCGGGGGTGGCCGCGGCGAAGCCGCCCGAGCCGAGCTGGACCTCGACCTTGATGATCTGCAGCGGCTGCTCCTCGACCGACGGGGCTCCGTCGCTTCCGGTCGACGTCACGAACCTGGTGGCTACCGCCGTGCCCGTCACCGTGATGGTCGGTGTGAAGACCGCCGCGTTCTGCGCCGGTGACGTGATGCCGACACTCGCCGCGATGCTCGTCTGGGTGCTCGCCATTTCCGCTCCGTTTCGACCGAGCCGCCGGATGTCGTCAGGGGTTCTGTGGAGGGGGTCCGAGGGAAGAATTCAATGTCAGGAGGCCGAGAACCAGGACACGAGGTTCGTCGGGCTTTGGGCTTTGGGCTTTGGGCGCTGGGCTGGGCCGAGGTCACGGTTCTCCCGCGGCTACCAGAAGCTGGAGACCCAGCCGCCGAAGGCATATGCCCCTTCCATGATCAGCCCGTATTCGCCCTCGGCTGCCCGCCGGTCGATCTCCTGCCGGGCCGACATGTCGTCGGTGAACAACGACTCGACCAGCGCGGTCGAGCCGTCGGCGAGGAAACTGATTCCGCTGTTCAGCCCGAGGTCCACGCCGAAGGCGAACTTGATTCCCGCGTCGCCGGCCATGGCCACCGTCCCGACTCCGGTCAGGCCCACCGCGATGCTGGCGCCGCCGGCGACGACGCCGCTGCCCACCTTCCCGCCGGTGGTTGTGTTCGGGCTGTTCAGCCCGGTGCTGATTCCACCCAGCACACCGCTGGCGACGTTCACCACGCCGTAGGCGCCTTTAATGGTCGCCAGATCGCTCTTCGCGACCTCTGGTGCCGTGTCCGCCAGCTCCGCGCCAAACTGGTAGAGCCATGTTTGCGCCGGCCCCTGCCCGCCCGCGATCGTGAGGGCGGTCGAGATGCCACCGGTCACCTTGCTTGCCGAGGGCCCCGACGCCGACGCCGGGCCGGGCCCACCCGGGCTTCCCGACGCGACGACCGGCGCGCCTGGTGGTACCGGGCCGGCACCGCCAAGCGACAGGGTCGGCAGCGCGAACTTCTCCAGCAGCGACGGCGCCGGTGCCTCCGCGAACGGGATGGGCAGCGCCGCAGGCTGCTTCGCGGGCGGCGGTTTCCCGGCCGGCGCGGCCGCGGCCGCCGGTGTGGGTCTTGCCGTGGTCGTGGGTGGATAACTCAGGAAGGTCTTCTTCTCCAGACCGGGAATCAGCAGCCCCGGCCCGGACAGCGTGACGATGTTCGTCGTCGGCGGCGTCGAGGTCGGCGGCTGGGTGGTCTGTTTCGGCTTGTCCGGGACCTGGCTGCAGTTGCAGGGCCTGGCCACCGTGCTCTTTATCCCGGTCTCGTCCTCACCCTCGGTGCCGCCCCGGTCCGTCGCCCGGATCGGGTTGCCGGCGACATACCGGTAAAGGTTCGGCCCGTCGACCGCGCCGGCCGGGTCGCAGCTCGTCCAGCGGGCAAGCCAGGGTGCGTAGTAACGGGCCGCGTGGTAGCCGAGCCCGCTCTCCTCGTCCCGTTCCCTCCCGGTGAACCGGTAGCGCTTTCGGGCATGGCCACCGAACGACGTCTCGCCGTACGGGGTGAACTCCTCGCGGGAGATGAGACCGCCGCCCGCGTCGACGACCACCGCGTTCGAGCCGAGATGGTCGGGCAGGTGGTACTTCACCGGCGGCGTGCGGTCGTCGTCGAACGCGGGACCCACCCGGATCTCGGCGACCCGGGTGGTGCCGACGCTCACGTGGAGGGTGGTGTTCTCGACCGTCGCGCCGGCCGGCTGGGCGACGGTCTGGTGCTCGAAGATCCCGCCGATGTACACGGTGGTCTCGAGGCGGCCGCCCTTGCGGACGACCTTCTTCACCCGTTGCCCCGCGCCGTCGTAGAGGTATGTGGCGTGCAGCGACGGCTCGGCCGCGCCCGGTGCCTGGACGCGGAACGACCGCATCCGGTCGACGGCGTCCCATTCGAAATGCCGGGAGGCGGTCTCGTTGATCAGGTTGCCCGCGGCGTCGTAGCCGTAGTCGAAGGTGGTCTTCCCCGAGGTCATGGCCGCGAGCCGGTTGGAGCCGCCGACGATGGCCATGGCTCGGACGAAGCCGCCGGCGGCGTTCGCGTGCGTGAGCCGGACCAGGTTGCCGTCCGCGTCGTAGGCGAAGGACTGCGTATAGGCCCGGGTGCGGCTGAGATCAGCGCAGCGCGGCGCGGCGTCGAACGGCGCCGGCGGGGACAGGTCGCACTCGCGGCCGGTGGCCGACGTCAGCCGGTAGAGCGGGTCGTACGTGAACAGCCGGTCGAGCGCGTCGGCCGTCGGCGCGATCCCGCAGCCCGGCGTCCGGTCCCGCAGCGCGACGATGTTGCCGGCGAGGTCGTAGGAGTAGGCGTAGTCCTGCAGCGGAGTGCCCGCGGGCTGGTAGGCGGCCGGACCCAGGTTCCTGTACCGCTCGGTGCGCAGCCGGGACAGCCGGAACGTCCGCGGGTCGTAGGCGTACCGAGTCAGCAGCCCGTTGCCGTACGCGATGAGCGCCCGCTGGCCCCTGACGTCGTGGGCCACTCGCTCGACGATCGTCTCCCCGTCCAGCGACACGCCGCGCGGCGCACCCGACGGGTGGTAGCGGGACGTGAGCTCCCGTCGCCGGCCGTCGGCGTCCTCGGGGTAGCGGACGGAGGTGGGGCGGTTCAGGGCGTCGTAGCCGGTGGAGCACTGGTAGCGCCGCGGGTCGAGCAGATCGGCGGTCGTCCCGGCGAGGTCGGTGACGGCAGGCTGCCAGTCGACCCGGAACGGCGGCCGCCCGCCGCCGTCGGGCGCGGCGCCGACGAGCAGACGGTCGGCGACGACCTGCCGGGTCGTGGCGAGCACGTTGCCCTTGAAGTCGTAGCCGTCGGCGGTGGTCGCGCCGGCCTCGTCCAGCGTCAGCAGCGGCCGTCCCAGCAGGTTGGCCACCCGCGCGTCGCCCGGCTTGACGCCCGACTCGACGCTGTCGCCGTAGATCGTGTAGTTCCGCAGCGTCACCGGCTCGGAGCCGGCGTCCCGCGCCCACCGAAGCACGGGGCGGTTGAGGACGTCGCGCGCATACAGCTGCAACGCCCCTTTGGCGTCCCGCCGCTCGACCGGAGCTCCGGTCGCGTCCAGGACCTGGCGGCGCACCCCGTAGTCGATGTTCTCGTCGTAGAGGCGCTGATCCGCGAGGTCGTAGCGGTAGCGGAACGCCACCCGGCCGAGAGCGTCGGTGACGGTCAGCAGGTTGCCCCGGACGTCATAGGCCGAGCGGACGGTGAACCAGTCGTGTTCCGCGTCGGGCCCGTTGCGGGCGACCGCGCGCACGGAGCGGCCGAGCGCATCCACCTCGATGCTGGACGGGGTGTCCCAGTGGTCGCGGTGGGCGGACGCCTCGGCGGGATGGGTACGACCGGCGTTGTCGTTGGCGTCGTAGACGTAGGACTCCCACGGGGTGGGGGTCACCTTCTCCGGGTCGGAAAGGTCGTCCGGTATGCCGAACACGACCCGCCGCTCGGAGCCGTCCGGGTCGACGGTCCGGACCACGTGGCCGCGCGGGTCGTAGCACAGGATGGACTTCTGACCGTCCTCGGCCTCGCCCGGCCGGCGGTAGGCGAACCCCGCGGCGAAGTAGGGCTCGAACGTCTCGACGACCCGGCCCTTGGTGTCGTAGACCTGCCGGCCGGTGACGGCGACCCGAGGTTCGTCGCGCGAGCCGGATGACGCTCCCACGACGGGACCATCCACGGGCGATGAAGGTTCGGCCGGCAGAACGCCGCCACCGAAGGCCGGGGCGCCGAAGTCCACCTCCTCGGCCAGCGCCCTGGTCTGTAGCACGCGGCCGAATCCGTCGAAGTAGCTGACCGTCTCGATCGTCTCGTCCCGTTCGGGCAGCGGGATGTCGGTGTCGGTGACGTGGTGGACCCGCCGTACCGTCCGTACGGACGCGGGCTCACCCCGCTCGGAGAACGCGAGCAGGTCGTAGCTGTGCACCGTTCCCGGCGCTTCGAGTGTGTCGCCGGTGGGCACCCCCGGGCCGCCAGGTTCGTCCGGCCGACCGGGCTTGCCGAGCAGCGCGGTGGCGGCGACGAAGCCGAGCGGCGTGAAGGACACCGCGGCCCGGTTTCCATTCGGGTCGGTCAGCTCCCGCGGCCGCAGCACGCGGTAGTCATTGCTCGCCGTGGTCACGAGGCCCGCCGGGTCGGTGGCGGACACGGGCAGCAGTCCGAAGGCGTCATGGGAGATGACCGTCTCCCGCCCACGTGGGTCGAGGCGGGCCAGCAGCAGGCCTCGGACCGGGCCCCGGGCGGTGGCGTCGCCGTCGGCGGCCTGGCTCGGCGCGGCCTGGCCAGCGGGCACGTCGTGGCAGTCGTAACGGCGCCGGTCGGTCACCGCGAAGTACCCGCGGGCGAACGGCCCGTCCCCGCCGTCCCGGAACACGTAGCCGGCCAGCGGCGGTATCAGCTTGGTGAACTCGGGTGGGTATTCGGCCGGGTAGACCGGACCCTCGGCGGCGGGGTCGGATGTGACACCGACCGTGAGACAGGGCGGCAGTTCCGGCCCGTATGCCTGGTGCAGGATCTCCTCGGTCAGCACCAGCGTTTCGGTGCGCGCCAACACGCCGTAGTCGCCGAGCAGGCCGAACGGACGGCCCTGGAACGGCGCGCCGTCGTAGAAGCTGACGGTCTGGCCGATGATCCGTCGCGGCGCCGCGCCGGAGCTGATCGCGGCGTGCAGGTCCGCCACGGCGTCCGAACCGTCGTTGGGCACCTCGTAGGACGTGACGCGGGCGACCCGGTCGACCAGGTAGCACTCGGCGTCGTCGCGCTGCGCGTAGCGGCTCTCGGCGTGGGTCGCCAGGTACGGCGCTGCGCCCGCGCCGGTCGCCGCGCCCTGCCGGTAGTCCCGCTCGCGCGGGACGGCGATCAGGGTCTGCGCCCGCGGCTGGCCGTAGCTGTCGTAGTCGTCGGTGAAGCCGACCTGGGTCATCGGGTCGACGCCACGCTCCCACTGGGTGGTCCGCTCGGCGCGCAGGTGCGGGAAGAAGATTCGCCGCCGCCCGTCCTCGATGGGGGTGGGTGGCGCCTCCTCCCGCAGGCCGTACACCGCCTCGGTCACCGTGAAGGGCCGGTCCGCGCGCTCGCCGCCGTCGCGGGCATACAGCTCGGTCCGCAGCACCCGCCCGCGCAGCGCCCGCAGGGCGTCGCGACGATCCCGGGGCGGCAACGCCGCGAGCATGGCGGCCGTGTCCGTCGGTCGGGGCAGCGCGGGCGGGTCGTCGCCGAAGCTCTCGTGCGTGAAGTCGGCTTCGACATATCCGCCGTCCTCGTCGCCGAGCGCGCCCAGATGGAACCAGGTGCGCGTCTCCGTCGGCGGCGAGAACGACCGTCCCGGCGCGTCGCCGTCGGCCGTCGCCGTCGCCGCGGTCGACGCCGGCGCGAGGCCCGGGCGCGGCGCGGTGAACGTCTCGGTGTCGCGTTGGTCGACTCGACCGAAGCCGCGGAACTCCCGCTCGACGCCGTCCCAGTAGCCGTGGTGATAGGCGTACTCGGTGGTGAGCCGGCCGCCGGACAGCACGTCCACCGCCGCCACCTTCGCGACCACCTGCACGGGGAACGGCAGCGGGGGCTGGAGACGGGTTCCCGGCTCGCGGCCACGCTGATCGTCGGCCTGTCGAAACACCGTGGACGGCGCGTAGGTCACCCGGGTCAGGGCGCCGAGATGGTTGTCGACGCTGTCCAGCAGGTATGGCTTGACGCCG
Source organism: Pseudofrankia saprophytica (assembly GCF_000235425.2). Classification (NCBI taxonomy): domain Bacteria; kingdom Bacillati; phylum Actinomycetota; class Actinomycetes; order Frankiales; family Frankiaceae; genus Pseudofrankia; species Pseudofrankia saprophytica. The sequence goes on from NZ_KI912266.1 coordinate 3,631,880, forward strand.
CCGGTGAGGTCGAGGAAGAACATGTGCGGCCGGCCGGTCCGGCCCAGCCGGTCCGGCCGGGCGGCCCGCGTGGCGTCGGACGTCCAGAGCACGCCGGGCACGCCGGTGCCCAGCAGGTCGGTCAGGCGCACGTCGTCCAGGTCCGTCAGCCGCGGCGTGCCGGTGATCTCGATCGGGTCGCTGAAGCCGTTACCCGACCGGTTGATCCACACGGTCAACGACCCGTCGTCGACGTAGACCACGTCCGCCAGACCGTCGCCGTCCACGTCGCCGACCAGCACCCGACGAGGGTCGAAATCGAACGGGAGGCGTGGGCTGTCATCCATGAGCACCCGGCGGCCCCACCTGCCGTGACCCCGGTTCGGCCAGTAGGCCACCGACCGTGCCGATACCAGGACGATGTCGGTGAGCCCGTCTCCGGTGGCGTCGGCCAGCTTCACCCGGGGGTCGGTGAAGGCGACGTCGGGGAAGGTGGCGAGATCGCCGCGTTCGACGTGCCGGACCTCCGTCCATCCTTTCCTCGAGTCCTGGAAGAAGCACTCGAACCGATCGCCCGACCGCAGCGCGTCGGTCACCCCGTCGCCGGTGAGATCGAGCAGCTTCACCAGGGGGTCGGCCAGGTCGACGCTGGGTGCCTGCCGGTAGCGGCGGAACCCATGTCGGTCGAACAGCCCGTCAAAGCGCAGCGGGAAGTAGCCAGCCAGCCCCGAGCCCGGTGCACCGACCAGCACGTCCAGACGGCCGTCGCCGTCGGCGTCCAACAGCCGCACGCCTGGGCCGGTCAGCGCGACGCCCACAGGCAGTTCGGGCAGCCGACGGGGCCGATCGAACCGGCCACCGCCAAGGTTGCGCCAGAAGCGGGCGCGGGCGCCGGGGCCGGGGTCGATCTCCACGATGTCGGGCAGGCCGTCACCGGTCAGGTCGGCGAGGTCGCAGCCGTCGCGACGCAGCGAGAACGGCGGCGCGTCCGGACCGTCCACAGGAATGAGGTCGCGCCGCTCCGGCTCGAACGCCGAGTACCCGAACTCCAGCGGAGGCAAGGTCTCGGTCGCCGCTGCGTCGTGCCCGCTCGCGACGACCTGAGCGAGCAACGACACGCCGTTGCTGAGCCTGGGCGTCGGCCGGGCCAGCTCCGGGTCGTCGGCATAACGCAGCTGGTAGTCGCGCACCAACACCGGATCGCTGTCTGCCTGGGTGAAGACCTGGATCTGGCGGCACCGCTGGGTCGTGCGAATCTCGAACCCGGCGCGATGCTCGGAGAACGGATCGGGCCGATCCTCGTAGCCGAACCGGACTGTGACCACGAACAGGGGCGCGGCCGGGTCACCATGGTCGGCATAGTGGATCTCGGCCAGGTAGGTCTGGGTGCCAGCATGGCCGTGGCCAGCCGTCGTGACGGTCCGGTAGGTGTACTCGATCAGGTTGCCGAACTGGTCGACCGTCCTGGTCAGCTTCCAGGCGAACACCCGGGACGGGTCGTCGACGTCCGCGACGACCGCCGGATCGTGTCCGGCGGTTCCCGGCGTGCCGTAGACGTTGACCAGCCCGTCCCTGGAGCGGACCGTCCAGTAGTCATCACCGGCCGTCCGGCGGTGTTCGATCCTGGCGAACAGGCCCTCCGTGCGCGGCCGGTACGCCTGCGTCGGGCCACCGGCACCGGCCGGCTCGCGGTCATCCACCACCGGGACGAGGTCCTCGACGCCGGACAGCAGGAAGACATCTCGGCTGTCGTCGTAACGCGGCACCCCCTTGGACGTCCGACGCGTCACGCCAGGAACGCTCAGGCTCCACCCGAGCCCAAGCGGCCCATTGCCCGCTCCGCTGCTGTAGGCGAGCGCTACCTCCGGCGTCAGGCCGTTTCGGCCCTCCGGCACCGCGATCGGAACGCTGAAGTTCCCGGTGCCGGTCCGCGGGTCAGGGGTGAACTTCTCGCCCAGACCCCGCACCGCGCCACCACCCAACGGCAAGGCGATGACCGCGGCGGCGCCGTCCGACTCCCCACTCATCAGGTCCCCCTCGTCTGCCTGCGCGCCGCGGTCGAACTCGGGAGGCCACCGGACCGTGCGGGCACTCGGATGCAGCCCACCGTGCAAGGCGAGAAAGGCCTCCCGGCAATGCCCGCGAGATGTCGACCGACCTGCGGCGGAGACGGCCGGCGACGCAATCGAGAACTCGTCGAGCGAGCACCGAGTAGGTACATCGTTGGACACGAGCATCCGGATGCCTCACGGCGACAAACATCAGGGAGATCCCGGAGCCGGCAACGGTCACCTGGCCTGTTCCGACGTCAATCTCGGTCCGCCGACAAAGACCTAGGTCGACCTGATTCCGGTCGTTCGGCGTCGACGCCGAGTTCGTAGTGCCCACGGGCGGACTTTTCGGACAAACGCATGCCCGGAGCTGACCATCTGCGTGGAATACGGTCCGCTGGCTGGCCCGGAGTCGAGTTCCGGCACGGTACAGGTGCGGCTGCGCCTGAGGATCGACGAGCTCACGCAGAGGTCCTGTCGGGGCTTCGACAGTTCGTTCACACGGAGGGTCACACGGTCGCCGGGTTGGCTTGCCCCATCAGAGCCTCGAAAAGTCGTCCGAGAATCCGGCGGCTGCCAGTCAAAGGAGACTGTCATGACACGACCTACCGGATGGGGGCGCTGGCTGCGGCTCAGCGTCGCCGTCGGCGCCCTGGCCCTCGTGGGCGTCGCGCTGGGCGGTCCGGCCAGTGCGGACCCGGGCCCAGGCGGCGTCGACGTCGCCGGCCAGGTCGCCACCAGCCCCGGTGGCGTCCTCGCTCCCGTCAGCGAGGACCCCGTCCCAGGCCGGGTCGGCGACGAGGTCGCCCCCGGGCCGGGCGACGTCCTCGCGCCGCCGGAGCCGAACCCCGTGTCGAACCCGCTGCCGGACGCGTCCCGGCTGTGGAAGTTCACCGTGGTGGGCGGCCAGTGCCTGGCCGACTTCGGGAAGGGGCACTACACCACCCGGGTCGAGACCTGGCCCTGCGTGCCGGACCTGGACTGGCAGGCGTGGGAGCACGAGATCGTCGGCACCTACAAGGGGCTCCCGGTCTTCCAGCTCCGCGGCGTCGACTCCGGCCTGTGCATGACCGCGGGCAGTTTCTGGGGAAACACGCATGTCTACACGGCCGGCTGCGACGCCGAGCCACACCAGCTCTGGCAGCTGCTGCCCGTCCCCGGCTCGGCTGACCAGCGGTTCATGGTCAGCGTGACCCTGCAGACCTGCGCGGACCTCGACACCGCGAACCAGACCCCCGTCATCGGCACCTACGTTCGCCACACGGTCCCGGTCGACCGGTGCGCGGCGTCGCCCACCTCGCGCTGGCGCGTCGAACTCTGGTCCTGACCGAGCCGGCACGACCGAGCCCGGCGTGCTGGCCGGCGACATCGGCCAGCACGCCGGGCTCGGTCGAGACGCGCCCGCGGACGAGTCACAGCGGCGCGGCCCTGGCCCGCATCGAGCGCGGCGATCGCGGTCCTGCAGTCCCGGGGCCGTCGGCGTCCAACAGCGGTTCCGGCTTGGGTTCTGCGGGCGGCTGGTTGGGGTGCAGGGTGGCGCAGGCGCTGAACGGCGGGTGAATGACCAGGCCTGCGCTATGCGCACGACGTCCGACGCCCGACCGAGTGGCCGGCCCATTCGGCGACCAGGGTGGGCGGCACTCCGGAGTTGAGCCAGGCCGACAGCCGCGGCCAGTTCTAGAAGGTGAAACCGGGAAATCGGATAGCCGGTCAAGGTCAGCCCGCTACGGTGGCGGCCGTGGAGGCTGCGACCGGCTCGGCTGGGTTGGCCTGGCAGCGTGGGCTGCCGCGTAAGCGGATGGCGGCCGCGGTTGTGCTGGTGGACGACGGGGGCCGGGTGCTTCTGGTGCGGCCGACGTATCGGCCGGGCTGGGATCTTCCGGGTGGAGTGATCGAGCAGGACGAGGCGCCGCGTGCGGCGGCGCGTCGGGAGCTCGTCGAGGAGCTGAGCCTGGACCGGGCTCTCGGCAGCCTGTTGGCTGTCGATTGGGTGCCAGCGACAGCTGAGCGTACCGAGGGTCTGATCGTGGTTTTCGACGGCGGGCGGCTGACCGCGGCCGAGGCCGCTGGCATCCGGCTGCCTGCCGAGGAGCTGGCGGAGTGGACGTTCGCGGCGGCCGACCAGTTGTCCGCGCTGATGATGCCGCTACTTGCCCGGCGGGTGGCTGCCTGTCTGAGGGCGCGGGTGGTCGGTCGGACCGTCTATCTGGAGGACGGAACGGCGCTGGGCTGACCCGCGGCAGGTCTCCTCCGGTCAGGCACTCGCTCGTTGTCGCCTTGGTCCGTGCGCAGCGCGAGGAAGGCGGCGCCGTCGTCCGTGCTGGGTGAAGGTGGGGTTGTCACGGTCAAGATCCAGGCTGGTAGTAGGAGTGGACGGCGGGCTGGTGGGTGTAGTTGGGGCCGGCGTGGTCGTCGGCGCCCAGGTAGCGGAACGGGAGAAGGATCTCGCGTCGGCCGTGGCAGGCTAGTCGGTGTCGACGGGCGTCGTAGGAGAGCCCGGCGGCGCGAAGCGCCGTCGTCAGGCCGCGCCCCATGGGCTGTCCGTCCGGGCGCCGAATGCTCGCGGCGTCGAAGTCGGCGATGAACAGTCCCGTTTCGGTCAGCGCATCCACGGCGCGGGTGAGGACCGCGAGCTTGTCGCCGACGTAGTGCAGCCCGTGGACGCAGGTGATCAGGTCGAACCGGCCGGATGGCTGCCAGCTCACGACCGACGCGGTGACCAGTTCCACGTTGCCGCCCGGCGGTCGCGGCGTGAACGCGTCGACCAGGTCGATGCCGACGAGGCGGGTCACGTCGCCGAGACCCTCCGTGCGCAGCGCGTCGGCGGCCTGGAGCAACGCCCGGCCGGTGCCGCAGCACAGGTCGAGCCATGCAACCCGGGTCTTCTCGGTCCTGCGGTCGTCGCCTGTCAGACGAGCGCGTAGCCAGTCCAGTGGCCGGAAACCGAGCTCACGCTCGTAGCTGTTGACCCCGGTGAGCTGGCGCTCCCGGTTCATCGCCCGGTTCGCCACTACCGACGAGGCGGTCAGCGCGTCCTCGTTGAGCAGGCTGGTCACCACAGCAGTCTCCCGGATCGCCGTTCCGCGTCCGGTCGCGGTGGGGGCCGTCTGCGATGGCCAGGCCGGTACAGAAGCCCGCGGGTGGCCGGGCGTTGCGGGGCAGCGCGATGTCCTGGGACGAAGGGGAGTCGTCGGACAGGCCGTGGCGCGCCAGCGATTGATTTGCTCCTTGTAGCTCTGGATGGCTTGTCGCGGCACGGGTCCGCTCGACAGCCCTCAAATCGAGGCGTGAGGGAGGCCTTACCGATTGCGCCCGTTGGGGTCTTCCATACGTCGGCGTGGGCGGCGGGGGCATTGTGGCTGTCTTCGCCGATAGCACCGCTCCATACATCGCCGTGTCGGACACCGCGACGCCCGCGGTGAGGCATTCAAGGTTGAGCAATCCGTAGCCACGAGCACCCAACGGCGATCGGTTCCCGACCCTGAAGCCTCGTCGGCGGGCGAGGCAGGTGGACGAGCCATCACAGGGCGTTTGAACAGTGGCTCCGACGTGCTGTTCTGGCCGTCGGATAGAACAATTATTAGATGATCATCTCGTCGCCAGTTGGCGTCAGGTCCTTTATGCGGCCAGGATGTTTTGTGATTTTCGAAAGTGATTCGGCAGCCTTGTTTCGTGTATCGGCGTCGTGCGATGAGTCGATGACGTCCAGACGAAGAGTGTGGAGCGCAGCGAAATGGTGGGCCGGCGCGATGGCGGCTAGAGCCTCGGCGATCTCACGCCGCCTCGCCGGATCGGCTAGTCGTGCCGCGTGGAGGGAGACGAGAGCGTTGATTGCGATCGTCCGGTGAAGGGCTCCGAACCGCGCGGCCTCATAGCAGGTCATCGCCTGGTCGAATCCTCCGTTGCTGCACCGTTGCAGGAGCTCACGCAGAACCCTGCGCGCCGGGGCTCGGAACTCCCGACCGAAGTCGGGGAGGAGACGTGCTGCCTGTCGACGGTCAGATGGCCGCTGTGTGGTGTCGTCAGCCAGGTGGAGGAGCATGTCGATCGCGTCCCTGGGATCATTGCCGCGGTTCTTGTGGAGCTCCTTGCGGGCGAGTGCGCGTTCAAGCGGAGTCGACGCTTCGTCGGTCGCCTGCTGACGAAGATATTCAAGAGCCTTTCGGCGAAATTCCTGGCCTCCCTTGGCCAAGCATCTTGCTGAATCCAGACGGGTCTGGGCATCAGCATCTGAATCCAGGCAGATCGCTTCAAGCGCCACGACTGCTTGGTCGGAGGCGAGCGTTGCAAGCGGCCGGGCCGCAGACAGGCGTTGTCCACCGGAGATGCCGGTGTCGGTGGCAAGGCGTTCGAGGATGGCGACTGCCTGCGGCCGATGCTGGTTGAGTTCTAGGAGCGCAGTCGCGGCCTCGGCCCGTTCCCAGGGATCAGCGAGCACATCGCCGGTGACCAGGAGAAGTAAGTCGGCGGCGTCGACACGGGTCTTCGCACCAAGGGTGGCCAGCCTGTCCGCAGCCTGGCGGCGTTCCCAGGCGCGCAGGGACCCGTCGGCGGCGATCGCGGAGAGAAGCTGGGCGGATCGATCCTCGTGGTGTCGGCTTACTGCGAAAAGTTCGCTGGCTGCGCAGACGCGACGCCAGCCGTCTTCGAACTTATCAGAGGCGGTCTCGATAAGGAGGTCCACCACACGGTGGTGATGGTGGTCGTCGAGGTCGGCATGTATTCCCTCGCAGTAAGCGCGGACCAGTCGATCGTCGATCGTGTCGCTGGTCAAGGATTTTAGCGCCCGCATTGACGCCTGCCGGCCACTGGTGCCCAGTTCGGTGAGCGTCTCTGCCGCCCAAAGGCGGTTCCACATGTCGGTCGTCGTTTCGGTGCACAACGCGTACAACGCGGCGATGGACTCGGTGAGCGCGGAAGGGCCGAGTTCGGCCAGCGATCGTGCTGCCCAGCGGCGGACTGGTGCATCGAGCACGCGGCTAGTCGTAATCTGCCGGAGCACGCCGCGGGCGGCGATCTGCCCCGGTGAGCCGAGCCGTGCAATGCCGCGTGCGGCCACTAGGCGTTCATGCGCGTCGTTGTCTGGGTCGACGGCCAGCTGGGAGAGCACCCGGATCGCGCTTTCCCAGTGCTCGGCCCCGTAGCGGGCCAATGTCTCCGCCGCCGCCTGTTGGTTGCCTACACCGAGGGATGGGTCGGTGGCCAGTTGGGCGAAGACATCTGCCGCGCGGTGGTGCTGATCCGCTCCCCGAAGTCGTTGGATTCTGCCCGACGCCTCCAGCCGTGCGTCCTCGTCCGCTGCAGGGTCAAGTGCCAGAGCCGACAACAGCTCTGCTGCTCGGGCGGGTTGCGCGTTGAGGCTGGCCGCCGTCGCTGCTACGAAGGTCCGATCTTCGGCGCCGATCGCAGGCTCGACCGCAAGCAGGTCTAGGAGTTCCTTGGCCTGTTGCGCGTCGTTCGGGCCAAGGTTCGCCAGAGCCTCGGCAGAGAGCAGCCGGGTTCTGAGTCTGACCAATGGGCTCGCGGTGAGATCGTGGAGGACGCCAGCGCCGCGTCGCAGGTCGTCACCACGCAGGCGGATGAGACTCTCCGCTGCCCGGCGCCGTGTCGCAGCAGCCATGGCTGGGTCGCCGGCAAGATCACGCAGTACGGCGGCGCCGCGTCTCCGATCCTCACTGCGCAGCTCAGCCAAACTGCTAGCGGCTTGGCGCCGGTCACCCGCGTTGACGGTTCCGTCGATTGCGAGGCTATACAAAGCATCCGCGGCGCGATGCTGATCTTCTCTGCCGAGTTCCGCTAGGCTGTCTGCGGCCCGGCGCTGGTGGTCGGCGCTGATCATTCCGTCAACCGCAAGGTTGTAGAGAACGGCGGCCCCCCGACGCTGATCCTCACCGCCCAGCCTCGTTAGAGCACGCGCGGCTTGGTGTCGGTCGTCGACGTCTATGGTTCGGTCGGTCGCAAGGCTGTAAAGAACGGCGGCCCCGCTGCGCCGGTGGTCACCACCCAGCTCGGCCAGCCTCGCCGCAGCCCTCGACCGCTGGTCTACGGCGATGGTCGTGTCAACCGCGAGATCGTAGAGTACAGCGGCTTTCGAGCGGTGTCCATCACCACGGTCTGGCATTGCTGCTGCAGCGGTCACGCGATCCGCGTCGCTCAGCAGTGGATGCGCGGCGACTTCGCAAATCAGCTGCATGGCGATCTCGCTATACTGTGGGCCAAGATCGGTCAACGTATGCGCCGCGTCGAGTCGAGTCGAAGGAGCGGCGGTGAGACTGGCCGCGATGCGGCTTACGAGAGCACCTACGAGCGGGCGGGCACTGGGCTCCAAGACGGCAAGAACTGCTGAAGCCAAGAGATGTTCGCCTGACGCCGCCGTGGCGTCGCGTAACACGCTGGCGAAGAACTCCAGAACTTCGCGGCGGTGCTCGGCCGATATCTTGGCCTGGCTCTCTGCCGCGATACGGCGTTCGTCGACGGCCCTGGTCGGATCCGTGAAGATCCGGTACATGGTCTTCGCGACCAGAGCTGGGTCTTCGTCGGAGAGCCTCGCTAGAATATGCAGAATATCATCTTTGCGAGTCGAATAAGGTCCAGGACCCTCGACAATCTGTTGCAATGCGGGGAGTATTTGGCGTCGGTGTTCCTCGTTTATTTCCGTCAGGTCGCGCGCCGCTAGTTCCTTCCAATACCAGTCGATGTCGTTCTCTCGGCCAATCGGCGCGACTACGAGGGCTAGGAGCGCTTGGGCGGCCTGATCGCGGCGCTGCGGGCCGAGGTCGGCCAGTTTTCGCGCGGCCTCGAGACGTTGGTATATCGAGGTGGTGATGTCTGCGGTCAGATCGCGCAAGGCGGTGGCCGCCGCGTCGCGAAGATCGGGGATGATTGCGGCAGCGGCGGCGAGGGCCTCCGTCTGATAACGCCTGTCGACTGTCGGGTCGGAAGCGATAATCCGCAGGATGTCTGCGGCACGTTGCCGATATTCTCCGCCGAGTTCGGCGAGGGTGCTAGCGGCCTGTACCTGGATGTAACCGGTGGTGGCTGGACTCTGGGCAAGCTCTTGCGCGATGACAGCCCCGCGATCTCGATGCTCACCACCGAGTCCAGCCAGCTCGCGCATCGCAAATGCGCGGTCGTACTCGTCACCGCCTTCTTCAGCAGCCATGGTGGCCAGTGCGTCCGCAGCGTCCGCGCGGTCGTGTACGCCGAGCTCGGCAAGTTCCCGCGCAGCTCGAACTCGCTCCGTTATCGGGTAGGTGTGATCGGAGGTCAATGTTCGTAGGGCTGCGGCGGCACGGATGCCATGGCTTCCCCCGAACCGGGCGAGACATCCAGCCGATGCGCATCGAAGCGCTATCGATTGATCATCGGATATCCATCGGTTCAGAGCGTCGATGGCACGATCGTGGAGGTCCGGACAGCTTTTCCGGAGAAGGCCGAAGATGGTGATTGTCATGGCCGGTTGGACTTGCGGGTTGGCCGACAGCTGGCGTAGCTGGTTCCGGACCGCCGAGTGGCGGGTCAGGCCGGCCATTTGTCGCAGCCTCCAGGCCCCCCAGAGACCAACGAGAACGCGCTCTTCGAGCTGGCTGAGAAAGGTGGCCAGTTGGGCGCTGTCTGCCGGAGCTCCCTGGATGACCAGTTCGGCACCACGGTCCTGGTAGTCGCGCCCGCCAGTCAGGAGCATCGTCAGCAGGCTGGCGCCTGGGCCTTGGCGGTGCAGGTAGTGCAGCACTACGCGGGTGCCGCTCTCGTCCTCAAGCAGCAGTCGGCGGATCAGGTCGTCCCACGGGGGCAGCTCCGGCCGGACGTCGTCCGGGAGTGCCCGCGCCGTCGCGCTTGCTGCGAGGTGCTCCGCGAAGGTCTGGTGAAGGAATCGCAGACGCCCGCCTTGCCGACTGAGCAGGCCGCTGAGCGAGAGCCATTCGGCCATCGACTCGGTCCAGCCTGCGGGCAGACGTTCTGGTAATGGAGCCTGCGCCACTAGGTATTTCTCAGTGTCATCGAGCAGGCGGGTATCGGCCGTCGTGTAGGTCGTGGCGAGTCGCTCAAGGAGCTCGACACGGTGTGCCTCCAGCCAGTCCGCAAACGCGGTTCCGCCAGCAACGAGCCGAAACGATTCGAGCGCGGCGGAACGGGCAATCGCGCGGATAGCGCCGAGGTGGTCGATGTACTGCTCGTAGAGTTCGTACCGGCTGCCGGGCAGAGGCTGATCCAGCCTCGCGGCATGGACCTGTGCGGCGAGCGCGGCGAGGAGAGGAACCTCCAAGATGTCGCCGAGCCCCGCCGCTTCAATCTGGTCGAGGAACTCCCGTGCGGCGGCCTTGCCCGCCAGGCTGTTATCGGGGTCGAACCAACGATATGCGAAGGTGTTCAGTGCCGCTGCGTCGAATGGTTGCAGTTCGTAGAAGCCCACCTGAGGACCGGCCAGCAGTTGGACTTCTCCTGGTGCCAGCGGCCTAGTGGTCACCAGGAAGCGGGCCGGGCTGTCCGGGTCGGACATCCGTGCGGCCAATGCCGTGAGCAGCTTCTCGCGGCTGGCCTGGTCGGGAATCTCGTCGAGCGCGTCGACGATCACAAGCCAGGGCAGGTCGTGGACCGTGGTGGTGAAGAGAGCGGGGATTGGCAGGCCATCGCCGAGCGTGTCGTATTCGTTGGCGACCGCCGCGGGCAACGCCTCGTTCCAACCCCGGTGTAGGTGCATTGCCAAGACCCGGGCCGGTAATACCAGCGGCACCGCAAGCCGCTCGACCGGTGGCGTTCCGGTCGGGTCGAGCAGGGCCCGCGCCAGTTCGTGCGCGACCTGGTAGCCCAACGTCGTCTTGCCGAGACCGGCAGCGCCCTCGATCACGAGGTGGCCATGCTTGCCGACCACTTCGTCGAATGGCTGGGCCAATGCCCGCACCAACCGGTCCTTCTCAACCCACGGCGCGCCGGCCCTCTCTGGCGCTTCCTCGCGAACCTGCCGGGCCTCGCCTGCGGCGCTGACACTCGGGCGGACATAGACACTCGACAACGATGATCGCCGATCACCACGAAACGACCGCGGCAGGCTATCTGTAACCTTCAGCGTCATCCGTAGCAGGCTCAGTAGCCTCGGTGGCGCTTTCGGTCGCCCCTTCGCGGCGCCGTCCGTGACGAACGGCCCGTCATCGGTCAGGCCAGCAGGCCCGAGACCAAGGATCAAGGCATCGTGTCCAGGGAATAGCCGAGAGGCCTCGGTGAGGATCGCGGTTCGCAGACCAGGGACGGCGCCGTGAACGATCAGGAGCGAGACCTCTGTCCAGAAGGTCAGGCGGTCCCGGCTCTGCGACGCGGGATGCCGGCTGCGAGGAAGCCCTGCCCGTTCCAACAACTGCTCGGCCTCGAGGGGGGCAAACAGGTTCGCGAGCGTGTCGATCTCCTCGCGTGACAGCCCCTCCACGCTCCGCCCACCCCCGCGCGCTCACCGGTCGCAGTAAGGTCGCGACCCTGACGGACATCATCCACCGTGTCGTTGTGCCGCACCCGGGCCTATAGGCAGATCCGGAGAATTGAGAGTGCGGCGATGTTGCGGCCACGGATCGTGGATCGCTAGGGCGACGCCCTCGGGCCCGCGGCGGGCATCGTTCGAGCCATCGCAATGTCGGACGCTGCGATGCCTGCGTCGTGGGCGGCCAGAAATCGCGTGGCGTCTCCACTGAGGCGTCGGAGTTCTGTCGTGTGGCGGCCCGGCGTCCGGTTCCGGCAAGCCGGCTGTGGACTATACGTGGACTCGATCTTGTACGGCGCCTGGCTGCGGTGAGCGACCGCTAACCGGTCATCAGCGAATGTGCAGGCCAGAGATGGCGCGGGCGGTCACCAGACGCTGGATTTCGCTCGTGCCCTCGAAGATTGTGTAGATCTTCGAGGGCGCGAACCAGATCCAGGGCCAGGTGATCAGCCGCCACCTGGTGAAGGCCCGTGGGAGCGCCATCTGACATGTCAGCGGGTACGGGGGGCGACGCGCCGGGTCGGTGGGGCCGTGGTCGGGTCGTCCGGCCAGGGGTGGCGGGGGTAGCGGCCGCGCAGTTCCGAGCGGACCTGCGGGTAGCCCGTCCGCCAGAACGATGCGAGGTCGCTGGTCACCGCCACCGGGCGGCCCGCCGGTGACAGCAGGTGCAGCACCAGCGGGGCGCGGCCGTCGGCGACGACGGGTACCCGCTCCCAGCCGAACACCTCGGCGATCTTCACGGCCAGGACGGGGCCGGCGGCGCCGGTGGTGTCGCTGTAGTCGAGGCGCACCCGGGAGCCGCTCGGCACCGTCACCCGCTCGGGCGCCAGCTCGTCCAGCCGGGCGGCCTGTGGCCAGGGAAGCAGGCGGCGCAGCGCGTGGCCGGCGTCGACGCGCTCGAGGTCGGCGCGGCGGCGCACTCCGTCGAGGTCCGGCCCGAGCCAGTCGGGGGCGCGGGCCAGCAGGGTGGCGTCGGTGACGTCGGGCCAGGGGGCGCCGAGTACCCGGTGGCAGAACGCGAGCCTGTCCCGCAGGGCGAGCGCGTCGGCGTTCCAGCGCAGCACGGGGAGTCCGGCGTCGCGCAGCCCGTCGAGCGCGGCGGCCCGCAGCTTGGACGGGTCGGGCCTGGTCACCGGGCGTTCGGCGAGGATGATCGCGCCGAGGCGTTCGAGCCGGCGGGCGACGATGTCGCCACCGGACCAGGCGACCTCGTCCTCGGTGCGCAGCAGCGCCGCGCCCGCCTCCCGCGCGGTGGCCGCGTCGAGGGCGACGGCCAGGCGCACCCGGGCAGACGTCCGGCCGGACCCGCGGTCGGCGACCGCGATGGCGAGCCATTGCGCCCCGGCCAACGCCGAGCCCGCTGCGAGCTCGGCACCTGTCCCACCGGCCATCAGGTAGTTCGAGCCGCCGGGATCGCGGGCCCGCGCGAGCCGCTCGGGGAAGGCGAGGCCGACCACGAGTCCGGCCGCAAGATCGTCGGTCATCCCACCCGTTCCCCGTGCCGCGGGTCCGGCAGGCCCGGCAGGTCCGGTAGGCCGGGCGGGCCCGGTAGGCCTGGCGGGCCCGGTAGGCCTGGCGGGTTCACCGGGCCGGGCGGGTGCGGCTTCCGCGACTTCCGCGGCCGAGCGCAGCCGGCGGGCCTCCTCCCGCCAGCGGGCGGATGCGGCCCGGTCGGTGTCCGCCCGCAGGCGGCGCCACGTGGCGACGAGGTCGTCGGAGGGGCCGCCCGCGGGGCCGTCCCCGGAGAGCATCGCCACGACATCCGCCGCGCGGCGGGCGCCGACGGCCCTGGTGCCGTCGAGCAGCGCCCGTGCGAGCCGCGGATGGGCCCCGACCTGGGCGATCGAGCGTCCTCGCGGGGTGACTCGGCCGGTCTCGTCGACGGCGCCGAGCGCCCGCAGCGAGACCCCGGCGGCCTCCATCGCGCCGGCGGGAGGGTCGCTGAGCAGCGGCAGGCCCACGCCGCCGGGATGGCCCCAGACCGCCAGCTCCAGCGCGAAGGCGGTGAGGTCGGCGACGGCGATCTCCGGTTCCGGCTGGGCGGGCAGCCGGTCGTGTTCGGCGGCGGACCAGCAGCGGTACACCCGGCCCGGCGCCTCCCGGCCGGCCCGGCCCGCGCGCTGCCCGGCGGACGACCGCGACACCCGCACGGTGACCAGCGAGCCCAGCCCGCGGGCGTGGTCCATCCGGGGGGACCGGGCCAGACCGGCGTCGACGACTACCCGCACGCCGGGCACCGTGAGGCTGCTCTCCGCGACCGCGGTCGCCAACACCACCCGGCGACGCGGGCCGGCGCGCAGCACCGCGTCCTGCGCCCCGCCGGTCTGGCGGCCGTGCAGGCTGAGCACGTCGACCGCGTCGACCGTGTTCCGGTGCCCGGCGAGCCGACCGGCGACGGCGGCGATCTCACCGGCCCCGGGCAGGAAGACGAGCACATCCCCGGACGTCTCCCGCAGCGCGCGCCCGACGGTCGCGGCGACGTGGTCGAGCAGCCTCGGGTCGACCCGCAGGCCATGCGCCGGGGTGATCACCCCGGGCGGGGGCGCCCAGACCACCTCGACGTCGAACATCGAGGCGTCCGTCCCGATGACCGGCGCGGGCTGGCCGGGCGCGCCGAGCATCGCCGCCAGCCGCCGGGTGTCGGCTGTCGCGGAGGCGGCGAGCAGGAGCAGGTCGGGGCGCAGCGCGGCGCGGACGTCGAGCAGGAACGCGAGCGCCAGGTCGGCGTCGAGGTGGCGCTCGTGGCACTCGTCGAGGATGACCGCGTCGGTACCGGGCAGCTCGGGGTCGCGTTGCAGCCGCCGGACGAGCACTCCCGGCGTGACCACCTCGACCCGGGTGGACGGCCCGACCCTGCGCTCGCCGCGGATCGTGTAGCCGACCGCGCCGCCCACCTCGCCGCCACCCACACCGCCGCGACCCGCGGCGTCCGCACGAGCCCCGGCGCCGCCCGCCCCGCCAGCGCCAGCGAGGCTGGCCATCCGCCGTGCCGCGGCGCGGACGGCGATCCGCCGCGGCTCGACGACCAGTACCCGGCCGGGGACGTGGTCGGCGAGCGCGAGCGGGACGAGCGTCGTCTTGCCCGTGCCGGGCGGGGCCACCAGCACCGCGGCCCCGCCGGCGCGGCCCGACCCGTGCTGGTCGCGGGCGGTCAGCGCGGCGACGAGCGCTGGCAGGGCGGCCCGGACGGGCAGGTCCGCCCCGGCGACCGTGAGGTCGGGCAACATGCGCCCAGTCTCCTCGGACCAACGCGGCAGAGAGCGGCGCGGCATCCTGCCCAATGCTCTTCCGCTGACGATGCGCCAGTTCGACACTGGATCTGGACGCGCCAGTTCGACACTCGGATCTGGTTGAGAGGCGGTAAGGGACGGATACGGAGGGGGCGCACGTCGCCTAGGATTTCGCGACCTGTTGGCGCCGTTCCTTGAGCGTGGGGGAGTCGAGAACGGTGGCGTCGCCGCGTTGCCGGTTGAAGGTCGAACAAGGTTTCCAGCGGGGGCGCGGCGGCCAGAGATGCCACCGCCTCGGTGAGGACCCGGTGGGCTGGCTGGTCAGCTGGTGAGAACGGCCAGACGGGCGGCGGCCTCCGCGGTGTCGGGGTGGTCGGGGCCGAGAATGCGTCCGGAGCGTTCGAGCGCGTCGCCGAGCAAAGAGCGGGCTGCGGGAACGTCTCCCTGCGCCTGCAGTTCGGCTGCCATCTCCCGTTCGACGAGGACCGTGAATTCGTGCTCCTCGCCCAGGGCTCGGCGGGCATGCTCCAGGCAGTCCGCGAACGCCGCCCGCGCCGCCGGGTGATCTCCCTGCATCCCCAGCACCGAGGCGAGGGTGTACTCGGCGCCGATGGTCGACAGATCATCCGCGCCGCGCATCTGCCGGGCTCGGGTAACCGCCGCTTCGAACGCCTCCCTCCCGGCCGGCCCCTGCTCACCGGACGACAGCGTCTGTACGGCCAGCCGCTGATCGATGCCGACAGTGTGCGGGTTGCCCTCGCCCAGGATCCGCCGTGCCCGGGCCAGCACCGCCTGCAGCTCCGCCCGGGCCGCCTCGGTGTCTCCGGACCCGTGCAGGGCGGCCGCGGCGTCCGCGGCCGCGCCGATGGTGTCGGGATGGTCCTCGCCGAGGGCGCGGCGATGGTGGGCAACGACCTGCACGAGCAGCTCTCGCGCCGCGGAATACTCCTGCAACGACATCAGACTCAGCCCGAGCTGGTAGGCGGTGGCGACCGACTCCGGATGGTCGGTTCCGAGAAGGTGCCGACGGTGGTGAAGCACCTGCTCGTACAGGTGACGCGCGGTCGGGTAGTCCCTTTCCACGACCAGCGCGGCGGCCAGGTCCGCACCCGCGGTAAGGACGTCGGGATGCGCGTCGCCGTGGGCGGTGAGTAGACGCTCATAGCGGGCGCGAGATTCCGCCACCGGTGCACGCCCCGGAAACCACGGGGCTGTCTCCCCGGAGTCCACGCCGTCCCCCGAGGCCGGCCGCACGGCCCGGACAGCGGCCAGAAGCCGCCTGCGCGCCTCGTTCTCCTCCAGGTCGAACAGGTCCACACAGTCGGCCGGGTCGACCTGGCCACAGCGACTTACCCGCACCCGCACCACGGCCAGGGCCTGCCCCGACGGGCCGAGTGAGGATGCCAGCCGCCGTTCCACGGCGTCCCCGACGGTGCCGACATACACCGGCGAAAGCACCAGGATCAGACTGGTCGGCCCGTTCACCTCTGTGCCGAGGCCGCCGACCCTTATCCCTATGTCGTCGCCGCCGCCGGCGGCAGGCGACGACACCAGGTCGAAACCGCCCGCCCGCAACTGCCAGGAGATCCACTCTGCCCAGGTCCGGTCGACCTCGGCGAACGACACCATGAAACGGCCGTTCATACCGGCTCCCGTCATCGAACGGTGAACACCGCGCGCTAATTATACCGTCTGGTCGCAGCGTGAATTCTGGAGAAATCACCAACAGTGGATGGCAATGCTCGTCAGCTGGGCCGCCGTGGCGGCTTTGCGGCAACCAGGTCGTGAGCGGGCGTCCCGCGCCGCCCGCGGTGCTCCCGCTTCCGACTACGCCGACAGTCCGTCGGTCCGCGCGGTGTAGGTGACCAGGGTCTGCTCCGGATGATCGGTGACGCTCAGCACCACGTGTGCATAGTCCACCGGGCCGAGACGTGGATGGCGGAGCCTTTTCACGCCGCTACCGCCGATCGAGACGACGTCATGGTTCGGCCACCACCGCCTGACGTGCACGCTGTCGCGCAGGAGTTCGGCGACGAGGGCAGCGACGCTCGGCTCGTTCGTGTAGGCAGCGGTCGCCAGCCGGAATCGTCCGAGCATGGCGCGCGCCTCGTGCTCCCAGTCGAGGTAGACCCGCCGGGCCTGATCGTCGGTGAACATCCAGCGCACCAGGTTCCTGTCCGCCGGTAGCCGGACCTCCCAGTCGGTGAACAGCTCACGTGCCGCCACGTTGGCTGCCAGCACATCCCAGCGGCGCCCCTTCACGAAGGTCGGATGTGGGTCGAGGCGCCGCACCAGATCGGCGACGCCGGCCGCTATCACCTCGGTCGGCGGCGCCGAATGCCCGTCAGGCGCGGTACGCGACCCGGCGTGGCCGGGGCGGCCATAGGCCAGCACGTCCAGGTACTGACGTTCCGCGCCGTCCAGCCGGAGCGCGGCTGCGAGCGCGTCGAGAACCTGTGGGGACGGGCGGACCGGGCGGCCCTGCTCGAGGAACGCGTAGTAGGTGGGCGACAGGTTCGCGAGCAGGGCGACCTCCTCGCGGCGCAGGCCGGGAGTACGGCGCCGTGCCCCAGGCGGGAGACCCACGGCCGCGGGGGTGAGCCGGGCGCGCCGGGAGCGGAGCAGCTCGCCCAGTGCCGCCGGATCCCCATCAGGTCCCATGCCCTACCAGCCTAGTCATGCCAGTACCACCAAGACTGTGCTGTGGTCACGCATCCGTCCTCGGATGAAGACTGTTCCGCGTGGACATCATGAGGCAACGGGTCGAGATATCCGTCGAAGACGGCACCACAATGCCCGCGTACTGCGCTCGGCCGGACGGCGCGTTCGCCCCGGTCGGCGTGGTAGTGGCGCATGAGCTTTTCGGGGTGAACCCCGATATCCGTTCGGTCGTGGATGAGATCGCGGCCGCGGGACACGTTGTCCTGGCGCCGGAGTTCTACCATCGGGACGCTGAGGCGGGCCGGTACCTGTCCCGCGACGACGCGGGGCGCGACGAGGGCTTCGCCCTGTTGCACAAGATGACTCGGGCGGGGGCGGTCGCCGACGTGCGGGCCGCTGTCTCGGTGCTGGCCGATCGGTATGCGGTCAGGGAGGCCGCCATCGTCGGTTTCAGCGCCGGTGGGCACCTGGCCTATCTCGCCGCGGCCACGCTGCCGATTGCCCGCGCGGCCATCCTGTATGGCGGCTGGCTCCCAAGCACCGATATCCCGCTCAGCCAGCCGGAACCCACCCTCGACCTGACCCCGGGAATCAGTGGAGAGCTGCTGTTCATCGTCGGCGGAGATGATTTTCTCATTGGCTCCGATCAGGTTGACAAGATTTCCGCTGCCCTGCGGCTGGCTGAAGTCCGACACGAGATGGTCATCTATCCAGGGGTTCAGCACGCGTTTTTCTGGCCCGACACCCCGGCCTTCGACCGGGATGCCCGGGACGACGCCACAAGAAAAATCCTCGCACTGCTCGCCCGGTAGCGGACGAGACGACGCACAGCTGCCCGCCGCCACATCGTCGCCGCCCAGAAGCTCGCGGACCTCCCCGTGCGGCCCCGCGTCAGAGCGGCGGTGAGTCCTCTATCGCGGCGAGGTCGGCGAGCTCGGGGTGGAACGTCGCGAAGGCGGCGCCGGTGAGCCACCAGCCACGGTAGATGAGCAAGCGGCACAGCCGGGAGTCCAGACGGTCGAAGACGGTCGGGAAAAGCGCGAGATCCCGGCCATTCCAGGAGCGGTGCTCGGGGAATCTTCGGCGCCACCTGTCGGCGGCCGGTGACCGCATCTCGGCGGCGAGGCCGAAAAGGACGCCCCGGCGTGCGGACGAGGGCCGGCCGCCGGCGGACAGGTCGTTCCAGGAATGGAAGCGTTCGACCATCCAGCGGGTGCGCAGAGCCGTGCTCTGGCGGTAGAGGAGAGAATTCGCCCGCTTCAGCTCGCCGGCCACGGGAACCCGGTCGAGCGGGCCCGGGATGAAGATTCCGCCGGCATTGAGCGCGACGAGGAAAACGTCCTGGTACCGATCCTTGTCGAGGGCTTCGAGGCCGGTGTTGTCGTAGGCGCCGCCGTCGGCCAGTATCGGGGTCCGCCTGGCGTCCGCGCAGGGGAAGGCGATGCCCGGCAGGCGCAGCGGTGGGAATGTGCCCGGCACGGCCGCCGAGGCGGCGACGGCGGTGGCCACGCGCAGCCCTGTTCCGGCGGTGGGCGCGAGACCGAGGACGTAGTCGCCGACGACGTCGCGTTCGAAGGCGAACCGGACTCCGGTGCCGAGGTTCGCGGCGTTGATGATGTAACGGCACGCCGGGTCGAGGTCCTCGAGCAGGGCGCCCGCGAAGAACCGCCGGTCGAGGGCCTCAGCCAGCAGCTCCGTGCGAGTGGCGGGACCCGCCGTGCGCCACGCGTGGCGCACGAGCTCCCACTTCAGCGACGACCCGGCGACCGAGTCCACGAGCGGGCCGACGACGAGCTCGTCGAGCGCGGGCGTGCTGAATCCGCGCTCCCGCAGACGCGTCCAGCGGGTCGCGAGCATGCCGTTCGTCACCGACCCGCCGGAAGCCGAGGACACGAAACGGACGTCGCGCAGCAGGCCCGCGTCGGCGAGGAAACGCAGCACTCCGAGCGCCGACAACATCGCCCGGAAGCCACCCCCGGAAAGGGCGACGGCGAAGGTCGGCCCGTCGAGGACTCGCCCGGGATCCTGCGGCCGCAATGTGTCGCCGCACCGCCTGATCGTGTCATCGCCGATGCCACTCGACGCGAGTGAGGGCGATGGTGATGCCGACAGAGCTGCTCCGGATCTCGTTCCATCCCCGGTCAGCACCGCCCGGCCATTGTCGAAAGGACTCATTCCTCACCCCAGACGCGAGCACCCGGCGCCCGCACTCTAGACGACGCCGGACAACGCCTCCAACCGAGTGCTGATTACTTGCGCGGACAATGGGCCGACGCCTCGCGCGCGCCGCCGTTATCGTGAGCCGACGGTCGGCTGGTGACGCGTGGGAGGATCACAAGGTGCTGCTCGGAACATGGAACCTGGAGAACCTTTTTCGCCCCGGTGGAGCCTTTGGCGCTGCCGATATGGCCACCTATCAGGTCAAGGTTGCCGCGCTCGCGGCGACCATCAACAGCAGCGGCGTCGACGTGCTCGGTGTCCAGGAAGTCGGTAGCCCAGACGCTTTCGCCGACCTGGTCGGTGAACTGGACGGTACCTGGCACTCGGCGCTGTCCACCCAGTTCGATGCGCAGCACCCGATCCGGGTCGGGATTCTCTCCCGCCTGCCGATCGAGAGCGTCCAGGAGGTGGTGGACTTCCCCGACGGGCTTCTTCCCGTCCAGACCGGTGACGACGCGCAGACCACCCAACGGATGGGCCGAGGGGCGCTCGCGGCCACCGTCACGTCCAGGTCCGGGCAGCCGGTGACCGTCGTGGTCTGCCACCTGAAGTCCAAGCTCCTGAGCTTCCCGGCCAACGGCGGCGGCAGCCGGTTCAGCACCGACGACGAGGAGGAGCGAGCCCGCTACGCCTCCTACGCGCTCCACCGCCGTGCGGCCGAGGCCGTCACCGTCCGCGGGTTCGCCACCCAGCTCCTCGAGGGCGACGGCCGCGTGCACCGCCTCGCCGTCGTCGGTGACCTCAACGACGAGCCACACGCCGCGAGCACCCAGATCCTCAACGGCCCGCCCGGGTCGGAGATCGGCACCCACGCGTTCGACCGCGAGGACAGGGGTGACGCCGAGCGGCTGTGGAACCTCGGCGCGGCGATCCCCGAGGACAAGCGCTACTCCCGCGTCCACGAGGGCCGTAAGGAGCTCATCGACCACATCCTGGTCAGCCACGCTCTCCTGCCCAGGATGGGGAAGGTCACCACCCTCCTCGACCGCCCGCTCCCGACCGTCGGCGACGACCCCACCGAACGCCGCCGGGCCCGCGACTCCGACCACGCCCCGGTCCTCGCGGAGCTGGCCGTGTGACCGGCGCCGCCGCTCATCGGCGCGGCCTTTGCCAGGGCCGCATGCGGCGGTCTCGCCTGTTCGAGCTCGTGGGCCTCAGGCCGGCGAACGAACGCCTGCCGGCCGCTCGAGACCGGACGCACCGGATCCGCGTCAGCCCTGCGTGCGCTGGACCCAGTCGTGGAACTCGCGGATGTGGTGCTCGCTCGGCACCAGCACGCCGCCGGCGGCGTAGGCCCGCGAGGCCATGGCCGGCTGGCAGCGCTCGCAGGCGTCGAAGTCCTGGCGGTTCACCCGGTCGAACAGCTCGACCGAGCGGTCGATGTCGGTACCCCCGTCGACGACTGCCGGCAGGTACAGCCAGTCGCACTCGACCAGCGTGCGGTCGGCCGCGACCGGGAACATGCGATGCAGGATGACGTGGTCGGGGACCAGGTTGACGAAGACCTGCGGGCGGACGGTGATCGCGTAGTAGCGGCGGTCCTGCGCCTGTTCCAGGCCGGGCAGGCGTTCGACACCGGCCGACCCGTCGACCGTGAAGCCCGTCACCTCCGGGCCGAACTCGGCGCCATGCCCGACGTAGTACTGCGCCGCGTACCCCAGCGCGAACTCCGGCAGCACCTGCACCAGCTCCGGATGGATGGCCGCGCAGTGATAGCACTCCAGGAAGTTCTCGACGAGCAGCTTCCAGTTGGCCCGCACGTCGTAGGAGATGCGCCGACCGACGCGGAGGCCTTCGACGTGGTAACGCTCGATGGCCGCCGGGTCCCCGAGGCGCTCGGTGGCCGCGCCGACGACGGTGTCCTCGAACGAGGGCGGCGACGCGTCCAGGCACACCCAGACGTAGCCGAGCCACTCGCGCACCTGCAGCCGGTGCAGACCATGGGCGGACCGATCGACGTCGGACAGGTCCTTGAGATGCGGCACGGCGACGAGTGAGCCGTCCAGGGCATACGTCCAGGCGTGGTACGGGCAGCGAAGGGTACGCCGCGTCCGCCCAGCAGGCTCCGTGCACAGCCGCGCGCCCCGGTGCCGGCACACGTTGAGAAACGCGTGCACGGACCCGTCCAGCGCCCGGGTGATCAGCACGCTTTCCCGGCCGATCGGCACGGTGCGGAACTGCCCGGGCTCGGCGATCTCCGAGCCGTGGACCGCGCAGTTCCACAGCCGCTCGAAGATGCGTTCCTGCTCCTGGGCGAAGACCTCCGCCGAGGTGTAGGCGGCGCCGGGCAGCGTCGGCAGCAGGCTCGGACCGGCCGGGGTCGTCATCGGCGCGCCTTCAGGGCCGGCCGCGCCGGATCGAACAGCGTGATGGGGTGGCTGGTCGCTCCGGTCAGGGCGAGGTCGGCAAGGATCTCCCCGACGACCGGGACGAACTTGAAGCCGTGCCCGGAGAACCCGCAGGCGATGGTGACCCGGTCGTGCGCCGGGTGCGGGGCGATGACGAAGTGCTCGTCGGGCGTGTTGGTGTACATGCAGGCCTTGCCGCGCAGAAGACGCCCGGCCGCGTCCGGCAGCCGTTCGGCCAGATGCGTGGCCATGACCTCGACCTCGTCCGGGCGGATGCGGCGGTCGATGGTGTCCGGCGTGGTCGCCTCACCGCGGCGGAAGAAGGCCACCTTCACGCCGCCGTCCGGGCCGTCCAGCGCCGGAAAGCCGTACACCTGCGTTCCGGCCGGCCGTTCCCAGATGTAGATCGGCTGCCGGTCCGGCCGGAACGGTTCGATGCCGCCGCGCGGGGCGAACCAGAACTGCACGTGCCGCTCCACGACGAGCGGCAGGCCGAGGTCGGCCAGCAACCGCGACGCCCACGGGCCGGGGCAGACGACGAGGGCACCGGCGTGGTAGGTCCCGGTACCCGTGCGGACCGTGACGCCGCCGTCGTCGGCGGACCACTCGGCGACCGGCTCGTGGAAGCGCAGCTCGGCGCCGAGCCCAGCGGCAAGGGTCAGGTTGGCCGCTACGGTCGCCTCCGGCCGGACCAGCCCGGCCTTCGCCTCATACAGTGCCACCTCGTCCGGCCGGGGCCGGAACATCGGGAACCGGCGCCGGATCTCGGCCGCGTCGAGCATCTCGTGCTCCAGCCCCCACTCCTGCGCGCTGCGCCGGCTACCGGCCACGGTCAGCGAGTCCGGCAGGCCCGTCATCAGCCCGCCGGTCAGCGTGATCAGTTCTCGGCCGGAGTCCCGCGCCAGCTTGTCCCACAGCTCATAGGCGCGCAGCAGCAGTGGCACGTACGCCGGGTCCTCGAAGTAGGACTGGCGGGTGATCCGGGACCCTCCGTGGCTCGCGCCCTGGTCGTGGGCCGGGCCGAACCGCTCCAGCCCGAGCACCCGCTGCCCACGGGCGGCCAGGTGATGGGCGGCCGAGCTGCCCATGCCACCGAGCCCCGCCACGATGACGTCGTACGACTCCACCCCGAACCCCACTCATCGCCGGATTCCACTCATCGCCGGATCCTGGTGCCCTTCGGGTCGAACAGCGGCTCCGCCCGCACGGTCGCGCCGACCCGCTGGTCGAAGTACGCGATCTCCACCTTTTCCCCGGGCGTGGCCAGTGCCCCGGGCAGCCACGCGTAGGCGATCGGGGCGCGGACGCCGTACCCGTATGCGGCGCTGGTCACGTGGCCCACCGGCGCGTCGCCCGCCAGCACCGGCTCGCGGCCCATCGGCACGGTCCGGCCGTCGTCGACGGTGAGGCAGCACAGCGCCCGGGGGCCGTCGGGCCCAACGTCGGCGCGGCCCAGGGCGGCGCGGCCGAGGAAGTCGCCGTGCCGAAGGTCGACGGCGAAGCCGAGGCCGGCCGAGTACGGGTCGTCCTGGGCGGTCATGTCCACGCCCCAGGCCCGGTAGCCCTTCTCCACCCGCATGCTGGTCAGCGCGCCGCGCCCGGCGGCGACCGCGCCGAGGGCCTGGCCCGCCGTCCACAGCGTGTCCCACAGCCGCAGCCCCAGCTCGGCGCTCGCGTACACCTCCCAGCCGAGCTCGCCGACGTAGGAGACGCGCAGCATGGTGACCGGCACCGCGTCCAGATGGGTGCGGCGGGCGGTGAAGTACCCGAACGCCTCGTGCGACAGGTCCAGCGTGGTCAGCGGCGCCAGCAGGTCCCGAGCGGCCGGCCCCCACACCCCGACGCAGCACGTGGCGCCGGTGATGTCGGCGATGTGCACGCCGGCCGGCGCGTGGGCGCGCAGCCACGCCAGGTCGAGGTGTCCGTTCACGCCGACCTGGAATTCGTGCTCGCCGAGCCGGGCCACGGTGACGTCGCTGCGCACCCCGCCGCCCTCGTCCAGCAACAGGGCGTAGGCCACCGCGCCGACCGGCCGGTCGACGTGGTTGGAGCACATCCGCTGCAGGAACGCGGCCGCGCCCGGTCCCGTGACCGCGAGCCGTTTCAGCGGGGTGAGGTCGAACAGCCCGGCCCGTTCCCGGGTGGCCATCGCCTCGGCGGCCACGATCGGCGACCAGTGCCGGGCCGCCCAGGCGTCCCGCGGCGGCAGGTCCGGCGTCGACAGACCGGCGTTCGCCTCGTACCACAGTGGCCGCTCCCAGCCGGCGCCCTCGGTGAAGCGCGCCCCGAGCGCCAGCTGCCGTGCGTAGAAGGGGCTCACCCGCAGCGGCCGCGGTTCGTGGACCGGGTCGAGCGGATGGACGATGTCGTACACCTCGACGAACGCGCGCCGCGCGCGGGCGTCGATGTAGGACGGCGCTCGCTGCGCCTCCTCGAAGCGCCGGGTGTCGCACTCGTGCAGGTCCACCGCGGGGCGCCCGTCGACCAGCCACTCGGCGACGGCGCGGGCGACGCCGGCGGAGTGGGTGACCCAGACGGCCTCGGCCAGCCACAGGCCCGGCCGGCCCTCGACGGGGCCGAGCAGGGGGAAGCCGTCGGGCGTGAACGAGAAGATGCCGTTGATGCCGTGCTCGACGTCGGGCAGGCCGGGCAGCACCGCGCGGGCGTCCGTGAGCGACGCGGCGAACTGGGCGACCTCGAACGGCGGCTCGACCGCGGTCGGCATCGGGTCGTGCGCGTACGAGCCGATGCCGAGGCGACCCGCGGTCTCGCGGAAGTACAGGTCCCGATCCTGATGCCGCAGGATGGGCAGGCCCGTCGGCAGGCCGTTCACCGCGCCGGTGACCGCGTACTGGTGGGCCAGGGGCAGCAGCGGAACCGGCGCCAGCCCCGGCCCCCAGTACCCGGCGCAGCAGACGACCAGGTCGGCCGGCACGTGCCGCTCACCCACCCGGACGCCGTCGTCCTCGATCGCGGTCACCTCCTGGTGGCCGTGGAAGACCGCGCCGCGGGCGATCGCAGCCCGTGCCTGTGCCCGCGCGGCGTCGACGGCGCGGGCCAGCCCGTCGGTCGGCACGTGCAGGCCGCCGAGCACCGCTGCGGGGTCCAGCAGCGGGAACCGGTCGTGGCACTCGGCGGGGGAGAGGACCCGCGCCCCGATGCCCCAGGCGAGGGCGAAGCCGTGCCGCCGGTGCAGCTCCGCCAGCCGCTCGGGCGTGGTCGCGACCTCGATGCTCCCGACCTGGTCGAAGCAGCCGAGAGCCAGGTACTTCTCGACGGTGTAGCGGGCGAAGCCGGCCATGGTCCTCGACGGGTTCACCTGGAACACGAGCCCTGGCGCGTGCGACGTCGAGCCACCGGTGCGAAACAGCGGGCCGCGGTCGAGCACCGTCACGTCCGTCCAGCCGCGGCCGGTCAGCTCGTCGGCGAGCGCGCACCCGACGATGCCAGCGCCGATGATCACGAGGCGTGGGCTCATACCGGATCCACCGAGTCGTCAGGTCGGCTGCGTCATCAGGTCGGCGCAGCGCTCGGCGACCAGCAGCACCGTGACCATGGGGTTCACCGAGGGCAGCGTCGGGAAGACGGACGCGTCGGCGATCCGCACGTTGGCCAGCCCGCGCAGCCGAAGCTTCGGGTCGACCACCGCGAGCGGGTCGTCGGGGGCGCCCATTCTGCAGGTGCCGGCCGGGTGGTAGACGGTGTGGTGGGCGGCGCGGCCGTATACCGACAGCTCCTCGTCGGTCGTCAGCGACGGGCCCGGCGCGATCTCGCGGGCGATCCAGTCCCGCAGCGGGGCCGCCGCCGCCACCTCGCGGGCGATGCGCAGGCCGTCGACGATGGTGCGTTCGTCGTGGCCCTCGGCGTCGGTGAAGTACCGGAAGTCGAGCAGTGGCTTGGTCTCGGGACTGTCGTCGGCCAGGGTGAGCCGCCCGCGGCTGCGGGGCCGGGGCACGTTCGGCGTCAGCCCGAAGCCATGGCCTGGTACCTCGTAGCCAAGCGGCTCGGTGTTGAACGTGAACGGCAGCTGGTAGATGTGGAACATCAGGTCGGGCCGGTCCTGCGCGGTGTCCCGGCGCACGAACAGCGCGGCGTCGGCGTCCATCGCGGACTCCGGTGGCAGCGGCCGGGTCGCCTCCCACATGATGATCGACTCGGGGTGGTCGAGCAGGTTCTCGCCGACGCCTGGCAGGTCGAGCCTCGTTCGCGTGCCCAGGTCCCGCGCCGGTCCGACGCCGGCGAGCAGCAGCAGCCGCGGCGTGTCGATCGCGCCGGCGCACAGCACGAACTGGTCACCGTGGATCTCGCCGCGGCTGGTGGCGATCGTGACCGCCCGGTCGCCGTCGATCCCGATGTCGTACGCCCAGGTATCCGTCAGCAGCGTGAGGTTCGGGTGGTCGAGGATCGGGTGGAGGTACGCCACCGAGGACGAGCTGCGCACCCCGGTCTCCGGGTGGTAGCCGACCGGCACGAACCCGGCGCCGTCGACGAACGGCTTGGCGTTGAAGTCCTCGACCACCGGCACGCCCAGCGCCTCCGCGCACGCCGCCACGAAGGCCTCCGTCAGCGCGTTGCGGTGCCGCGGCGCCACCGGCACGATGTTGGTCCGCAGCCGCTGGAAGAGCGGAACGAGCGAGTCGTACGTCCACCCGTCCGCCCCCGCGGCCACCCAGTCCGTGAAGTCGGCTGGCGGCGGGAGGAAGCTGATCATCGTGTTGTGTGACGAGCAACCGCCCAGCACCCGCGCCCGCGCGTGCCGGATGCGGCTGTTGCCCCGCGGCTGCGGCGTAATCGGGTAGTCGTAGTCCAGCTCGGACTCGAGCAGGTTGATCCAGTTGCGCAGCCGCAGCACGCGCTCGTCCCCGACGTCGCTCGGACCGCCCTCGATGAGGCAGACCGTCGCGCCTCGCTCCACCAGCCGGGCGGCCACCACGGCGCCGGCCGTCCCGCCGCCGACGATCACTACGTCGTACCCGCCGTACGCCTCCATCGGCAGCCCCGTCCGGTGCGCTGCTGTTGCGGATGGCACAACGTGGTGCCTCTGTCGCAACAGGATCAGGCCGGGTCGCGGGCCGGTCAATGGCTCGCGGCAGGCATTTACCGGCGCGAAACCTAGGCCAGATGCCCGACCGTCGCATCGATCTCGGCCGCGGCCCGCCGCACGGCCTCGGCTACGGCCGGGAAGCTCTCCCTGGGAAGGCGGTAGGTCGGCCCCGAGACGCTGACGGCCGCCCGGAGCTGGCCGCCCCACCCGCGAATCGGTGCGGCCACGGCATTCAGCCCGATCTCCAGCTCCTCGCAGGTGCTCGCCCAGCCGCGTTCCGCGACGTCGAGTACCTCGGCCCGGAGGCGGGCGGGGTCGGTGATCGTGTGGGGCGTGAACCGCTCCAACGGATCTCCCAGGATCTCGTCCTGTTCCGCCGCCGGCAGCGTGCTGAGCAGGATCTTGCCGCTGGATGTGGCATGCAGCGGCGTCAGCTGCCCCACCCAGTTGTGACTGGACACGGCCGCCCGTCCGCGCACCTGACTGATGTTGACGGCGAACCCGCGGTCGACGATCGCCACGTTGACGGTCTCGCCCAGCTTCTCGGCCAGCCGCTCGCAGACCTCGCGGCTCGCGCGCGCCAGGTCGAACTGCGCGGTGACGGCCCCGGCCAGCCGCGTGATGCCCAGCCCGAGCCGGTACTTGCCCCGCCCTCGCGGCTGGTCGACGAGTCCCCGCCGCTCCAGCGCCCCGACGAGCCGGAACGCGGTCGACTTGTGCACCCCGAGCTCGGCCGCGATCTCGGTGACGCCGGCCTCCCCGCTGCGCGCCAGGATCTCGAGCACGGTGACCGCCCGATCGACCGACTGCACCAGCGCCGTCTCGCTGTTGCTCATGGCGCAACTGTAGGGGTTGACGCGCTGGGCCAGGGCGAGATGTCCACCGGGCTCGCCCGTGAGCCCGCCGGTTCCGTCACCTATTTGGCAGTGTCGCCAGACGCATAGCGTGTTATCTTTTCACCTGTAAGGAAGTTCTTTCATGTGAAGGAGGGACATGACGGAGGCCCGGCCGACCGGCGACGAGCTGGTCGAGATGCTGGCGGCCCTGGCCAATCCGCTGCGGCTGCGCATCGTCGGCACGCTGGCCACCGGCCGTGACTACGTGAGCAACCTGGCTCGGGTGATCGGCGTGAGCAGGCCGCTCATGCACATGCACCTGCAGCGCCTGGAGGCCGCCGGCCTGATCGTCGGCAGCCTGGAGCTCTCCGAAGACGGAAAAGCCATGAAGTACTACGAGGTCACCGATTTCGACCTGCGCCTGACCGCGTCCGCGCTGGCCGCCGCGGCGAGCAGTCTCACGACCCATGACCCGGACAAGGGTCACGCATCCAAGGAGAGTTCCTGATGTACCTCGCCGATGACTTCAGCGCGGGTGAGGGGATTGCCGCCCTCGCCTTTTTTATCGCTATCGCGGCCGTGACCATCGCGGTCCTCTGGTTCACCTTCGACTACCGCAAGACGAAGCTCCGGACCGCGCAGACGGAGGACCTGAGGCAACTCGTCCAGCGGTTCGAGCAGCTCGCGGAGAACACGATGGACGCCCAGCAGCGGGTCGCCACCGACGTTGCCGAGCTGCGGACTCGTACGGCCTCCATCGAGAAGATCCTGAGTTCCGTCGGATGAGTATGGGCCTGGTCATCGGTCATGGACGCTCTGGCGGAGTCGGTCGGTCCGCGAGAGGCGCGCGTTGCTGGGCCGATGGCTCCGCTGGCCGCTCGTCGTAGCGCCAAACGGGGGCCGGCCCGTCCGCGCTGTCTGGCCCGGCCTCGCTCGGACCCGCCGTGGCGGCGCGCGACCGGATGTCCTCCAGGCTGACCTCCAGCACCTTCCACACGGCGGACAGGCTCCCGGCGAGGGGATCCCGGCCGTCGAGCAGCCGCTCGGCGGCCGGCTCGGCCTCACTGGTGGGAGCGGCCCCGGGGTCGGATGGGGCAGTGGTGGTGTCGTCCCCGGCCTCCGCTTCGGGGTTCGGTGAGGCGCGGTGGCCGCTCAGCGCGGCGAAGGCGAGTCGGGCCAGGCCGACCAGCCGCCGGTCGGTGGCCTCCACCACGACAGCCGAGTCGGTCAGGCGCAACGACA
Organism: Pseudofrankia saprophytica; assembly: GCF_000235425.2. Classification (NCBI taxonomy): domain Bacteria; kingdom Bacillati; phylum Actinomycetota; class Actinomycetes; order Frankiales; family Frankiaceae; genus Pseudofrankia; species Pseudofrankia saprophytica. The sequence goes on from NZ_KI912266.1 coordinate 3,660,960, forward strand.
TCCCGCGGCGCCCGGTGACCTCGGGCAGCTCGTCCGACGTGTCGGTCAGATCGACGCGCAGCAGGGCGTCGCGGGCGGCCGAGAGATCGAGGCCAAGGCTCGTCAGCGTCCTGGTCGCCGCGTTGTTGGGATCGCCGAGCAGGGCCAGCAACAGGTGGTGCGAGCCGACCGGGTCGTGTCCGGCGTAGCCGTTCGCGGCCGAGATGCCCGCGACGGCCGCCGCGGTGCGGCGCGGCTCGTCCTCCTCCGCGCCGAGGACACCGGTGTCGTCGTCGGCCAGCGAGACTCGCCGCCGCGAGCCGGTCAGCGGGGGAAGGCCGGCCGTGCGGTCGGCGCCTGCCTCGGCGATGAGCGCGAGGACCCGTGCGCGCAGCTCTGCGCTGTCCACCTTCCACTCGTCCAGCATGATCGCGGCCAGGCCCTCGCCCAGCTCCAGCAGGCCGAGCAGGACGTGCTCCGTCCCGATGTAGTTGTGCCGAAGGGCGAGCGCCTCCCGTAGCGACATCTCCAGGACCTTCTTCGCGCGGGGGGTGAACGGGATGTGGCCCTTCAGCGGTTTCTTTCCCCGGCCGACGGCGACGACGACGCGCGACCGGGTCATCTCCAGCGAAAGGTCGATCTCGGCCAGAGCGCGCGCGGCGATGCCCTCGGTCTCGCCGAGCAGCCCGAGCAGGATGTGCTCGGTGCCGATGTAGTTGTGATCGAGTTCGCGGGCCTCCTCCTGGGCGAGGACGACGACATGGCGGGCCTGGGTGGTGAATCGCTCGAACATGAATGCAGCGTCACCCTGCTGCATGACCTGGTCAATACCATGTTAATAGTAGGGTGGATCGAGGAGGTGGGCGTGAGCTGGGATGATCGTCTGGACCGGTGGGACGCCGAGCGAGAACTTGCCTCCCGGCTGGAGGACTCCGACTGGGTGACCCTCCAGCAGGCGACCACCCGCACCGGGGTGTCCCGTGCCGCGCTACGGACCTGGTACCGGGCCGACCTGATCCCGTCGCGTCTCGTCGACGGCCCGCACGGTCCGCAGCGCCTGGTCCCGCTGGCGATGGTGGCCGCGCGGGCGAAGGACTCCCCGCGACTACGCCGCACCCTGGAACGGCGCATGAGCGAGGAGGCGCTGATCGAACTACTGCAGGACCGCATCGACGCGCTCGAGGCCCGGGTAGCGGCGCTGGAGAGACGCGACGCCGGCGGCTGACCGGCCGGGCGGCGACCGGATGCCCGGCTCACGCAGCCCGGGCGGCGAGCTCGCGGCGCGGTTCCTGGCGGGCGCTCAGCGTGGCGGTGCCGTGCCCAGCTGGCGGGAGATGCCCTGCGCGGCGACCTGCAGCGCGGCCGTGAGCCGCCCGCGGTCACGTCGGAGGGTGGCCACGACGACGCCGATCGCCGCGACGACCCGGTCGTCGCGGCGAACCGGCACGGCCACCGAGCAGGCGCCCAGCGACATCTCCTCGACCGTCGTCGCGTAGCCGGCGTGCCGGATCTGCGTCAGCTGCTCGCGGAGCCTTCCCGGATGAGTGACCGTGTACGACGTGATGCGGGTGAGCGATCCGAGGACGCGCCCGCGGACGTCCGCGGGCGCGTAGGCGAGCAGGACCTTGCCGACCCCGGTCGCGTGCATCGGCAGCGTCGAGCCCACCGAACTGACGACCGGGACCGACGCCCGACCCGCCATCCGCTCCAGGTAGAGCACCTCATCCCCGTCACGTACCGCGAGGTGGACCGTGGCTCGGGTGGCGGCATGGATGTCATGCAGGAAGGGCGAGGCCGTCTCGCGCAGGGTCGACTCGATCGGGGCCAGCAGGCCGATCTCCCACAGGCGCCGGCCGATGACGTAGTCGCCGTCGGCGCGGGCGAGGGCGCCCTGCAGGGTGAGCTCGCCCGCCAGCCGGTGGACCGTGGCTGGTGGCAGGCCGGTGCGCCGCGCGATCTCGGACAGCGGCAGCCGTGGGTGCCGGTCGTCGAACGCGTCGAGGATCGCCATGACCCGTCCCACGACGGTCGCCCCCGGTGTTCCAGTGTTTCCCGCCATCGGATCCAGTCTTCCACTGAGCGGAAAGATCGTGTTCGTCCGCGTGCGTGGCTCGACCTACCGTGCAGACCATGAGCCGTAATGCCACGTCGGCCCGCGAGCTGGAGCCACCGTCCGTGATCAGCTCCGAGATCGCGGCCATCGGGGCTCGCTACCGCCAGGCGGGTACCGAGGAGACCCAGCCACGGCTGGACTATCCGCCGTACCGCAGCAGCCTGCTGCGGCACCCGACCCGTGACCCGCACCGCGTGGACCCTGAGACGATCGAGCGCTGGGCGCCGTGCTTCGGTGACCGCGACGTCGCCCCGGCGGACGCCGACCTGACGGCCGGCCATCCCGGCGAGCCGATCGGCGAGCGCGTCGTCGTCACCGGGCGGGTGATGGACGCGGACGGCCACCCGGTTCGTGGTCAGCTGGTGGAGATCTGGCAGGCCAACGCCGCGGGTCGGTATGTGCACCAGCGCGACCAGCATCCGGCACCGCTCGACCCGAACTTCACCGGCGCGGGGCGATGCCTGACCGACGCCGAGGGCCGGTACCGGTTCCAGACGATCAAGCCGGGTCCGTACCCCTGGCGCAACCACTTCAACGCCTGGCGGCCGGCGCACATCCACTTCTCGCTGTTCGGCACCAGCTTCACCCAGCGCCTGGTCACGCAGATGTACTTTCCGGGCGATCCGCTGTTCGCGCTCGACCCGATCTACCAGTCGATTCTCGATCCGCGAGCCCGGAAGAGGCTGGTCGCGAGCTATGACCACGATCTGACCAGCCATGAGTGGGCAACCGGCTACCGGTGGGACGTGGTCGTGACCGGCGCCGGGCGGACCCATCTGGAGTCCGAGGACGCCCCATGACAATGATCGCGACTCCTGGCCAGACTGTCGGGCCGTTCTTCCACCTTGGCCTGCCGTACGACGGCGATCACGATTTGGTGCCGCTGGACAGCCCGGGAGCCGTGCTGTTGCGGGGCCGGGTGCTCGACGGCGCGGGCGACACGGTGCCGGACGCGCTCGTCGAGATCTGGCAGGCCCGCCCCGACGGTACGGTTCCGCGCGACACCGGTTCGCTGCGCCGCGACGGCCGGACCTTCAGCGGATTCGGCCGGGCGGCCACCGGACCGGAGGGGTCGTACGTGTTCAGGACCCTCGTGCCCGGATCGACCGAACCGGGCCGAGCGGCGTTCTTCGCCGTCACGGTCTTCGCCCGTGGCCTCCTGCACCGGCTCTTCACCCGCGCCTACCTACCCGACGACCCCGCGGCGCTGACGGCCGACCCGCTGCTGTCCGCGCTGCCCGCCGAGGCTCGCCGGACCCTGATCGCCGTGCGCGACGAGCAGGGCCTCGTGTTCGACATCCGCCTGCAGGGGTCCGGCGAGACCGTCTTCCTGCGCTACCCGGATCAGTGACGCCGCGGTATGAGTGATCTCTTCTGGCCCGGTGACGAGCGCGCGGGCGATCTGGTCACCGAGGCGGCGTGGCTGGCGGCGATGACGAGGGTCGAGCAGGCGTGGCTCGACGCGCTCGCGCGGGCGGGCATCGCTCCGGAGACCGTCGACCTCGCCGGGATCGTCGGACCCGGCGAGCTCGCCGCCGTGGCCCGCGAGGCGGAGGGCGCCGGCAACCCGGTGCCAGCGCTCGTGACGCGGTGGCGGGAACGCGCGCCCTGGGCACACCGTGGCCTGACCAGCCAGGACGTGATCGACACCAGCCTCGTCCTGCTGCTGCGCGACGTCGTCGAGCGCCTGCTCCAGGAGCTGCGCGGCCAGGTGGGCTCGCTCGCCACGCTGGCCGACGCGCACCGCGGCACGGTGATCGCCGGACGTACCCTCACCCAGCACGCCGTCCCCACGACCTTCGGGCTCAAGGCCGCCGGCTGGCTCACCGGCGTGCTCGACGCGGCCGACTCCCTGCGGCGGGTGCCGCTGCCGGCGCAGTTCGGCGGCGCGGCCGGGACCCTGTCGGCAGCCGTCGAACTCGCCAGGTTGCGCCGGGTGGCTGATCCGGTCGCCGCCGTGTCCGGCGCCGTGGCGGACGCCGCGTCCGTTCTCGGCCTGCGGGCCGCGCCTGCATGGCACACGACCCGCACGGCGTTCGCCGCGATCGGCGACGCGCTGGTCGCCTGTGTCGACGCCTGGGGGCACATCGCGACGGACACGGCGACACTGTCCCGTCCCGAGATCGGTGAGCTCGCGGAACCTTCCGGTGACGGGCGCGGTGGATCGTCGACGATGCCGCAGAAGCACAACCCCGTCCTGTCGGTGCTCATCCGCCGCGCGGCCCTCACGGCGCCGCCGCTGGCGTCGACGCTGCACCTGGCGGCGGCGCTCGCCGGGGACGAGCGGCCGGACGGCGCCTGGCACGCCGAGTGGCCGGCGGTCCGTGACCTGGCCCGCCGGACGGTCGTCGCGGCAAGCCAGACCAGCGAGCTGCTTCGCGGGCTGCGGGTCGACGACGCCCGGATGGGCGCCACGGCCAGGAAAGCCTGGGCCGAGCTGACCGCTGAGCGCCGCTCGATCGCCGCCTTCGCCGGCGGCGAGCCGTCCGGCGACGACTACCTCGGTGTGGCCGACACCGTCGTCGCCGACGTGCTCGCGCGCGCCCGCGGCTACCTGGAGGACACGCGATGACGGTTCCGCGCCTCACGGGCGCCCGGCTCTCAGGCCGCCCCCATCAGCCACTCCTGGTGGTCGGCCCATCGCTGGGCACGTCGTCGGCGGTTCTGTGGTCCACGGCCGCCGGTCTGCTCGGCGACGTCTTCCACGTCGTCGGCTGGGACCTGCCCGGCCATGGCGGCGCCCCCGTCGCCGGGTCCTTCACGGTCGCCGAACTCGCCCAGGGCGTCCTCGGCTATGTCGACGAGGTAGGCGCGGCCCGTGGCGACGGCGCGCCCCGGTTCGCCTACGCGGGCGTCTCGCTCGGCGGCGCCGTCGGCCTGCGGCTGCTGCTCGACGCCCCGGGCCGCGTGGAGCGCGCCACGCTCCTGTGCACCGGTGCGAAGATCGGTGAGGCGGGGGCCTGGCACGACCGAGCCGTGACCGTGCGCGCGTCCGGCTGCGCCGCCATGGTCACCGGCTCGGCCCAGCGCTGGTTCGCGCCCGGTTTCGCCGACCGGCAGCCGGCGGTCGTTGCGGAGCTGCTGCGTGATCTCGCCTCTGTCGACGCGGAGGGATACGCGTGGGCCTGTGAGGCGCTCGCCGACTTCGACGTCCGGGACCGGCTGGCCGAGATAGCCGCGCCGGTGCTCGCCCTCGCCGGTGCTCAGGACGTGGTGACCCCGCCGGCCAGCCTCCGGCAGATCGCGGACGGCGTGCGGGACGGACGGCTCGCCGTGCTCGACGGCGCCGCGCATCTGGCCCCGGCCGAGCAGCCACGGCAGGTCGCGGACCTGCTCCGTGGCCAGCCGCCCGCCCCGTCGCCGACCGTCGACGAGCTGTACGACGCCGGCCTGGCGGTGCGCCGGCAGGTCCTCGGCGACGCCCACGTCGACCGCGCGACCGCGGCGGCCACCGACTTCACGAACGAGTTCCAGCGGTTCATCACCCGGTATGCCTGGGGCTCCATCTGGACCCGGCCCGGGCTCGACCGCCGCAGCCGCTCGATGATCACGATCACCGCGCTCATCGCCCGCGGCCATCACGAGGAGCTCGAGATGCATGTCCGGGCCGCGCTGCGCAACGGGCTGACCGTCGAGGAGATCAAGGAGGTCATCCTGCAGAGCGCGATCTACTGCGGGGTCCCGGCCGCGAACACGGCCTTCAGGATCGCCGCGCAGGCACTGCGGACGCAGGGGGAGCAGTGACCGGGCGCCGACGGCGACCCGCGACGCCCTCCTGGGCCGACGCACCGCCGGCAGGCGGCCGGTGCGCGCGTTGGTGCTCAGATTCCTCGGGCCTCGAACGGAGCGCTCATGACCGTGATCGCCACCATCACTCGCACCCGCGTCGCGATCGTCGGCGGCGGGCCGGCCGGGCTGATGCTCTCCCACCTGCTCCACCTCGCCGGGCTGGACAGCGTCGTCGTCGACAACCGGACGGCCCACACCATCGAGACCACGCACCGGGCCGGCATCCTGGAACGCGACAGCGTCCGCCTCCTGGTCGACTCGGGCGTCGACCGGGTGCTCACGGACGGGCACCGGCACGAGGGCATCTCCCTGCGGTTCGCCGGGGCCAGCCATCGGATCGATTTCGAGGGCCTCATCGGCGCCTCGTGCTGGCTGTATCCGCAGACCGACGTGTTCGTCGACCTCCACCGGGCCCGCACCGGCGACGGCGCGGACCTGCGGTACGGCATCAGCGACACCGAGGTCCTCGACGTTCTGGACGCGCCCCGGGTCCGGTACACCGACGTGGACGGCCGTCGCCACGAGATCACGGCGGATCTGGTCGTCGGTGCTGACGGCTCGCGGAGCATCTGCCGAGCCCTGGTCGACGGGGCCACGCAGTACTTCCGCGAATATCCGTTCGCCTGGTTCGGCATACTCGTCCAGGCACCGCCCAGCGCGCCCGAACTGGTCTACACCCGGGCCCAGCAGGGATTCGCACTCATCAGCCAGCGCACCGCGTCGATACAGCGAATGTATTTCCAGTGCGACCCGAGCGAGAACGCCGACGACTGGTCCGACGACCGCATTTGGGACGAGCTGCAGCGCCGGGTGGCCGGCGAGGACGGTTTCCGGCTCCAGGAAGGGCCGGTCATCGAGCGGACCGTGCTCCCGTTCCGCAGCTTCGTTCAGGCCCCGATGCGGTACGGCCGGCTGGTGCTCGCCGGCGACGCCGCGCATACCGTGCCGCCGACCGGTGCCAAGGGCCTGAACCTTGCGCTCGCGGACGCCCGGCTCCTCGCCGAGGCCATCGAGCGGGCACTCGTCAAGAACGACCAGGCCGCCCTGGACCGCTGCGCGGGCCAGGCGCTAGGCCGGGTATGGAAGGCCCAGCACTTCTCGTACTGGATGACCAGCATGCTCCACCTCGTCCCGGGCGCGACCGCGTTCGACGAGTTACGCCAGCTGGGTGAGCTGGACAGCCTCGTCTCCTCCCGGGCCGGTACCACCTATCTCGCCGAGGGCTATACAGGCTGGCCCACGCGCTGACCGGCGCGTCGCGATAGCCCGTCCGGTCCCGCCGACGGTCAGGATGGCAGACGCAGGACCGGCTTGACGACGGTGCCGGCGTACGACGCGTCGAGTGCCTTCTCCACGTCGGCGAAGTCGAAGAACTCCACCAGCCGGTCGAAGGGGAAGCGGCCCTGGGCGAACAGGTCCATCACCGCGGGAATGAGCTGGGAACTCAGGCCACTGCCGCCGAGAAGGCCGATGATCCGCTTGCCCCACAGCGTGGAGATGTGGTCGAGGGTGAATGCGGCGCCGGCCGGTGCACCCCCGATCAGGTAACAGGTGCCGAGCATCCCGACCGAGTCGGCGGCCTGCCGCACGACGCTGATCACTCCGGTGCACTCCAGGGCGAGGTCCGCCGGGCCGCCGCAGATGCCGTGGACGGCGGCGACGGGATCGACGTCCGCGGCGTTGACGACGTCCGTCGCCCCGAGCTCGGTCGCCAGCCGCAGCCGGCGGTCGTGCCGGTCGACCGCGATGATGCGGGTCGCGGGGGAGTTGCGGGCAGCCATGATGGCCGCGAGCCCGACGGTGCCCACGCCGTAGACGACGAGGCTGTCGCCCGGGCCAGGGCGGGCGTCGTTGAACACGGCGCCGGCCCCGGTCGAGATCCCGCAGGCCAGCGGGCCCATCAGCTCGAGGGGGAGGTCGTCGGGAACCTTCACCAGCGCGGCGGCTGTCGTGAGCGAGTGGCTGGCGAACGACGACTGCCCGAAGAAGTGGCTGTGCAGCGGAGCGCCGGAGGAGCGGCGGAACGCGGATTCGCCACCGAGGCGGCCACCGCCCGCGAGGGCATCGCCCAGCCGGGCGCAGTAGCGGGGCTGGCCCCGGTGGCAGTTGCGGCACTGGCCGCAGGACGGCCAGCCGATGACGACACCGTCACCGACGCCGACTTCGGTGACTCCGGGGCCGACCGCGGCGACGCGCCCGGCGCCCTCGTGCCCCAGGACGCCCGGTAACGGGAAAGGCAGGTCGCCGTGGCGAGCCAGCCCGTCGGTGTGGCAGATGCCGGTCGCGACGAGCCGGACGAGAACCTCTCCCGGACCCGGTTCGTCGAGTTCGACCGTCTGGATGCTGAACGGGCCGTCATGCTCCTCGACGACAGCCGCGGAGATCTTCATGCGCGCGGTTCCCCGTCCGACTCAGAAAGGATAGGTGGCTGGCTGATCGCGCATGGTGATCCATCGGGTCTCCGTGAATGCCTCGACGTTGGCCGCCGGCCCGCCGAATCGAGCACCGGTTCCGGAGGCACCCACACCGCCGAACGGGCTGTTCGCCTCGTCGTTGACGGTCTGGTCATTGATGTGCACGATTCCGGTCGGGATCCGATCCGCGAGTGCCAGCGCGCCGACGGCGTTTCTGGTCACGATTCCCAGCGCGAGGCCGTATTCGCCGCGGGTCAGCTCGACCGCCTCGTCCAACGTGGAGAACTTCGCCACCGGGGCGATCGGGCCGAAGATCTCCTCGGCGAAGGCGCGTGAGTCGGGGGGCACGTCGGCGAGCACCGTGGCCTGATAGAAGAGCCCCGTGTAGGTGCCGCCCGCGGCGACGCGCCCGCCCGCGGCGACCGTGTCCGTCACGATCTTGTGGATCTTGTCGCGCTGGCCGGCGTCGATCAGCGGGCCGAGCGCGACCTGGGCGACGGCGGGGTCGCCGACGGGGAGGGCCGCCGCCTTCGCGGCGAGCTTCGCGACGAACTCGTCATACAGCCGCTCGGACACGACGTGCCGCCCGGTCGTCATGCAGATCTGGCCCTGATGGAAGTAGGAGCCGAACGCCGCCAGCGTCACGGCCTCGTCGACGTCCGCGTCCTCCAGCACGACCATCGCCGAGTTGCCACCGAGCTCGAGGTGGGCGCGCTTGAGGTGCCTGCCCGCGAGCTCACCGACGCGGCGGCCGGCCTGGGTGGAGCCCGTGAAGGAGATGACCCGCACCGCCGGGTCCACGACGAGTGCCTCCCCGACGTCGGCCCCGCCGGGGAGGACCTGCAGCACGCCGGCGGGCAGGCCCGCCTCGGCGAAGACACGGGCGATCGACACGCCCCCCGTCACGGGGGTGCGCGGATCGGGCTTGAGGATGACCGCGTTGCCGAGTGCCAGGGCGGGCGCCACCGAGCGGATGCTGAGGATGAGCGGCACGTTGAACGGAGAGATGACCGCCACGACGCCGGCCGGGACGCGGCGCGCGAGCGAGAGCCGGGGCTGCTCGCTCGGCAGGATCTCGCCGGTGGGCCGGCCCGGCAGCGCCGCTGCCTCGAAGCATTCCTGCTCGGCTGTGTGCACCGAGAACCCCGCCATCGCCGGGATCGCGCCGACCTCGCGGATGTTCCATCCGGTGATTTCCGCGGCGTGCTCGGCGAACAGCGCGCCCGCGCGGCGCAGCACGGCTGCGCGCTCGGGATGAGGAAGGGCGGCCCATGCGCGCTGCGCCTTCACCGCGGCCGCGCCGGCGCGCGCGACGTCGGCGGCGCTGGCCATGCCGATCTCGCCGAGCGAGTCGCCGGTAGCCGGCTCGATGATCTTGGCTATTCCGGCAGAACCAGGCCCCCAGGCTCCCTCGATGAAGATGTTGCCGGTCCAGGTGGCGGGTTCGAGCAGCACAGCGTCTCCCTAGCTCCCGAATGGTCGTCCGGGACGCTATGGCGACGATCACAGCAAGGCAATCCAGAGTTCCGTTCGAGGAACTGCTGTTCTATCCACCGGAACCGTCCAGGGTGCCGAGGTACCCCAGCCGCGACGAGATCTCTCCCGCTGTCCGCCGCAGTGGTCCCTCGAGGCGGCGCGCCACAGCCTCCATCGAGGCGTTCCACGCGCCGAGGTGAACGGAGATGTTGACCGCCGCGACGGCCTGCCCCGAGCGGTCGCGTACCGGCGCCGCGATCGAGCGGAGGCCGGGAGCGAGTTCCTCGTCGTTGACGGCGAGGCCGTCGGCCACCACCTTGGCCAGGATCGTCGTCAGCTGTTCGCGGGCCGTCACGGTCTTGGGCCCGCGACGCGCCAGGTCGGTCCGGTCGAGGATCGCGCGCACGGTCGCGGGATCGCGGTAGGCGAGCAGGACCTTTCCCATCGACGTGCAGTACGCGGGCAGCCGCGCCCCGACCTGGATGTTGAGTTCGATGCGGAACGCGGCCCGCGTTGGGCGCCTGCGCTCGATGTACACGATGTCCGCGCCGTCGAGCACCGCCATGTTGGCCGTGTGGCCCGTCTCGTCGGCGAGGGTCTGCAGGGGCCGGGCCGCGACCTTGCTGAGCTCCAGCGAGGACAGCGCCGCGAAGCCGAGCTGGAGTGCCTGCGGGCCGAGCGCGTAGCGCCGCGTGCCGGCGTCCTGTTCGACGAAGCCGAGGCTCACCAGGGTCGCCATGTAGCGATGGCAGGTGCTCTTGCTCAGCCCGACCGCGCGGCTGATCTCCACCAGCCCCAGCGGGGCCCGCTCGGCGCCCAGGGCCGACAGGACCGAGAGCCCGCGTTCCAGTGCCTGGCTGGTGGAGGCGATCGGGTCGCCATCGGGCGTTGCCGGCGCGCCGGTGCCGTTCGAGGCCATGCCCGCACCGTAGCGGAACGCGGTTCCAGCTGCTGGAACGAATTGTTGACACGTGGCGTGCGTCACGCGAATCATCCGGCGACCCCACAACCCATGGAGGACACCGGTGACCCCTTTAGGTAGACCCGAGATCTGGGTTCCGGACCGGCGAGGACTTCTGAAGGCCGGCCTGGGTGTCGCGGCGATGGCCACGGCCGGGCCGGTTCTGTCGGCGTGCTCGGTCAGGGGCGGTGGGGGCGGCGGCTCGACGCAGACAATCAAAATTGGTTTCGTCAGCCCGCGGACAGGGCCGGCCGCGGCCTTCGGTGAGCCGGACTCGTACGTGCTCGGCCTGGCCCGGGGCGTGCTGAGCAAGGGCCTGACCATCGGCGGCAAGAAATACGACGTGCAGATTTTCGACAAGGACGGTCAGTCGGACCCCCAACGGGGCGGTCAGGTCGCCAACGACCTCATTAGCGGGACCGGCGTCGACCTGATGCTCACCACATCGACCCCCGAGACGGTGAACCCCGTCTCCGACGCCTGCGAGGCGGCCGGGGTGCCCTGCATCTCGACGGTCGTGCCGTGGGAGGCCTGGTACTTCGGCCGCGGCGCGAAGGAGTCGGACAAGAAGGCCTTCAAGTACGTCTATCATTTCTGCTTCGGTGTCGAGCAGTTCGCCAACGCCTACACGACGATGTGGCCGCAGGTCGCGACCAACCGCAAGGTCGGCGTCATGTGGCCCAACGACGCCGACGGGAACGCCATCCGCGCGGCGCTCGGGCCGAAGCTGCAGAGCGCGGGATACACGATCACCGATCCCGGTGCCTACACCGACGGCACGAACGACTACTCGTCGCAGATCGCGAGGTTCAAGGCCGAGGGCACGGAGATCTTCAACACCTTCCCGCTTCCGCCCGACTTCGCGACCTTCTGGCATCAGGCGGCCCAGCAGGGATACAAACCGAAGATCGCCCAGGTCGCCAAGACCGGCCTGTTCGCCTCCCAGGTCGAGTCCCTGGGCTCGATCGGCGTCGGCCTGGCCGGTGGCGCCTACTGGACACCGACCTACCCGTACACCTCCTCGCTGACGGGCATCTCCTCGAAGGACCTGGGCGCGGGCTACCAGCAGAAGACCGGCAAGCAGTGGACCCAGCAGCTGGGCCCGAGTCTCGCGTTGTTCGACGTCGCGGCGGCCGCGCTGAAGGCGGCGCCGGACCCCAAGGACAAGAGCGCGGTGGCGAACGCGATCGGCGCCCTGTCGGTGGAGACGTCGGTGGGCAACCTGCAGTGGGGCAAGGGCCCCAACGGAAACGTCGTCGCGACCCCCATCCTCGGCGGTCAGTGGGTCCCAGCCACCTCGGGCAAGTACCCGCTCGACTTCGTGCTGTGCGAGAACTCCTCCGACCTGAAGGTTCCGGTCGCCGCGCAGCTCAAGCCCTACGGCACATGACGGCGGGCACCACGGTGGCGGCCGGGAACGCGTCCACGCGCGACAGCCAGGCGCAGGGAGAGCTCGTCGCGCGCGGCCTGTCGGTCCGCTACGGCGACGTGCGGGTCCTCGACAGCGTCGACTTCCACGTCGGCGCCGCAGAGGCGGTCGGCATCGTCGGACCCAACGGCGCGGGCAAGACGACCCTGCTGTCCGCCCTGTCGGGTACGGTGCGCCCGGCCGCGGGCACGATCAGCCTGCGCGGCACGGAGATCACCCGCCTCGGCGCCGAACGCCGCTGCCGGCTGGGCCTCGCGCGGGCGTTCCAGGTGCCGAAGCCGTTCGGCGGGATGACCGTGCTGGAGAACGTCATCGTGGGCGCGGCCCACGGCGGCCAGCTACGCCGACGCGAGCGCTTCGACCGGGCCATCGAGGTCGTCGAGGTGTGCGGCCTCGCCAGCCTCGCCAACCGCCGCGCCGAGACGCTCGGACTGCTGCACCGCAAGCGGCTCGAACTGGCCCGGGCGCTGGCGACCGGTCCGACGGTCCTGCTCCTCGACGAGATCGGCGCGGGGCTGACCGACTCGGAGGCCGACGAGCTCGTCGGCACGATCCTGCGGCTTCGCGAGCGCGGAATGTCCCTGGTGTGGATCGAGCACATCGTGCATGTGCTGGTCCGCGTCATCGACCGTCTCGTCGCGATGGACGCCGGGAAGATCATCGCCGACGGTGATCCGGACACGGTGCTGCGGGACGCGACGGTGGTGGACGCCTACCTCGGGAAGACACGCTCATGACGGCGCTGGAAGTCACCGATCTGCATGCGAAGCACGGCCTGCTCCACGCGGTCCGAGGGGTCTCCCTCTCGCTCGTCGAGGGGGAGACGCTCGCGCTCGTCGGCGCCAACGGGTCGGGGAAGACGACGTTGTTGCGGGCGATCGCCGGCGCGCATCCCATCGACGCGGGCCACGTCCGGCTGTTCGGCGAGGACATCACCACCGTCCCGGCTCACCGGCGGGTGGCCAGGGGGCTGGCTCTGGTCCCCGAGGGCCGTCGGCTGTTCCCCGAGCTCACCGTGCTCGAGAACCTCCAGGTGGCCGCGCGGCGCGGCCGGAAAGGGGAATGGACCGTCGCCACGGTTCTCGACGCCTTCCCCATGCTGCGCCCGATTGCCGGAAGGCTGGCGTCGCGGATCTCCGGCGGCCAGCAGCAGGCCGCCGCCATCGCGCGCGCCCTGGTGACCAACCCGCGAGTGCTCCTCATCGACGAGGCGTCTCTCGGGCTCGCCCCCGTCGCCGTGGACGCCGTCTATGAGTCCCTGACCCGCCTGCTGACGGCCGGCGTGACCGTCGTCCTCGTCGAACAGGACCTCGAACGCGCGCTCTCGGTCAGTCAGCGGGTCATCTGCGTCCTCGAAGGCCGCGTCGCACTCGAGGCACCCACGCCGTCGGTGACCCGCGAGCAGGTCACCGCCGCCTACTTCGGAATCGGGTCCGCGCCCATACCCGACCGCGCGTCGAACCCAACCGACGTCGCCAGCGCGGAAGTAGGGACATCGTGAACATCGTCAACGCCGTCGTCCAGGGCATCTTCCTGGGCAGTCTCTACGCGCTACTCGCCTGCGGGCTGTCACTCATCTTCGGAGTCATGCGGATCATCAACCTGGCGCACGGCGACCTCGCCATCCTCGGCGCGTTCCTCGTCTGGCTGGTGACCGACCAGACGGGCCTGTCACCGTTCCTCGCGATCCCGCTGGTTCTTCCCGCGATGCTCGCCGTGGGATACGGGCTGCAGCGCACGGTCCTCGCCCGCAGCCTCCGCGGCGGACCCCTGGTGCCGCTGTTGGCGACGTTCGGGCTGTCGATCGTGCTGCAGAACGGGTTCCTGCAGGTGTTCTCCCCGGATGTGCGCTCGCTCGGCTCCGACGTCGGCACCCTGTCGACCGGCAGCTGGAAGGTGGCCGAGGACCTGTCGATCCCCTATCTGGGCGTCGTGCTGCTGGTCGTCTCGGTCGTGGTGCTCGGCGGCCTGCACTACACCCTGCGCAGGACCCCGTTCGGCCGCGAGATGCGGGCCACCGCGCAGGATCCGGACACCGCTGGACTGGTCGGGATCCCGGCCTCGGCGGTGTATGCCCGCGCCGTCGCCATCGCCGTGGCCACCGCGGGCATCGCCGGTGCCTTCCTCGCCATCCGGACCTCCTTCGGCCCAGGCAGCGGCCCGGCCCAGCTGATCTTCGCGTTCGAGGCCGTCATCATCGGTGGCCTGGGCTCGCTGTGGGGAACGCTGGTCGGCGGCATCGCGCTCGGGGTGGCGCAGACCATCGGGGCCACGATCGACCCTCAGTACTCCATCCTCGCGGGCCACCTGCTCTTCCTCGTCGCGCTCGTCCTCCCGCGTATCAAGGCCCTGGCTCCCCGGAAGGCCCTCGCATGACTTCCACGCCCGTCGCGACCCGGGCCGCCAGCCACCCAGCCCAGTCCCGCATCGCCCGCTCGACCCCGGCATCGAAGGCGATGTCGGGTGTCCTCCTGGTTCTCGGGGCCGCGCTGTTCGCGGTGCCCATGCTGTTCACCACGAATGTCGTCCTGCAATGTACGAACCTGTTCATATTCATGATTCTCGCGGTCATGTGGAACGCTCTCGCGGGCTATGGAGGGATGGTATCGGTCGGGCAGCAGGCCTTCATCGGATTCGGCGCCTACGCGACGATCTGGCTTACCCATCAAGGCATCTCGCCGTTCCCTTCCATGATTCTCGCCGCCGCTTTGTCTGCGGTTCTCGCTGCGGTCGTGGCCCTTCTCGTGCTGCAGCTCAAAGGCGGTCACCTGGCCGTCGGCACGTGGGTGGTCGCCGAAGCGCTCGGGCTTCTGGTGGTACTCGACAAAGGCCTCGGCGGTGGCACGGGGGTCTCGCTGCAGGGTCTGAACTCCTACGCCCCGGAGCTGCGCCGCGCCTACATCTACTGGCTGACGCTGGCGGTCCTGATCGTCCTGCTCGGCGCCCTGTTCCTGCTGCTCCGGCTGAAGACCGGCTCCGCGCTCCAGGCCATCCGGGACGACGAGGAGGCGGCGGCCTCGCTCGGGGTACGGGTCCGGCCGCTGAAGTTCGGGATCTTCGTTCTCGCGGGATTCGGCTGCGGCGCGGCGGGTGCGCTCATCCTCGCGAACACGTTGTTCATCCAGCCGCAGTCAATCTTCGGGGTCCAGTATTCGGCCTACATGATCTTCATGGTGCTGGTGGGCGGTCTGGGTACCTTCGAAGGGCCGATTCTCGGGGCAATCATCTTCTTCGTCGTCCAACAGCAATTCGCCGACCAGGGGGCCTGGTATCTCATCGGCCTCGGGGTGATCGCGGTCCTGTTCGCGCTCTTCCTACCACGCGGGCTGTGGACGGTCGTCAGTGACCGTCTGCCCGTCCAGTTGCCACTCGGATATCATCTGTACACGGCCCCACAACCTGTGAAGGAGCGGCGCAGCTGATGGCCCAGTCCGCGACGTCCGGCGACACGCGGCGCAACGGGGCGATTGGCGGACCAACCACCATCCGTCATTACATCGACGGCCAGTGGGTCGACTCCTTCAACGGACGTACCTACGAGAGCCACAGCCCGTGGAGTGGCGAGGTCATGGCGACCGTCGCCGCTGGGGACGCGGACGACGCCCGCGCCGCGATCGACGTCGCGCAGCGGGCGCTCACTGACTGGTCGAGCTCGCTGCCGCATGAGCGTCAGCGCATCTTCCTGCGAGCGGCGGAGGTGCTGGATCGGCGATGGGACGAGCTCATCGTCCTGCTGGCCAGAGAGACTGGCTGTGGCCGTCACTTCGCCGAGGTGCAGGTCCGCTTCGCGGGCGCCCTCCTGCGGCAGTGCGCGGCCCTTCCCTATGCCGCCACGGGCCAGCTGCTGCCGTCGGACCAGCGGGGGACCTACTCGCTGGCAGTGCGTCAGCCCGTGGGCGTCGTGGGCGCGATCGCGCCGTGGAACGCGTCCCTGACGCTGTCGGCCCGGGCGATCGCGGGACCGCTGGCGCTGGGTAACACCGTCGTGCTGAAACCCTCGGAGGAGGCTCCGCTCACCGCCGGCGCGGTGTGGGCCCAGGTGTTCGAGGAGGCCGGCCTGCCACCGGGCGTGCTCAACGTCGTCACGCACGCGCCGGGCGAGGCGAGTTTCATCGGCGACGAGCTGCTGGCCAACCCGCTGGTACGACGGATCAACTTCACCGGTTCGACCGCGACGGGGCGGCGGCTGGCGGAGGCCGCAGGCCGGCACCTCAAACGGGTCGTGCTGCAGCTCGGCGGACAGAACCCGCTTCTGGTCCTCGCGGGCGTCGACCTCGACTACGCGGTCAACGCCGCCGCCTACGGTGCCTTCGTGCACCAGGGCCAGGTGTGCATGTGCGCGCGGCGGATCTTCGTGGAGGAGTCCATCGCGCAGGAGTTCTCCCAGCGATTCGCCGCCAAGGTATCCGCTTTGCCCATGGGCGATCCCGAGGATTCCGACACCGTCATCGGGCCCATCATCAACCACTGGGCGCTGTCGCTGCTCACCCGCCGGGTGGAGCAGGCGGTCGAACGAGGCGCACGTATCCTGGCCGGCGGAACCCCCTCGCCGCCCTGTTTTCCGGCGACGATCCTCACCGACGTGCCGGACGACATCGAGCTCGCCGTCGACGAGACCTTCGGGCCGGTCGTCGTCCTCGAGGTCGTCAGAGATCGCGAGGAGGCCATCGCGCGAGCCAATGCCTCCGGCTTCGGACTGACAGCGGCCGTGCTCGCGGCCGACCCGCAGGAAGGTCTGGAAGTGGCACGTCAGCTTCAGGCGGGAATCGTCCACGTCAACGACCAGCCAGTGAACGACGAACCCCAGATGCCCTTCGGGGGCGTCAAGGAAAGTGGCTGGGGACGATTCGGCGTCGGCTTCGCGGTCGAAGAGTTCACCGAGGCCCGGTGGATCACCGTACGCCGGCAGGCGCGCGAGTTTCCGTTCTGAGCAGCTAGCCGGCATGGGCCCGTCGCGTCAACCGGCTGTTTTCTCCGTGGGTTCGGGGCGCGGAAGATCGGCCCACGGGTCTCCAGCGGCCTGAGCATCGCCGCCATGGACGGCGGCGTGACGAGGGAGCGCCGGGCCAGCTGGCGGCCGACACGCCACCTGCCCGGCTCCGCCGCGGCCAGCTCTCCTGCCTGTTGACCCTGTTGACAGGTTTCCTGACGGCGGACCATCATGCGAGATCTTCAGGTTTCCTGTTGATCGGACGACCGATGAACACGACGATCCGCGACGTTGCGGGCTGGGTTCTGGCGCGCTGGCGATGCAGGCCCGCGCCGTCGTCGCCGACGACCAGGCCCCTCCAGTGCTCGTCGAAAGTCGGGTGCGGAGGCGTCACCCGCGCGGTAGGCCGAAGTGATCAGTAACTCTGAGGAGCACACGTTGCCGACCGCGACGCCCGCAATTCCTGATTCCCGGCCCCGATCGAGGCGTCGGCGCTTCTTCGACAGCCTGACCCATGGCCGGCTCAAGGGCCGTCACCAGGCCACCACCGACTACCGGGTGACCAGTGACCTGCGGATCCCGATGCGCGACGGCGAGGTCTTACTGGCCGACCACCTCGCGCCCATGGGCAAGAGCCGCGGAACGGTCCTGGTCCGCGGTCCGTATGGCTTCGGCCCGTTGGTCGCCTCCATCACCGGCGGAATCTACGCATCCCGCGGGTATGACGTGGTGATGGTCCGATGCCGGGGAACCTTCGGCTCTGGCGGCCAATTCGACCCCATGGTCACCGAGATCGACGACGCTGCGGACACCGTTGCCTGGCTGCGCCAACAGCCCTGGTTCGGCGGCCGGTTCGCGACCGTGGGCGGTTCCTATCTCGGCTTCACCCAGTGGGCGTTGCTCATGGACCCACCGCCCGAGCTCACGACCGCCGTCATCCAGGTCGCTCCGCATGACTTCAGTCGGGTGGCATACCTGAACGGCGGTTTCACGCTCAGCGACTTTCTGAGCTGGAGCGACAGCGTCACCCACCAGGAGGCCGGCTTTCTCAACTCACTGCGGCGGCGGGCGACGGCGGATCGGCGGCAGGCGTCGGCAGTGGCTGGACTTCCGGTCACGAACTGCGCGGACGAGCTCTGCGACGGGCGCGCCACCTGGTTCCACGACTGGATCGGTCGGCGCGACCTGGACGACCCGTTCTGGGCGCCCATGCAGCTGGCCGCGGCCCTCGACCGCGTCCAGGTACCGATACTCCTGCAGACCGGCTGGCAGGACATGTTCCTCCAGCAGACCTTCGAGCAGTATGAGCACCTGCACCGCCGAGGCATCGACGTGGCGCTCACGGTCGGGCCCTGGACGCACCTGGGGCTCGCGGTACGCGGGTCCCGGACAGTGCAGCCGGAATCCCTGGACTGGCTCGCGGAACATCTCGCCCAGGACGGCGCCCGCCACCGGTCGCAACCCGTGCACGCCTACCTCACGGGAGCCGGGCAGTGGCGTGACCTGCCCACCTGGCCCCCGCCTTCGCGCGACCAGGTGCTGTTTCCCCAGCCCGACCGCGGCCTGAGCACCGACGCGGTAACCGAGGCCGACGCCACGGCATCGTTCACCTACGATCCCGCGGATCCGACGCCGACCCGGGGCGGCCGAGGGAGCTCACCCGCCCTCGGCGGCTACCAGGACGACACCGAGCTCGGCCGACGCGCCGACGTGCTCGCCTTCACTGGAACAGAGATCACCGCGCCCATCGAGGTGGTGGGTACGCCGGTCGTCGAGCTGTCCCACACCACCGACAACCCACACGCCGACCTGTTCGTCCGCCTGAGCGAGGTGGACCGCAAGGGCAAATCCCAGAACGTCAGTGACGGATTCCTCCGCCTCGCCCCCGAGCGGGCCAACGGACCCATCCGCATCGAGCTCGATCCCGTCGCCCACCGGTTCGCGGCGGGAAGCAGAATCCGGCTGCTCATCGCGGGCGGATCCTTCCCGCATTGGGAGCGCAACCTCGGCACGGACGAGGACCCGGCCACCAGCACGAAGCTGGCACTCTCACGCCGCACGATCCACCTCGCCTCCTCATCCCTAATACTCCCGGTTACCAGCCTCGGTCATTCCGGCGAATGAACCATCGATATTCGCGGCCACTCGACGTCAACGGCAAGGTGGTAAACATGTCGCATATCCGGAGACCGGCGGCTCGGCGGCCAGGCGCGCAACCATTCCCATTCATCATCTCCACCCGGTTACCCACCCTTCCGGCGGGGTTACGGCCGGCCGGCGTCGCGGTCCTGGCCGCGAGCCTGGCCTTTCTCGCGGCCTGCGGCGGCGGCTCCGACGGCACAGGTGGCTCCGCTCCGACGGCCAGTGCGCCCACCGCGCAGGCGGACATCCTGGGCCCGGTCGCCAGGGCGACGGGCGCGCCCGTCAAGATCGGCGTGATCACGGACGGGGCGAGCGCGGTCGCCGACCACACCAACGACAACAAGGTCGCCGAGGCCACCGCCAAGTACCTCAACGAGCACGAATCCGGGATGGGCGGCCGGCCGATCGAGATCACGGTCTGTGAGACCCTCGGCGACCTGTCCAAGGCCACCGACTGTGGCAACCAGCTGGTCGAGAAAGGTGTGTCCGCCGTCCTGATCGGTGTCTCGGGCGTCGTCGAGAGCGCCTGGAAACCGCTGAGCGACGCCAGGATCCCCGTCATGCTCTACGGCTCGAGCGACCCCGGCCTGCTGACCAGCCCGACGACCTTCAGCCTCGGCAACCCGACCTTCCCCGTCATCGACCTGCCGATCCAGGTCGCGAAGGACCAGGGCAACAAGAAGGTCGCGTCCATCGTGATCGACGTCCCGGCCGCCCTGCACTCCGCCCAGGACGTGGCGCCGCCGCTGTTCGAGAAGGCTGGCATCGGCTACGAGCTCGTCCGCGTCGCTCCCGGCACCGCCGACATGACCCCCCAGATGCAGCAGATCGCCGACGACGGCTCCGACCAGGTCTTCATCATCGGCAACGACTCGTTCTGCATCAGCGCCATGAACGGCCTCAAGGCCGTCGGCTTCACCGGCACCATCACCGCTATCTCCCAGTGCATCACCGACGCCACCCGCAAGGCGGTGCCCGCCAGCACCCTGAAAGGCGTCGTCGTCAGCGCCACCGTGCCCATCGGTCCGGACAGCCCCTCGATGCGCCTCTACACCAAGGTCGCCGAGACCTACGGCGACGGCATCGACCTCAGCGCCCAGGACGGAATGATCATGTTCTCGCTTGTGGCCAGCTTCCAGGTAGCGACCCAGGGCATCTCGGGCGACATCACGCCGGCGGCCATCACCTCGACGATCAAGGCGATGAAGGAGACCGCGCTGCCCGCCGGTGCCGGCCTGAAGTTCCGCTGCAACGGCAAGGCCATCCCGGACCAGCCCGCCGTCTGCGTCCTCGGTGGCCTGACGACCGCCCTGGACGACAAGGGCCAGCCCACCCAGTACAAGGTCCTCGGCAACACCCCGATCGCGGACTGACATCCCGGATGGCGGCCACGGAGGCGACGAGCGGCGCGGACGCGCCGGACCCGGCGATGCCCGGCGGTGGGCTCGGCCTGCCACCCGGCACCGCGCTGCCCGACCTTCCAGCCGGGATGCCGCCTCCACCGCCGCTGGTGCCCCTGGCGCAGGTGCGCTGCGACGTCGGCGCGGTCGTCTCGCTTGGGCAGGCCACCTACGGCGAGCGCCGGTACGTGCCACTGGCCGGTGGCACGGTGCGAGGGCCGGAACTCAACGGGCGGCTGGTCGAGGGCGGCATCGACTGGCAGGTGGCGCGGGCCGACGGCGTCCTGGAGATCGCCGCGCACTACGTGATCCGTACCGAGGACGGCGCGTTGATCGAGGTCCGCAGCGACGGCCTGCGCCACGGCCCACCCGAGGTGATGGACCGCCTGGCGCGCGGGGAACCTGTCGCGCCGCGCGAGTACTTCTTCCGCACCATCGTGCGCTTCACCACCGGCGCGCCGGCCAGGCTGCACCTCAATCGGACGCTCGCGCTGGCCGTGGGCCGGCGCGAGCCGCGGCGGGTGGTGCTGGACCTCTACCGCATCACCTGACGATGCGCCGCCATCGTCGGACGAGGCGCCGCCCGCCGCCCGCCGCCCGCCGCCCGCCGCACCGACGGCCCGGATCCACCCGGCCGCCCTCGCGCAATCGGCGAACCCGGGGAGATCGCTGTGCCATGATGCCGAAAGATAGACAGGAAACCTGATGAATTGGTGGTGGCGGTGGACATCGAGTCACAGGCCGAGGTCGTGGTGCCACCCCAGGCCGCGGCCCTGCCCGTCTCGGTGCGGGTGCGGGCGGAGGGTCAGGTCCTTGTCGTGACCCTCGCCCGGCCGCGCAAACGCAACGCCCTCGACGACGCGACGATCGGTGCCCTGGAACGGGTGTTCCGGGAGATCGCGCCGGCCTACCGCGCCGCGGTCCTCGACGCCGAGGGCGACCACTTCTCGGCCGGCCTCGACCTGCACGAACTCGCCGAACGCGACGCCTTCGCCGGCGTCGCCCACTCCCAGTTCTGGCACCGCGCGATGGAGGCGATCGACGGCGGGCAGGTACCCACCGTGGCCGCACTCACGGGCGCCGTGGTCGGCGGCGGGCTGGAGCTCGCCGCCGCGTGCCACCTCCGGGTCGCCGACCGCTCGGCGTTCTACGCCCTTCCCGAGGGGCAGCGTGGGCTGTTCGTCGGTGGTGGCGGATCGGTGCGACTCCCTCGGCTCATCGGCGTGGCGCGGGTCATGGATCTCATGCTCACCGGCCGCCGCCTGGACGCGGACGAGGGCCAGGCGGCCGGCCTGACGCAGTACCTGGTCGAGACCGGCACCGCGAGTGCCGCGGCCCTCGAGCTCGCGCGGCGCATCGCGGGGAACGCCCCCCAGACGAACTTCGCCGTGCTGCGGGCCCTGCCGCGCATCGCGCAGGCCAGTCCCGATGAGGGCTATCTGCTGGAGTCCCTGATGGCGGCCGTGGCCCAGAGCACCGAGGACGCCAAGCAGCGGATGGCCAGCTTCCTGGCCGGGCGGGCGCCGAAGGTCACCGACCTGTGAGCGACACCAGCCGGGCCGCGACGCGGACCTCCGATGGCAGCCGGACCGCCGATGGCAACGTGACGCTGGACGAGATCTCCGAGGAGCGGCAGTGAACGATCACGGGATCGGGTCGTGGACCCGGCGGCGGGCCCGCATGGTCGCCGACAAGACGGCGCTGGTCGAGAGCGACCGGACCGTGACCTACGGCGAGCTCGACCAGCTCGCGGTCCGCGTCGGCCACGGCCTCGCCGCTCGCGGCGTCCAGCGTGGTGACCGGGTCGCCTACCTCGGGCTCAACAGCATCGACCTGATCGTCTGCATGATCGGTACGGCGAAGCTCGGCGCGGTGTTCGTGCCGCTCAACACCCGCCTCGCGCAGCCCGAGCTCGCCGCGATCCTGCGCGACTGCGCGCCGGCGCTGCTGCTGCACGACACGGTCTTCACCGATCTGGTCATGTCCGCGGACGTGGCTTCCCTCGGCCTTGCGCGCGTGGAGGTGGGCGGACCCGCAGCGTCGGGTCTGGCCAGCCTCATGGCCGACGACGGCACGCCGTGGGACGAGCCGATCGGCCTCGACGACCGGTTCATGATCCAGTACACGTCCGGGACGACCGGCCGGGCGAAGGGCGTACAGCTCAGCCACGGCAACATCACCTGGAACGTCGTCAACCTGCTCAGCGACCTCGACGTCCGCACCGATGAGATCTCCCTGGTCACCGCCCCGCTGTTCCACACCGCGGCGCTCAACCAGGTGCTGTTCCCGACCCTGTTCAAGGGCGGGACGTCGCTGATCGAGCCACGTTTCGACCCGGACCGCGCGCTGTGGCTCATCGAGCATCAACGGGTGACCATGCTGTTCGGGGTCACCTCCATGTACCTCGCGCTCGCCGCCGTGCCGACCTTCGCCGACGCGGACCTCACGTCGCTGCGGATAGCAATGACCGGCGGCGCGCCGGTGCCCGAGAGCGTGCTGCGGCTCTGGGCCGACCGCGGGCTGCCGCTCATCCAGGGCTACGGCCTGACGGAGACCGCGCCGGGCGCCACCCTGCTGCGCGGTGAGGACGCGTTGCGACGACTCGGCTCGGCCGGGGCCGGCGTGTTCTTCGCCGACGTCCGGGTCGTCGCGCCCGACGGTGCCCCGGTCCGTCCCGGAGAGCCAGGCGAGGTACAGATCAGCGGCCCGAACGTCACCGAGGGCTACTGGCGCAACGAGCAGGCGACCCGGGACGCGTTCACGGCCGACGGCTGGCTGCGCTCCGGCGACGTGGCCGTGGTCGATGACGACGGCTTCTTACGCATCGTCGATCGCCTCAAGGACATGTACATCTCCGGCGGGGAGAACGTGTACCCCGTCGAGGTCGAGCAGGCCATCCACACCCACCCCGCGGTGGCCGAGTGCGCGGTGATCGGCGTGCCCGACGCGCACTGGGGCGAGGTTGGCCGAGCCATCGTCGCGCCGCGCGCGGGCTGGCGGCTCACCGAAGCCGATCTGCTCACCCACCTGGCCGGCCGGCTCGCCCGTTACAAGCTGCCGAGGTCGGTGGTGATCGTGGCGGAGCTCCCGCACAGCGCCGCGGGGAAGGTGCTCAAGTCCGTCCTCCGGGAGGAGTACCGGTGACCGTCTACACCCCCGCCGTGGACGTCGAGGCTGTCCGCGCTCTCGACATCCACGTGCATGTCGAGAAGGACAGCCACGGTTGTTGCGCCCTCGACGACGAACTGCTCGAGGCATCGGCCGGCTACTTCCGGGCCGTCGACAACCGCACCCCCACGGTCGCCGACCTCGCCACGATCTACCGCGGGCTGGGCATGGCCGCCGTGGTGTTCACCGTCGACGCGGCCACCAACCTCGGGCATCCGGCGCTGTCCAGCGAACAGATCGCGCAGGAGTGCGCCGAGCACGCCGATGTCCTGATCCCGTTCGGCTCCGTGGACCCGCTGCGCGGCGCGGCGGCCCTCGACCAGGCCACCCGGCTCGTCGAGCACTTCGGCGTACGCGGCTTCAAGTTCCACCCCAGCCTGCAGGGATTCGCACCCGACGATCCCGCGTACTACCCGCTGTGGGCCCGGCTGGAGGAGCTCGGCGTCCCTGCCCTGTTCCACACGGGGCAGAACGGCATCGGCGCCGGTCTGCCCGGCGGGCGCGGCATCAAGCTGCGCTACTCCAACCCACTCCTGCTCGACGACGTCGCGGCCGACTTCCCGCGGCTCACGGTCATCCTGGCCCACCCGTCCGTGCCGTGGCAGGCCGAGGCGATCTCGATGGCCACCCACAAGGCCAACGTCTACATCGACCTGTCCGGCTGGCGGCCGAAGTACTTCCCGCCCGAGCTCACCCACGCCGCCGGCCACCAGCTGCGACACAAGGTGATGTTCGGCAGCGACTACCCCCTCATCCCACCAGGACGGTGGATGGAGGACGCCGCCGCGCTCGGCTGGCCCGCCGACATCCGCCCCGCCATCGACAAGCTCACCGCCGCGCGGCTCATCGGCCTGGTCTGAGCCGGTCAGCCGATGCCGGGGCAGATCCCGGGCAGGCAAAATCTCGCTGTATGGGCATCGCACACGAGCGCCGAGCGCCGCAACCGGATCTCAGCCCGGGCCCGACGATGCTCTACCTGGTCAAGCAGGTCGAGCTCGCGATCCGCACCCGCCTCGACGACCTCGTCCGCCCGGCGGATCTCACCGCGCTGCAGTACACGGCGATGACGGTGCTGGAGCGCCAGTCCGACCTCACCGCGGCGCGGCTGGCGCGCCGCTCGTTCGTCACCGCCCAGAGCATGGCCGACATGGTCACCGCGCTGCTCGACCGCGGCCTCGTCGAACGCCGCCGCGACCCCGCCGACGGGCGGCGTCTCCTGCTCGCGCTTACCGCGACCGGCCAGCGGGTACTCGACGAGTACCGCCCCAAGGTCGCTGCCCTCGAAGCACGGATGCTGCATGACCTCTCCGCCACGGAGGCCATGGAACTCCGACGAGTGCTCGAATCCTGCCGAGCCGCGCTGGTGGAGTGGGCACCGTGACCAGGCCGCCTGACACCCTGCCCCACGGCGGAGCGGTTCAGTGGACGTGGTCGCCAGCCGCGGCCGCGCGCCGGCCCGGTCGTCATGAGCTGGGCTCGGGTCCTCGGGGGAGTGGCGGTAGGCCGCGGGCGAAGGCGGCCAGCCAGCCGGGTGGCGGTATCTGGAACGGGCGTAGGCCGATGACGTCGCCGTCGTCGTTGAGCAGTGCCTGGCCGTCGCGCAGCCGGTTCGTCGCGAGTCCGGACAGGGCGTCGACCCGGTCGTACTGCTGCGGGCGCTGACGGGTCAGGACGATGCCGAACTGGTTCAGGATGTCGCGGTGCACGCGGCGCAGGCCGTTGCCGTCGATGGTCGCGACGACGAACACCCCGACCTCGGGTCCCTCTCGGAGCAGGTAGTCGAGCGGGACGCCCAGCCCCGCCGCACCGCCGCTCCAGGACGGTGCCGCGGAGATCCCGCGGCAGCGGTGCAGGCCGTTGAGGAGCAGGAACCGACAGTCCTCGACCAGGTCGACGGTGTAGCTGTCGTTCATGGTCCGCTTCTCCACCAGCTCCGCGAGCTCTCCGACGTGCGCCAGGGCGTCCGCCGCGCCGCACCGCCGCAGCCCGGGCAACAGCGTCACGAGTTCCTCATGCACCGCGGTGTACCGCTGGTCGACGGCGGTGAAGTCGACGACCGAGACCGCCGCCAGGCGGCCCGGGCCACGGCCTACACCCCCGGCGGCGAGCGACGCGCACACGGCCGTCAGCACACCCACGTTCGCCGGGTCGTCGCCGATGGCCAGCAGCGCGCGGTCGGCGCGGGCGGCGAAGTCGGTGTGCACCGGTGCCGAGAGCCCGAGCGGCTCGCCCAGCCAGATGCGCAACGGCGCGGCGGGCTCCCGCCGCGCGCCGGCGAGCTCGGCGAAGACGCCGCTGGTGATGTCGCCGGGCCGGTCGCCGTCGTAGACCAGGGGATCACGCGGGAAGTCCCGCGACCGGGCGAGCGCGCGGAACGTGTCCAGCAGGGCGGCGCGGTCGGCTGTCTCGAGGTAGGCGACCTGGAACTTCGTGTCCCGGCCGCGCTGGCCCGAGCTGGCGTTGTAGATGGCCTCACCGCGTGGCGCCAGCTCGGTGGCGGCCGGGTTGTTCTCGGCGAGGATGCGGCGGCTCACCTGGTCGTGGCACCGCAACGCGATACGGATCTCCATGTTGCGCACGGCGTCGCTGCCCATGCTGACCGGGCTGCTCGGTGTCTGGGACGCGAGCAGGACGTGGACGCCGTAGGCGCGGCCCATCCGCACCAGCGTCGCCAGATGCCCGGCCGCCTCCCGCCCGGTCTCGTCGTCGGCGTCGAACAGGACGTGGAACTCGTCGACGACCAGCAGCACCCGGGCCAGCATCGGGTCGTCCGCGTCCGCGTCCGCGTCCGCGCCAGTGCCGGTGCCGGTGCCGGTGCCGGTGCGGGTGCCGGCGGCCTCGGCCCGGGCCCGCCGGTAGCCGGCAAGATCCGCCGCCTGGTACCTCTTGAACAGGGCGGCCCGTCTCTCGATCTCCATCGTCAGCGTCCGCATCGTCTCCAGGCCGAACTCGCGCTGGCTGTGCATGGCGACGACCCGGGCGTGCGGCAGCGCCCGGCGCGCGTACTCCTGGAACTCGACGCCCTGCTTCATATCGATGAGGTAGAGCTCCAGCTCCGCCGGCGAGTAGAGGACCGCGGCCACGGTGATGAGCGTGTGCAGCAGGGTCGACTTCCCGGCCCCGGTCATGCCGGCGATCATGACGTGGTTGCGGGTGCCGTCACCCAGACGCATGACCATCAGGTCGTCCAGGCCGTACGTACCGAGGGGAACCGCGAGGCTCTCGGTCGCGTCCGCCTGCCACCAGGTGGACGGGTCACGCAGACGGACCAGCCGTTCGACACCGGCGATGCCACCCAGCTCCGGCCGGGTCGCCACCGGGAGCAGGTCGAACATCCGCTTCGGGGTGACGACGACCCGATCCGCGTCCCTCGCCGCGTCGGCGACGCGGTCCACGACGGTCCGCAGCACCTCCGACGCCTCCCAGCTCGACGCGGCCGGATGCTCCAGTTCGAACGTCCACTCACCCACGGCGGCCGGGGTGAGGACCGCCGGACCCGTCGTGACCTGCCCGTCCTCGCCCATGGCCAGGTGATGGGGGTAGTCAGCACTGTCCTGCGCGATCACGAGGATGGTGTAGACCCCGCACCGCGGGCCGTTCAGCATGACCTGGTCGAGCCGGGTGCGGCTTTCCGGGGTGGTGAACCCGCGAGGGAAGTCGAAGACGACGACGACGTGGTAGGGCTCGGGCCGGGCGCCAGGCCGTCGGTTGAACTCGACGAGCGAGCCGAGCCGGTGCGGTCCCAGCAGGTCGCGGTCCACCCGGCCGATCCGCTCGACCAGCTCGGTGAGCTTGTTCTCGATCTCCTGTGGGCGCACGAGGGGGTCGTCCATCAGCCGTACGTCGTCGGAGTTGAGGCCGGCGAGCGACCGCACCGCGCTGCCGAGCGCGATCGGGTCGATCACCGAGAGGCGCAGCCGGCCCGCGGGGATCGAGGCCAGCATGCGCCCGACCACACCCAGGACCGCGTCCGCGCGCCCGGGAACCCCCCGGCCGGCCCGAACGACGAGGTTGGTCGTCCCTGGGAACGGGAACAGCGCGGGCACCGTCAGCGGCTCGTCCTCGCACCCGCGCCGCGAGTACGTGCCGATGCGCAGCGCGTCGACAGGTTGGGAGAGCGGGTGCCACGCGCTCCAGTCGGCGTCGGCGGGTGGCATGGCCGCGTCGAGCTCGGCGCGCAGGGCGTCGACGGTGCGCCGCAGCTGGGCGAGGTCGCGCCGCCAGGCGTTCAGCGCGTCCTGGACGGCCTCGTTCCGGCCTCGCGTGGCGGCCTGCATGCCCTCCTGCCACTTGCGCGCGGCGTCCGCGCCCGAACGCGCGATCAGGTCGTCGCAGCGGCGTACCGCCGCGACGGCGACCGCGACCCAGTGCCGCTTCCTGCGCAGCGGCGAGCGCAGGCGACGGACGGCCAGCGTGAGCTCGGCGAGGGCAGCGGCGGCGCTGACCTCGGACGACGGGCCGGTCTCGTCCCGTTCCGCCTCCTCCCACAGCGACCAACGGGAACCGAGCGCCTCGCGCGCGCGACCCACCAGGTGGTCGACCTCGCGGGCACGCCAGTCGGCGTTGCCGGTCAGTGCTCGGCCGCGCGCCTTGTCCAGCTCGCCGCGGCGCGTGGCCAGCGCGGTGTCGGCCTTCTCGATCGCCTGCTCGGTTCGCTGGATGACGCGGTGGGCGTCGGTGCGCACCTGGTCCCACCGGCCGGCCAGATCTCGCACCGGACCGCCCGCGGCCGTCTCACTCATAGGTCCCGTTCACCCTTTCCCGGGATCCTTCGCGCGCTGCGTCAGTTCCCTCGCGCCCACTCGCGCCCATTCACGACCGGTCGGAATCGGACGGGTCTTGTTAGAGACCGCCGCCCTGGTTCGCGAGACCGCCGAGTATCCAGTGCACGGCGGCCTGAATGTCGAAGGCCATGGTCACCGCTTCACGCAGCCCACCGATCATCGGAGCCAGATGGTTTTCCTGATAACGCCGGCCGACACTGTCGTTCCAGCCCTTCTCCAGATCCGCGGTGCCGACGTCGAGTCCGGCAAGCAGGTCGCCGAGGAGGTCCGCGACACCGCCGACGCCCGCGCCTTCGCCGGCGAACGTCCTGAGGCCGTGCCGTGCGGGGGCTCCGGCGATCTGCGCCATGAACGCGGGCTGACGCAGGCTCGTCGCGCTCGCGGCCTGCCCCGGCACGTCCGCGAGGTACACGTCCAGCAGGTCCAGCAGCTCCGCCAGGAGGAAGATCGCGTCCGCCGCGAGGTCACCGAACCGGGTGGCGCACGTCGAGAACGTCCGTCCTCGGTCGACCTGTTCGCGGGCCCGGCCGCGCAGCGCGAGCGCGTTCTCCCGTAGCCGGACCGTGACAGTCCGTTCCGCTCTCGCGCGCTCCAGCTCCGCCTCGGCCTCCTCGACCTTGCGCCCGGCCACGTCGAGCGCCTTGGCCGCCCGGCGTTCGGCCTGGAGCGCCGCCTCGGTGTCGACACCCTCTACACCGGCTGTCGCGCCTTCGTTTGCCTGGCCGACGGCCGCCTCGGCCTCGCGCAGCGCACAGGCGGCCCGCTCCTCCTCCTCACGCGCGCGTTCCAGCGCCCGCTCGGCCGCGCGTACGGCATTCTCGGCCCTCGTGAGATCCTGGCTCGTGGCTCGCACCCGCTCCTCGGTCTGCTCGTAGAGGCCGGTCAGCCCGTCACGCTGCGTCACGATGGCGCGGTTGACGCTGGCCGCCAGGGCGGCGAGCTGGTGCGCGTGCGCGACCAGGACCGCTGGGACCACCGAGACGAGCGCCACCTGGCATCCACTCCTGGTCGTGCCTGACCTGGCCGCCGGTCAGCTGGCCTCGAGATACTCCGCGAGCTTCTGCGCCTTGTTTCGCAGCTTCGGCGGGATTTCGCCCATTTTGTCCGAAAGTGGCTTGAGCCGGCTGGTCGATTCCTCCAGCAGGTCGGCGATGTGCCGCCGCGCGTCGTCGTCCCACTCGAGATCGTCAAAGCGCTTGCGCAGCTTCTCCAACTCGGCCTGGGTATTTTCGACGAAGGTCTCTATTTCGCCGGCGAAATCCCGTAGCTCAGTCGGGTCCGCGTGTACGCGTCCGGACATGCTGCCTCGCTCAGAAGAAAGGACGTGGATGCCCGCGGCAGGGACACGCCGCGGAAGAAAGAGACCGGTGGCTGAGCCGGCCAAGGTGGCACCGAGCGGTTGGACCCGCCGGATTCAGGGCGCGACCCTGCCGCGCCCAACCGCTGTCGGGTGAGAGCGAGTGGCCATCGGCGGGTTCCCTTCCAGTCCGCACGGGGTCATGGTTCTTCCTCCCGCGGGCCGGGTCTCGGGGGTCCTGCGTCCCCGGTGGTCACGGCTCGCGGCAGTTACCAACAGAATGGCACGCGGGCCGGCCGGCGGGCAGCGAGTTCTCCTTTTGGTTGTTCCGGCGCCGTTCCGTTGTTTCGTTTACGGACCTGTGGTCATCGAGGCCGGAGTGGCCGGTGGCCGGGCAGATCATCCGTGGGCGAGTGGGCGCAGCAGCGCCACGGCGGCGGGGAGGTCGGCGGGTCGTTCGACGGTGGGGGGCAGGTCCGGCCAGCCGGGGCCGGTCGCGACGAGCACGGGTCGGTGCCGGTGGCGCAGGCAGGCCTGAAGCTGGTGCGGGTCGGCGGTGGTTCCGTATGTGACCAGATGACGACGGCGGTTGGCCGGGTCCGGCGGACGGTCTCCGTGAGCGCCGGCGTGGGGACGCTGGCGCCGAGCAGGCGGCTGGGCACGTCGTGTTCGGCCAGTGCGGCGGCGAGTGCCTCGAGCGGCAGGCTGTGCTGTTCGTCCGCGGCGCACGCGAGCAACAGCCGGGGCGGTCGTGCGCGGTCGGTGGGTCGGGGCACGGCGGCGAGTGCTTCGGAGACGCACCGCGACAGCAGGTGCTCGACCTCGATCAGCCCGCCGGTGGCGGCGTGCCGGCGCCCAAGGCCGGCGAAAACCGGCCGCAGGACCTCGTCCCAGGTGCCGGCGACTCCTCGTTCCTGGATGGCCGCGGCGATGATCTCGTGCATCGCGAGCGTGTCGAGCCGCATCGCGGCGCGGGCGAGGCCACGGGCGGCCGGGTCGGCGCGGCCGACCGGGACCGTGCGGCCGCCGCCGTCGCGGACGGCGGCGGGTGAGCTCCTCGGAGCGTGGTCCTCGGCGAGGGCGGTCCGGGCAGCCTCGGCGGCCGGCAGGCCGCGGGCGGTGAGACGGGCCATCAGGTCGAGCCTGGCGATGTCGCTCTCGGTGTAGCGGCGGTGTTGCCCGGGGGCGTGGTGGCTGGGTCCGAGGCCGTAGCGTTGATGCCAGGTCCGCAGGGTGGTGACCGCGACGCCCAGCCGGCGGGCGACGTCACCGGCGCTGGCGGTGTCCTGTTCGGGTGTCGGCTGGCCGGTCATGACTCGCGTCATGACTCGCGCTGGCTGGCCGCGGCGCAGAGGCAGCCAAGCGCCTCGCGGGTCGCCGGGTCGAGCGGAGCCTCGTCGACCGCGGCGAACGCGCAGGCGACCCGCTCGGAGATCATCCGGTCCAGCTCGGCCGCCGCGCCCGTCCGGGTGAGCAGCGCGGCCAGTCGTGGCAGATCCTCCGGAGCCCGGCGGGCGAGCAGTCGCCGCAGCTCGTCGGCCTCGGCACCGGTGGCCATGGCGCGGGCGAGTTCCAGCAGCACGGTCGACTTCCCGCGGGCGAGATCCTCGCCGACCGGCTTGCCGGTGACCCGCGGGTCGCCGTAGACACCGAGCAGGTCGTCCCGCAGTTGAAATGCCTCGCCCACCGCCATGCCATACCGGGTATATGCCCGCGCCAGCGGACCGTCGGCGGCCGCACCGCCGAGCACGGCTCCGTAGATCAGCGGTCTTGCCACCGTGTAGCTCGCCGTCTTGAGGCGAGCGACGTGCAACGCGCGCCCGATCGAGGACGACTCCAGCGCGCCGTCACCCAGCAGGTCCAGGAACTGCCCGGCAATCGCCTCCAGGCGCATGCGGTCGTAGCCCTGACGAGCGGCGATCAGCGTGGCCGCGGGCAGGTCCGCGCGGCTGGCGAGCCGATCCGCCCAGACCATGCACAGGTCGCCGACGAGGATCGCGGTGCTGCGCCCGAACTCGTCCGGGTCGCCGGGCAGTCCGAGGGCGACGTGCCGGCGGGCAGCCGCTCGGTGCGCGGTCGGCAGGCCGCGCCGGGTGGCCGAGGCGTCCATGACGTCGTCATGGACGAGTGCGCACGTGTGCAGAAGCTCCAACGCACCCAACGCCGGCAGAACCGACGTGGCGGGCCGACCCGGCCCGACGGCGCCACGCCACCCCCAGAAGGCGAACGCGGACCGGAGACGCTTACCGCCGCCGAGCACCATCTGCCGCGCGACGGTGACCAGTACCTCGAGGCCGGGATCCAGGCCCGTCAACGACGCTGACTCGCGTCCAGGAACTCGGTGAGCAGCCGGTCGACGGAGGTGGCGATCTCCCCGGAACGCGGTGACACGGCGCGGCGCGCGTCGGGGATTGACCTGGTAAGGGCGTCCTCTGCCACGCCGACAGCGTACGCCTGCCGACAGGTTGCGTCGATTTGTGCGTCGAAACACTGGCCGATCGTGGCTGGTGCGCCGTCTGGTCGACGCCGAACTCACCCAGGGCTGTCAGCCAGGGGGTAGCCGACGTATCCGGTCGAGGGCTGTCTCGGCGGAACGTTCCGTCATGCGGACCCGCCGTTCACCGAGATCGCCCGGGGGATCAGGCCGAGACGCTCAGGGTGCGGTGGATCGTGGCCGGGTCGGTGAGGGCGTTCGTGGCGACCCGGGCCACCTGGGACCGTGCCACCTTCATCCCGGCGGTCGTGTCGTCGGTCGTGACGTGCGCCGGCGCGTCGGTCTGGTCGTCGGTGAGCGAGACCGGGCGGATCAGCGTCCAGTCGAGGCCGCTGCCGCGGACGATCTCCTCCTGGCGCTCGCTGTCGCGGATCTGCGGGGCGAGCAGCAGCGCGAAGACCAGCTTGAGGGACCTGGGCAGCAGCCGGCGGCCCGCACCGAGGCCGTAGGTGGTCTGCGCGACGAGGCGGGGCACGCCGACCTGTCGCATCGCCGCGACGACGCGCGCCGTTCCCGTCGACCGAACGTCGAGCGGGGTGGCGGCGCGGCGCGCCAGCCGGACCTTCACCGGGTTGTCACTGATCCCGAGCGTGACGACCACCGCGTCCTGGCCGACCATCGCCTTCGCGAGTGCCTCGGCGTCCAGCACGTCGCCGTCGACGCGGACCACCTCCCGGTCCCGGTCGGCCGGCCCCAGGTCCGCGGCGCTCGCCGATCGCGCGAACGCGGTCACCCGGTGGCCTTCGGCCGCCAGCGCCCGGACCGCCGCGGCGCCGCTGCCCCTGCTCGCTCCTACGACCAGCACGTTCATCGTCTGCCTCCTTCTCGCGGTTCCCCGCGGTCCGCCGTTCGGACCTGGTTCCACGATCACGCGACGCGGTCGGACGTACAATGCTCGGAAGCCCGGCTCGATTGCTCATCCGTCCAGGGGGGCGCGGTGGCCGACGTTCTTGACGAGACGCTCGCCCACTTCGGTATGACCGGCGTCTTCTACGCGGTCTCGGAGCTGAGCGCGCCGTGGGGGATCGGCATCCCGCCGATCCGCGACACCGTGATGTTCCACCTGCTCACCGAGGGCGAGTCCCTCGTCGTCGACGTGGAGGGCCAGCGGGCCACCTCGGGTGTTGGTGAGCTGGTGCTCGTGCCACACGGAGCGGGCCACGTCGTCGGTTCCGACGCGGACGGGCCGGCGGTGCCGCTGTGGGACCTGCCCCGCGAGGAGGTCACCGAGCGCTACGAGCGGATGCGGATCGACGGGGGCGGCGCGCCGGCGCGGCTGATCTGCGGGGCGGTGGAGTTCACCGATCTGGCCGTCGGCCGGCTGATGGCGAGCCTGCCGCCACTGCTGGTCGCCGAGCAGCGCGACGGCTGGCTGCGCTCGACCGTCGAGGTGATGGCGGCCGAGTGCCGCGCGGCGGCGCCCGGCAGCGCGGTGGTGACCGCCCGGCTCGCCGACGTCCTCGTCGTCCACGCCGTCCGCGACTGGCTGCACCGCGAGCAGCCGACCCGCGGGTGGGTGGCGGGGGTCCGCGACCCACACCTCGGCCGCAGCCTGGCCGCGTTCCAGGCCGCGCCCAGCCGGGCCTGGGACCTGCCCGCCCTCGCCGCCGAAGCCGGACTGTCCAGGTCCGCGTTCGCCGCCCGTTTCACCGAGGTGCTGGGGGAGCCGCCGATGGCCTATGTCACGTCGTGGCGGATGGATCTGGCGGCCAGGCTGCTGGAGGACGGCGAGCTCAGCGTCGGTCGGGTCGCGGCCCGGGTCGGGTACGCCTCCGAGGCGGCGTTCAACCGGGCGTTCCAGCGGATCAAGGGGGCCACCCCGGGCCGGTGGCGGCGACCGTCCCCGCTGGAGGACGCGGCCCCGGCGTCACTGACCGGCGTCGACTGAACAGGACCGGTCCAGACCGCCCGTCGCCCGCCGCTCGTCGTCCGCCGGCGATGTCACACGCTGGTCAGCGCGGGTGCGGCGCACGGACCAGTTATGATGGCGCCATCAGCTCGTCGAGCTCCTGCCGCGAGTTGTCCGTGCGTCGCAGCACCCGATTTCTAGCAGCGGCTTCTCAACATCCGCTTCTCGGCATCGGGCCTCCGCTCCGCGCGTAACCGGTCGAGATCCTCGGGTCCCTGGTTGTCGGCGGGACATCCGCACAGATAGCGATCTTTCTTGTCTTCGTTCACCGATCTTGGCGTGCCCGCGCGCCTGACCGACGTTCTCACCCGTCTCGCCATCGAGACCCCCACCCCGATCCAACGGGCGACGCTGCCGGACGCGCTCGCCGGACGTGACATCCTCGGCCGCGGCCGCACGGGCTCCGGCAAGACACTCGCCTTCCTCCTGCCCGTGGTCGCGCGGCTGTCCGGCGGGCCTCGGGCCCGGGCCGGGGCCCCGCGCGCGCTGATTCTGGCGCCCACCCGCGAGCTCGCCGCGCAGATCGACACGGCGCTGCGGCCGCTGGCCGCCGCGGCCGGCCTCACCTCGTGCACCGTGTTCGGCGGCGTCGGTCAGAACCCGCAGGTGGCCGCGATCCGGCGGGGCGTCGACATCGTCGTGGCCTGCCCTGGCCGGCTCGAGGATCTCCTCGATCAGCGGCACTGCTCGCTGGCCCACGTGAAGATCACCGTGCTGGACGAGGCCGACCACATGGCCGACCTGGGGTTCCTGCCCGCTGTACGCCGGCTGATCGGCCAGACCCCGGCAGGCGGGCAGCGCATGCTGTTCTCGGCCACCCTGGACAAGGCCATCGACACCCTGGTGCGCCAGTACCTCACCAGACCCGCGGTACACGAGGCCGACTCGGCCCAGTCCCCGGTGGGCACCATGACGCACCATCTGCTGCACGTCGAGCGGGACAGCCGGCTTCCCGTGCTCGTGCACCTGTCCAGCGCACCAGGCCGCACGGTCGTGTTCACCCGCACGAAGCACGGCGCCAAGGCTCTGGCCCGCCACCTGAACCGCGCCGGCGTGCCCACGGTCGAGCTGCACGGCAACCTGAGCCAGAACGCGCGTACCCGCAACCTCGACGACTTCCAGGCGGGCCGCGCCTCGGCGCTGGTCGCCACGGACATCGCCGCCCGCGGCATCCACGTCGACAACGTGGCCCTCGTGATCCACGCCGACCCGCCGGCCGACCACAAGGCCTACCTGCACCGTTCCGGGCGTACCGCGCGCGCCGGCAACAGCGGCACCGTCGTCACCGTGGCGACCACGGAGCAGATCCGTGAGGTCACGCAACTGGCCCGCGCCGCTGGCATCAAGCCGACGACCACCCGGGTCGCATCCGCCGATCACCCGGTGCTCGCCTCGCTCGCCCCGGGCGCCCGGTCGCTGCCCAGCCCCGCGGCCGCGATCCAGCCGGAGACCCGAACCGCCCCAGCCCAACGGGTGCCGGCAGACGGAAACCGCGGCACCGAGCCGACACCTCGAACAGGCAGACGACGTGGACGCCGCCCCGCCGGTAACCACAGCCGCGGCGCCGGGCGGACCACAGCGTCTGCCGGGCGGACCACGGCGTCTTCCGGGCGGACCACGGCGTCTCGACCGCGTGCGGCCACGGCCACGGCTCGTGCCGGCTCACCTGATCACGAGGCCGCCCCGTCGCCCGCCCAGCGACCTGGGTCGCGACCGACCCACAGCGCCGCGACGTTCAGCGCACGCCGCGCCCGCTGACCAGACCCGGTCACGACGCGCCAGCGGTCACGTGATCGCCGAGTCCGCACGCTGTTCGCCGGTTGAGGCGGCCTGGTCAGGCCGGTGACGTGCGGCGACAGCGGCCACAGCGGTTGGGGATGCCCGGAGTGTGCCCCCCAGGGGCTCCGAGCATTCCCAACCCGTGGCCGCTGACCATCCTTGGCGCTGGCTTACGCGGCCTGGCGCCACGCTTCGGCCAGTGCGGCGAAGCTGGCCTTGCGACGATCGCGGTCGAGGCTCGGGGTGACGATGACGATCTCGTCGACCTCGGCCTCCCGCTTCATCTCCAGGAGCCGTTCGGCTACGGCCTTCGGCTCGCCGGTGACCATCCGGCCGTCGTCGTGGCGGGTGGAGCGGAACTGCGGCGACCTGGCGAACTCGCGGACGTCCTCCGGCCGCAGCGGCTCGCGTATCCCGCGGCTGATGTTCTGGATGGTCAGGGTCCACGCCGCCGTGAACTCGAGGGTCGCTTCCTCGTCCTCGCTCGCGAAGGCCAGCACGGACATCGCCGAGTACGGTGCCGCGCCCTCGGCCCGGGCAGTGAACTCGCGCCGGTAGCCGCGCAGCGCCTCGAACGCCAGGTCGGGGCTCATATGGTGCGCGAACACGGCGCTCAGGCCGTTGACGGCGGCGAACCGCGGGCCGTAGGGGCTCGATCCCAGGACGAACAGTTCGGGCCTCTCGTCGACCACGGGAGCGGCCACGAGTCGCGAGTAGGGATGCGAGGGCGGAAAGCCGTCCCCGAGGAACGCCAGCAGCTCGCCGACCTGCCCGGGGAACTCCGCGCCTGGATCGGCGGATGCCCCGCGGCGCAGCACGTGCGCGGTCAGGGGATCGGTTCCCGGCGCCCGGCCGAGCGCCAGGTCGATCCGTCCGGGGTACATCGCCAGCAGCGTCCGGAAGGTCTCGGCGACCTTCAGCGAGGTGTGGTTGGGCAGCATGATCCCGGCCGCGCCGACCCGGATCCGGGACGTGTGCGCGCCGACGTGCGCGGTCAGCAGCTCCGGGGCGCTGCACGCCAGGCTGGTCATGTTGTGGTGCTCGGAAACCCAGTACCGCCGGTACCCGGCCGCCTCGACGGTCTGGGCGATACTCACCGCGCCGGCGATCGCCGCGCTCGGGCTCTCGCCGTGCTCGATCCCGACGAAGTCCAACACGGCCAACGGAAGCGAACCCTCGGCACCACTCACCTTCAGCTCAAGGGCAGGCCCGCCAGCCGCATTCCCCGACCTCGACGTTCCCGTTGGTAGGCGGCGGGGCTCTGCGGGCGAGTGTCGGCGCCGGTCGCGCCCTCGCCGGTCAGCTCGCCCTGCGACGCCCGAAGCGCCGGTCGGTCGTCGCGGTTCGGATTGGGGGCTGGCTGACGTACCGTCGGCCCGTGTGGGGGACAGCTGCCCAGGAGACACCGCCGGCCGGGCTCGGCGGGGACCGGACGTGCCCGGCTGGTGGGCGTGTTCATGAGCGCTGACGGCGCTGACCTGTGGCGGGGTGGCGACGCGAGGCTGCCTGGGGACGGCGGTCCGCCGCTGGTCGGGTACACGCTGCGGTACCTGCGGGACCCGGCGCCGCACTGGCGGGCACGCTATGACCGGTACGGGCCGGTGTCGTGGGAGCGGACGTTCGGGCTGCGGGTGGTGACCATGCTCGGCGCGGACGCCGCGGGCGTGGCCCTGCGCAACCAGGAGCGGGCCTTCGCCAACGGCCCCGGCCAGGAGCTGCTCGCCGGGCCGTTCTTCCGCCGCGGGCTGACGATGCTCGACTTCGACGAGCACCGCCACCATCGCCGGATCATCGCCGCCGCCTTCGCCCCCGACCGGCTGC
Organism: Pseudofrankia saprophytica; assembly: GCF_000235425.2. Classification (NCBI taxonomy): domain Bacteria; kingdom Bacillati; phylum Actinomycetota; class Actinomycetes; order Frankiales; family Frankiaceae; genus Pseudofrankia; species Pseudofrankia saprophytica. Next base: position 3,698,845 of record NZ_KI912266.1, read on the forward strand.
GCGACTACCTGGCGGGTATGAACCCGTCCATCGCGCGAGGCCTGGCCGGCTGGCGGCCGGACGAGCGGTTCAGGGTCTATCCGGCGATGAAGCAGCTGACCCTCGAGCTCGCGACCGAGATCTTCATGGGGGAGCGGCTCGGCCCGGAGGCCGACCGGTTCAACGCGGACCTGTTCGACTGCCTCCGGGCGGCGGCCTCGGTGGTCCGGGTACCGGTCCCGGGGCTGCGCTGGTCCCGTGGCCTGGCCGCGCGCCGGCGGCTGGAGGAGTTCCTACGGCCACAGGTGTCGGCGAGGCGGGCCGGCGACGGCCCGGACATGTTCAGCCGCCTGTGCCGGGCTCGGGACGAGGACGGCAACTCGCTGACCGACGACGACGTCGTCAGCCACATGATCCTCATGATGGCGGCGGCGCACGACACGTCGACGGGCACGATGACCAGCATGATCTACTTTCTGGCCCGGCATCCGGAGTGGCAGGAGCGCTGCCGCGACGAGTCACGCGCCCTCGGCACGGACGCGGTGGACCACGCCGACCTGGCCCGGCTGCCGGCGCTGGACATGGTGATGAGGGAGTCGCTGCGCCTGATCACCCCGGTGCCGCTCCTCGTGCGTCGGACGGTCCGCGACGTCGACGTGCTGGGTGTGCCGATACCGGCTGACACCCTCGTCGCCGTCGTGCTGGCCTTCAGCCACCGGATGCGCGAATACTGGCCGGATCCGGAGCGCTTCGACCCGGAGCGCTTCGCCGAGCACCGCCGCGAGGACAAGGCGCACCCCCACGCGTGGCAGCCCTTCGGGGGCGGCGCGCACACCTGCATCGGCCTGCACTTCGCGGGCCAGCAGGTCAAGGCGATCCTGCACCAACTGCTGCTGCGCTACCGGTGGAGCCTGCCGGCGGGCTACCGGCTCTCCCTCGACCGGTTCCCGCTCCCGGTCCCGCGTGACGGTCTGCCCGTCCAGCTCGAAGCGATCACCTGACCTGAGCGGCCACACCGGCCGTCCTGAGCGTGGTTCTCAGCAGTCTGAACTTCATTGACTTCATTGAGGGGATGGCAGGATCTCGACGTATCCGTCGGTTCCGTGCACGCGGATCCGCTGCCCGTCGGGGATCAGCCGGGTGGCGTCCACCACGCCGACGACGGCGGGCAGTCCGTACTCCCGTGCGATCACCGCGCCGTGAGTCATCAGTCCTCCGACCTCCGTCACCAAGCCCGCGATGGCGACGAAGAGGGGCGTCCAACTGGGGTCCGTGTGAGCCGTGACGAGGATGTCACCCGGTTCGAGGTCGGCCCGTGCCATGTCCAGGATGACGCGGGCCCGCCCTTCGACGGTCCCGGCGGAGACCGGTAGGCCGAGCAGCGCGCCGGCCGGCATGCCGTCGCGCCGGTAGGCCCCGGTGATGGCCTCCCCATCCGACGTGAGCACCCGGGGCGGCGTGAGCGCCTGATACGACCTGAACGCGTCCTTGCGTCGGCCGATGAGCTGGGCATCCACGCGGTTCGTGCGCACGACGTCGTGGAGCTCCTGGAACGTGAGGTAGAAGATGTCCTCCCGCTCGCGAAGTACGTGGGCCTGGGCGAGGCGCTCGGCTTCTGCCAACAGGGCGTGCTTGTACACGAAGTAGCGACTGACCATGCCGTACTTCGGATACTCCCGGTACCCGATGAAGGTCCGGACCCGATCGATCATCCGCTTCGTCTCTTCGGCCTTGCGCTCCCCGTCCGGCAGGGCCCGCAAGCGCTCCAGCAGCTCCTGCTCCTTCTTCCAGGCCTCCTGCCGCCCTTGCTCGAAGCGCCGCTCGCCGGCTCCCGGCTCGAAGTTCCTGATGTTGCCGAGAATCATGGGCACGAGCGTGGAGGGGCGTTCGCTCCAACGCGGCCGCGTGATGTCGATCTCGCCGACGCAGCGCATGCCGTACTTGTCGAGCCAGGCCTCGATGGCGTCCCGCGCCGCCCGCCCGCCCGCGAGCTTGGGCAGCTCATCCAGGAAACCCTCGTCCTCGACGCGCCGCAGGAACGCCACCACGCCCGGATGCGGGCGGATCGCGTCAGCGACGTCGAGCAGTGCCAGCCCCATCTCCGACGTGATGTTGTGGGGCACGGACTGCGTGAGCGTGTCCGCCGCGTTCTTCTCGCCCAGCCACGCCTCCAGCCGCTCATTGAGCCACCACGTGGCATCCATCGCCGACATGAACACCTGATGGCTCCGCGGATCGAACAAGATCCGCCTCAGCTCCTGGATGTCCGCCCGGATGAAGTCGAGCAGCGCCTCTCCCGACTTCGTCCGGATGTCACTTTCCAAGGCGGCGAGGGATGCCTCGCTGCGCCCGATCAGCTCGGTGACGATGGCCGGATCGGTCTCGATCGGGGCTGACGCGCCGCCCGACAGCGGGCCGGGGGGACCCTCGTCTGGCAGCGGCCGGATGAAGCCGTCGCGCTCGAGGATCGTCTGCAGCGCGTCCGCGGTCAGCGGATCGGATTTCCCCATGAGCTCCAGGAGGCCGGCGCGGCTCGTCGGCGAGGCCACCCTCTGGGTGACGTCGACGAACAGGCGGCCGCCGGCCTCGGCCATGGGGGCGGGGGTCGTCATCTGCCAAAAGGAGAGCCCCAGGGGCTTCATGGGGTCGGTCATCATCTGCTGATGGCCGACGGAGAGGTAGACGTGGTTCTCCCGGTCGCCGGACTCGGGGATGGGGAACAGCGTGGTGATCGGCCGGCTCTGGACGATCTGGAAACCGTCGTCGGCCAGGCACCACTCGATGTCCTGAGGGCGGCCGAGGTGCGCTTCGATCCGCCGGCCGAGCTGGACGAGCCGCACGACCTGCGCATCCGTCAGCGCCGGCTGTTCCCGCCGTTCCGGGGCGATCGCCTGTTCCTGCGTCCCGCCCGCCGGCGAGACGTGGATGGCGAGCTGCTTGGCGCCGACCGCCTTCGCGACGACCTCACCGTCGCGCACCGTGAAGACGTCCGGGTTCACCAGGCCGGAGACCAGGGCCTCGCCGAGGCCGAAGCTGGCCTCCACAGAGGCGACCTTCCGGTTGGACGTGATGGGGTCGGCTGTGAACAGGATGCCGGCCGCATGCGGGAAGACCATCCGCTGCACGACCACGGCCATGTGGACGGTGCGGTGGTCGATGCCGTTGCGCTGGCGGTAGGTCACGGCCCGCTCGGTGAACAGCGAGGCCCAGCAACGGCTGACGTGCTGGAGGATCGCCGCCGGCCCCACGACGTTCAGGTACGTGTCCTGCTGGCCGGCGAACGACGCCGTCGGCAGGTCCTCGGCCGTCGCGCTGGATCGGACGGCGTAGGCGGCCTGCTCGCCGAGCTGGGCGAGCGAGCCGGTGATCGCCGCCGTGAGATCGCCCGGGATGGCGATCCCTTCGAGCGTCCGGCGGATCTCCGCGCTGCGCGCGCGGATCGTCTCCCGGTCGTCCGGGTCCAGGCGCGACAGCTGATCGAGCCGATCGTCGATCGACGGCGCCTCCGCCGCGATCCGCCGGAAGGCGTCCGTCGTCACGCAGAAGCCAGCCGGCACGCGGATGCCTTCGATCCGCGACAGCGCCCCCAGGTGCGCGCCCTTGCCGCCGACGACCGCGACCTGCGTCTCGTCAACCTCTTGAAGATCCAACACGTACTGCTCGCTCATCGCCATACCTCCGGGGCAGCCGTGCTTCGTTGTCCGCTGCTGGTCAGGCCGACGATTCTGCGGCGCGACCCGGGTCTTGCGGCAAGCCCCCCAGGCCGCTGTACGTTGAAGATGGCAAGGAGTGGGATCTCCTTGCCTCGGGCGGGTCTTGCCTCGACGGGTCCTGTCTCAGACAGGGAGTCGGCGAGCCACGGCCGGCACCACGATGGCGGCGGCGACCAGGTGGGTCGTCATGAGCAGCAGCTTCGTGACCCAGGTGGCGTCCGCCAGCAGATCCGGCACCAGAGACAGCGCGGTGAGCACCACGGTGGTGCGGATGAAGATGCCGCGCGGGTGCCGCGTCACGCGCGACAGCACCACGGCGAGAACCAGCCCGACCAGCGAGAGCACCGCGGTCAGCATGGCGAACCCGAGCACCGGGATCGCCTCGCCGCTCATGTCGAGGCTGATCCCCGCCGCATGGCCGGCGGCGGCGACCGTCGTGGTGGCGGCGCTCGCGACGACAGCGGCGGCGACACCGGTCCAGACGAGCGGGCCGGTCTTCGTGGTGACAGTGGCGGTGGGGGTGACGGCCATCGTGGCCTCCGTAGCGGTGGCGACCGGCCCGGTGCCGGTCTCTCACCAGAGCTACGAACGCGACCGGGCCCGATCGACAGGTCCGGCGAAAGTCTTCTGAGAATCCTCCGCCTGGTGCCGTCGGGAAACGGATCCGACTTCATCGCTCCAGGACCGGCCGAAGCTGTGTCGCCACGTGGTGGCCGAATGGCCGAACGCCGGCCGGGAATGCCGGTGAACGGTTCCTGGCGCCAGGCCCGCGCCGGCCGGTACGAGGCGACCATCTCGCGCCGTCGATGGTGGACGGGAGGCATTCCTCGGGGGATGGAAACGTGTTACCGTGTCAGCGCTCAGCCGGTTGGAGCGCTGGGCGCGCGACGTGTTGCACTATCGAAAACGGTCGCGGCTGGCTTCTGCGGGAAGGGCCGGTTGCGTGTACGCCCTGGGCGCCACCCTCGCCCTCGGCCAGCTCATCCTGATAGCTGGCTATCTCGAGCCGTCGTTGGGGTTGGCGATACTCCTCTTTCTCGCCGCGGCCGTCGCGGATCTCATCGTCCTGGGCCTTGTCTACGCGGCGTTTCGCCCGCTGGGCCTGGCGCGGGACTCCGAGACATCCGCCCCGCCGCGGCTGTTTGATTATGTCGCCGCTTCCTTCGGCGCCGGCGCCATGGCCATGTTCGGCCTGTCCATGGTTGCCCTGGGCTCCTGGCTGTACATCGGCCTGCACGGCTGGGGGCTGCATCCGGTGCTCAGCGTCGCGATCACCTTGCCGCTGATGCTCGTCGGGCTGTTCGTGGTTTTGATCTTGTCGATGCTGCTCCTGGGACTGGCCATCAAAGATCCTAAGAAATGAATCTCGGATCGCGCCCGCGGCCTGCCTGAGTATCTCCGCGCTGGCCACACCTCGGGTTGATCATGGTCGGCGCAGGTTGTGGCGTGGCGGCGGGCGACGGCGCGTTCGACGGCGGAGGGGAGAGCGGACGGCGCGGCACGCCCGGCATGCCGCGCCGGCCGGACCGAGGTCGCCGGCCCGCCCGGGCGGGAAGCGCAGTCTCGTCGTCCTGGCGGGCCCGAGCGTCCCGTGGTCCTGACCGGGACGGATCAGGCTGTGCTCTGATCTCCTCGCAGCAACGACTCCAGATGTGCGCCGGCCTCGCGGACAGCCACGTCCGGGGCGGCTCCGGCGTCGCGGGCAACGATATAGGCGGCGTACCAGTCCGACCAGTGGTGCGCGGGAGCGACTGCCTCATAGGCGCCGTGATGCTCCTCCGCCTCGCGGAGCAGTCCGGCCAGTGCCGTGACGTTCATCGGCCTTAGCGTCCGGGAAGCCGGGTCGTGATTTCCTGAACGACCCAGCCGTTGCCATCCGGGTCGCTGAAGGAGACGAACGACGAGTAACTGCGACGCTCCGGATCCGGCCCGGGCACCCGCCCCTGCGTTCCCGCATGGTGGAACACGCCGCCCGCGTCGTGAAAGACCTCGCTCACGTCGACGCCAAGCCCGGCGAGTTCGGCCCTGGCCGCCTCGACGTCGTTGACGACCAGGTGCAGGCCCTGCGCGGAACCCGGCGTGGCGGTCGTCAGGCCGGTACCGAAGATGACCGAGGACGGCGACCCGGGTGGCGTCACCTGGACGACGCGGAACGGCTCGTCCGTGGCGAAGTCGGCGTCCAACCGCCACCCCAGCGACACATAGAATTCCTTGGCCTTGTCGACGTCGGAGACAGGGATGACGACGACCTCGAGCTTCATGTCCATGTCGGCTACCTCGTTCACACGGAGGTGGTGCGATTGGCGTGCTCATCTTCGCGTGGCCCGCGTCTCTCAGGGCTCAGTTGGCCCAAGTCGGGCGATGGCCTGACGAGGTGGGTGGAGAAGGGGCCGGCGGTTGTTCTCGCCGCGGCGGGCCTGTTCAGGTGGGCGCGGTCCGCCGGCCCGGTTGATGATCGCCGTCCGTGCCCTCCCATGGTTGTCCGCCGGGCCGGATCGCGACCACGGGAGGGCGCGGATGGCGATCAAGCTCGTGGGGTCGCTGAAGTGAACCGACGATCAGCATCCGCTCGGCGGCGTCGGCGACTGACTGTCCGTCGGCGGCGGGACGGCCGTGGCGAGGGTGGCGGTCGCGTCGGCGCATGCGGCGACGACCTCATCGAAGCAGGCGACGAGTGACGGTCGGTCCTCGGTCAGGTAGAGGTGGGTGGCAGTCGTGAACCAGCTCATCGCCATCAGAGCCACCGCGTGGATCTCGAGTGAGGACCAGCGGGTGCCGGCACGACCGAGGAGGATCTCGGTGGCCGTCCTGATGAACCCGCCGATTCCCAGCGGAAGTGGCTCGATCGTGGGTCGTGGCTCGGTCGTCAGCACGGCGCGAATCTGGGTCAGCAGGCCTCGGTCGTAGCCCTGGTCGCACAGTTCCCGCAGGACCGCGTGCAGGCTTCCCAGCGGCGCCTCGGTGGCTGGCCGCTCGGCGAGACGAGCGAGGGCGACCTCTCGCCGGACGACGAGGTGGTCCACCAGGATCGCTTCCTTGGTCGCGAAATGGTGGAAGACGGTGCGGCGGCCGACATCGGCGGCGGCGGCGATCTGGTCGATCGTCGTGTCGGTGTAGCCCTGGGTCTGGAACAACTTCAGGGCCGCGGCGGCGATGCGCGCCCGTTTCGCCGTCGGGTCTCGCTCGCGGGTCGGTGCAGCTGACACGCGGCGACATGTTACCGACCAGGCATGGTCTCGTCGCTCGACGTCGTGACGCTCGCAGGTCCGTGCCACCTGTCGGCGCAGCGGCCCGGGTCACCGACGTGAGCGAGCTTGTGCCGGCGCCGAGCGGCCTAGCTCGTGGGGAAAAGCTTGGCTGCGTTTGTTGCCGCGGCCGCCCTGATGGAGTCCGCGTCCTGGGCCAGGAGGTATCCGGCGCTGACGGCCTCGTCGACGGCGTGGTTGTAGGCGGTGAGATAGGCCTGGCCGTCCGGGTACAGCGAGTGCAGGCGGTCGGGTGAGAAGTTGGACATCGACCCGAACAGGGATTCCATCGCGGATGCGCCCGGTACGACGCCGCTGTAGGTCGCGACGGGTACCTCCAGCTCGGGCATCCGGATGCCGCCGAGTGCGTTGCCGTACTCGTCTCGCTCGATGCGCGGTGGGTTCTCGCCGAGGGAGATGCGAGGCAGGACAGGCGGTGGGGTGTTCCCAGATGCCCATTCCGTCAGGCCGACGCGGGCCGTGGATATGACTGGCAGCCAGTCGAGGGAGTTCGGAGCCGACGTCGCGCCGACCGCTCCTGACGTCGATCCGAGGTCGCCCGAGGGCAGTTTGAGGCCGTCGCGCACGAAGAGCGTGACCACGTCCCCGATGCTGTCGGCGCCGGCGCCGGCGTGGGCCGCGCCAGCGATCTCCCAGTACCGGAAGGTGGCCGAGTCCGGTTGGCGCACGGGGTAGATCGATTCGGCCTCGGTCTCGGTGCTCACGAGAATGACGGGAATGTCGAGGTCGTCCCGGATGCGCACGGGCGGCCGGGTGAGAAGCGTGTCCGCGTCGTCGGTGTCCGAGCCTGTGTCGACCCTGGCCGCACGGCCGAAGTTGGCGATCAGGAGCGCACCGTCGAGCGCATTGCTCAGTGGCTGCACGCCGTCAAGATAGGAGGTCAGGCGTATGGCGGACTGGGACGCACCGGTGGCGAACACGTGCTTGACGTCGAATCCGGCCATCGGGTCGACCGGCAGCTTTCCGCGGTCATGCCCGACGAGGAGCGCGGCCTTCGTGAAGATGCCGTAGGAGAAGTCGTCCCCGGGATGGGCGAGCGATCCGTACCGCTTTGGGTCCCACCTTCTAAGCCCGTTCCCCTCGGCGCCAGGAACGCCGTCGAGGCCGATCTTCTGCGCCGACACGTACACGGTGGCGTCGCCTTCGCGCACACTCGCGCGGGTGAAGTCGCCAATCTCGAATCCGGCCGTCACGTTGAGCCAAGACAGCCAGACGGTCCCGCTGAACTTCTTGGGATCGCTCGGACGCAGGACGAGCATCCGGGACCTGAACGGCGCCGTGCCAGACGGTTGCAATGCCCACCGGCCGTCCGTGCCGAGCTGCGTGCCAGGCGCCGGGGCGTAGGAGACGGCGTCGCCGCCGAAGAAGTACTCCCGCGCGGAATATCCGTAGCCGTCGAGGTCGAACACCGGCAGCGAGAAGGGGTTCGGGCGCTCGCCGTTGGCTGTCGGCCCGGTCACGGTCACCCCGGCCAGCTCGGCCGCGTTGCCGGTCGGTGTCGTTGTGCCGGCGGCCGCGCCGCCATCGCCACCGTCGCCGCGCGCGGTACGGCCAGGTAAGGCCGCTCCGGCGGCGAGCAGGAACACGGCTAGTCGACCCGGCCTGATTCGGCTCATGCGGACTCCCGAGGTGTTCGGCCGGCGAGCGCCACCAAGGAGATGTGAACGACCCGTCGCGAGAGATGCGACACTAGTGCCATAGTGGAAGGGTGGTCAAGACCGCGCCACGCTGTCGACGCGCGATGGACCGTGGCGCGCCTGGCGGCGTGGATGTCAGGCGGGAGTTCTTCCGCTCAGCGGAATCGTGGTGTTCGCGAGTGCCGCTGTGGGTCCTACGCTGCGCTCCACGCGCGGCGCCGGCGCTCGGGATCGAGTGCCTGGGTCGGACAGTCAGGCCGCTCACCGATCCGCTCGACCGCCCTGATGCGGGAGGTCCGCGAACGGTGCCTCAGGCCAGCGGCGTACAGCGAGAGGATCCATGAAATGATCACCGAGACCGCGTCGGGCGCTGTCCGTGGCGCTGAGAACGATGGCGTCGTTTCCTTCAAGGGCATTCCCTACGGCGATGACACCGGTGGAGACGCCCGGTTCCTCCCGCCCCGCCCGGCACCCGCGTGGTCCGGCGTGCGGGACTGTCTGACCTACGGGCCGTCCTGCCCACAGCCGTCCAGCGAGGAGGTCACCGGAGCCAGCCGACCGATCGACATGGAACGGATGACCGGGATCTGGAACTACGAGCGTCAGTTGGGCGAGGACTGCCTGGTCCTCAACGTATGGGCGCCGACCGGGGCTGTAGGCGCGCCCGGCGCGGGTGCGCGGCGCCCAGTCCTGGTCTGGCTGCACGGCGGCGCCTTCACCATCGGTTCGGCGTCCTGGCCGCTCTACGATTTCACGAATCTCGCTCGCAACAACGACGTGGTCATGGTCGGAGTCAACCACCGGATCGGTGCGCTGGGTTTTCTCGACCTGTCCCACCTGGGCGACGAGTTCGCCGACTCGGCCAATGCCGGCATGCTTGACATCGTCGCGGCGCTCGAGTGGGTCCGCGACAACATCGCCGCGTTCGGTGGTGATCCGAGCAATGTAACCATTTTCGGCGAGTCCGGGGGCGGCGCGAAGGTGAGCGTGCTGCTCGCCATGTCGGCGGCTCGGGGCCTGTTCCACCGTGCCTTCGCCATGAGCGGCGCCTTCCTCGACTGCATGCCCCCAGCGGAGTCACGGGAGCTGACGGACCTTACGCTGCAGCTCACGGGGCTCGCTGACGTGACCGATGACGCCGCTGTCGATGCCCTGCGCAAGCTTGACGTAATGACCCTCGTGAACTCACAACTGTCCCACCCCTTGGGCCTGCGGGCGATCACCGAGATGCGTGGGCGGTTCAGCCCGGCCCGATGCCCAAGTCTTCCGCGCGATCCCGTGGACGCGATCGCCGACGGCTCCGCCGCTGACGTGCGCGTCGCACTCGGCTGCACGACGCACGAACTGGAACCGTTTTTGGGGACACCTGAGGTATGGAGCGCCGATGACACGTTCCTGATGGGGCGGCTGCGGGGCTTCCTGGGCGACGACACCGACCATGTGCTCACCGCCTACCGCAGTGCCCAACCCGATGACAGTCTTGTCTCGCTCTACCTGCTGATCGCTTCCGACCACGCTTTCCGGATCCCAACGGTGCGGATCGCCGAGGCGCTCCTCGCCGGTGGCGGCCTGCCCCCGTATGTCTATCTCTACGCGTTCGGAAGGCGTAGTCCCGACGGTGTCGTGCGCGCCGGGCACGGCAGTGACATGTGGTACTTCTTCGACAACGTCAGCGTGGGGCCCGCTTTTGACGGTCCGCACGCCGCTCCGCTCGTCCAGGCCATGGCGGGCTCGCTGGTCGCCCTTGCGCGCCAAGGCGACCCCAACCACCAGGGCCTGGCGACCTGGCCCCCCTACGACACCACCAACCGGCCGACCATGATTTTCGATGTCGAGTCCCGCGTCGAGCCCGACCCGATGGGAGCGGAACGGCGGGCCTGGCAGGACATCGTCACCGTCGGCCTCGGGTGACCGACGTCCGGTCGGAGGTTGGCGCGTCGCGGTTCTGATGCCGACGCAGCCGGTGGATGACCAAAGCGCAGTCGACTCATGGAAGGCACCTCGCAATGGATTCGCGGCAAGCTCGGCCCCTTTCGCGGCCGATCCTACGATCAGGGAGAAAAGTGAAACACATCTGGAGAAACACCTGCCCGGCCGGCTTACGCTCGACCGCCGCCGCGATGATGGCCGCCGCCCTGTGCGTCGTCGCGGCCTGCGGCGGCGGCTCCGACGACAAGGGTGGCTCCGCCGCCCCGTCGGCGAGCGGCTCCGCCAGCCAGGCGGACGTCCTCGGTCCGATCTCCAAGGCGACCGGTGCACCGGTCAAGATCGGCCTGATCTCAGAAGGGGCGAACCCCGTCGCGGACGCCAGCGACGAGGCCCGCATCGCGCAGGCCACCGTCAAATGGCTGAACGAGCACAGGGCCGGGATCGGCGGCCGGCCGGTCGAGCTGACGGTCTGCGAGACCCTCGGCGACCTGTCCAAGGCCTCCGACTGTGGCAACCAGATGATCGATGACGGGGTCGCCGCGGTCATCATCGGCACGTCCGGCGTCGTCGAGAGCGCCTGGAAACCACTGAACGACGCCAAGGTCCCGGTCATGGTCTACGGCTCGAGCGACCCCGGCCTGCTGTCCAGCCCGACGACCTTCTCCCTGGGTGACCCGACCTTCTCGGTCATCGATCTGCCGATCCAGGTCGCCAAGGACAAGGGCAACAAGAAGGTCAGCGCCATCGTCATCGACGTCCCGGCCGCCCTGCACTCTGCCCAGGAGGTCGCGCCGCCGCTGTTCGAGAAGGCCGGCATCGGCTATGTGCTCGTCCGCGTAGCGCCGGGTACGGCCGACATGACGCCGCAGATGCAGCAGATCGCCGACAACGGCTCGGACGAGGTCTTCATCATCGGCAACGACGCCTTCTGCATCAGCGCGATGAACGGCCTCAAGGCCGTCGGCTTCACCGGCACCATCAGCGCCATCTCCCAGTGCATCACCGACGCCACCCGCAAGGCGGTGCCCGGCGGCACGCTGAAGGGCATGGTCGTCAGCGCCACCGCGCCGATCGGCCCGGACAGCCCGTCGATGCGCCTGTTCCTGGCTGTGGCCAACACCTATGGCAAGGACATCGACACCAGCAACCAGGGGAGCCTGACGATGTTCACGCTCCTCGCCGGCCTCCAGACGGCGACGCAGGGCATCACAGGCGACATCACGTCGGCGACAATCACCTCGACCATCAAGGCGATGAAGGAGACCGAGCTGCCCGGCGCCGGCGGCCTCAAGTTCCGCTGCAACGGCAAGGCCATCCCCGACCAGCAGGCCGTCTGCGTCCGCGGTGGCCTGGCGTCGACCCTGGACGACAAGGGCCAGCCCGCCGACTACAAGGTCCTCGGTAACACGCCGATCCCGGACTGAGCGTCACCTCGGCACCGTGCCAGTACCCGGCCGCGGACACGTCCCGCGGCCTCGTTGCCAGGCCATCCGTGGAGCGACAGCCAAACGGGGTTCTGGCACGGTGTCGATCGCCACGGGCGAACGGAAGACAGCGAGCGCGATCACCACCAGCGACGGCCCGCATCAGCCCTGCCCCCGTCGTCGCCCCCAGGTAAACCGCTTGCCATGCCCGGAGGGTTCCGGGAAGGTGATCGCATGATGCTCTGACCGACAGCGCTATTTCTCCGTGGTGCCAGTCCGCACCGCGGGTGTCGGTCATGTTCCCCTCCTGGTGAAAGAGCATCCTTCTTGTCTCAGCGACATTCCAGCCAGGTGACCTCGCAGCGATCCGGCCCGCCCGCGACGGTCAGGGATTCGGCGTCGGTCACCGTGTTCGCCTCGCCCGCGAGCTGGATCGAGTCGGACGCCGTCGCGCAGTGCCACCAGGTGGCCGCCCTCGAAGGCATGATCCATGTTGCCGGGATGCCGGACCTGCATCCCGGGAAGGGTGCCCCGATCGGTGCCGCGATGGCGTCGAGCGTGCTGTACCCGACGCTGGTGGGATCCGACATCGGCTGCGGTATCGCCGTGTTCCCCATCAGGCTTGGCCGCGCCGCGCCGGAGAAGCTCGCGAGGCGCTTCCCGGACCTCGACCGCGCGCTCGATCCCGAGCGGGATGTCGACGACCCCGCCTGGGACGCCGCCCGGGGCGACATTCCCGCCGGCCATGGCGACGGCCTCGGGACGGTCGGTCGAGGTAACCACTTCGTCGAGCTGGCGCGGATCGCCACCGTCGACGAGCTGGAGCACGCGGGCCGCCTCGGGCTTGCCGTCGGGGACCTGGTGCTCGTCGTCCACAGCGGCTCCCGCGGGCTGGGTGAACGGATCCTGCGGGCGCACACCGAGGTTCACGGCGCCGGCCCCGCTCCCGACCCCGCCGCCTACCTGGCGGCCCACGACGACGCCGTGCGCTGGGGGTCGCTCAACCGCCGACTGATCGCCGCCCGGGTCGCCCACGCGCTGGGCACCGAACCCACCGAAGCCGTCGTCGACCAGTGCCACAACCTGGTCGAGATCCGCGACGGGGTCTACCTGCATCGCAAGGGCGCCGCGCCCGGGGATGGCCGCGACGTGCTCGTCGCCGGCACCCGCGGCACCGCCTCCTACCTGGTGGCCGCCCACGCCGGGGCGGCGGCCAACCATTCCGTGGCACACGGCGCGGGCCGCAAGATGTCGCGCGCCGACGCGCTGCGCCGGGGCCGGGCCAAGCACACCGTCGAGCAGCTGCGCCGCACCCCGGTGGGGTCGCTGGTGATCTGCGGCGACCGTCAGCTCCTTTTCGAGGAGGCCCCGACGGCCTACAAGCGCATCGAGCAGGTGATCGCCGACCTCGTCGGCCACGGCCTGGCCACCCCCATAGCCACCACGATCCCCCTCGTCACCTACAAGACGCCCGACCTCCCGGACCGCCAGAACCACCGCCGCGAGCGTGGCCGGCGGTGACGTCGTCGCGTCGATCGCTGATCGCGGATCGCGGATCGATCGTGGCCACTGGGCAGTGATCAGCCGCCATCTGGCCTGTGCCTGATCAGGCGATGTTCTCGCTGGTCAGAGGCCTCGGTCGGGTCTGGTGGCCCTTCGGTCGGCTCCGGGGCGGCGCCTGGTCCGGCCCGGCTGTTTCTGGCTGGCCGAGACTGCCCCGGCCGAGGTGTGGAGGGGAGCCGGCCGATCGCGAGTTCGATCAGTTCCGCGGCCAGCGGGGTCGGCGCGTGACCGGACCAGACCGCGTGCAGCGGTCGGACCAGCTCCAGGTCGGCCACCCGCAACCGGACCAGCTCGCCGGTGGCCAGGCCGGCCGCCGCGGCCCGGGCGCTCACGACGCCCACGCCGCCGCCCGCCCGGACGGTGGCCAGGATCGTCGCCGTCGAGCCCAGGCTGGTCACGTGCTGGATGGGCGGAGTGCGACCGAGCGCGCCGGCGAGAGCGCGTAGGAACGTCTCGCGCGTGCCGGAGCCGGGTTCGCGCAGCAGGAGCGGCACCTCGGTGAGATCCTTGGCGCGCAGATCCCGTTCGGCCCGGGCGGCCAGGGGATAGCGGGCGGCCACGACCAGCGCCAGGCCGTCCGTGCCGACCACTCGGCGGCCGAGGTCGGCCGGGACGTCGGGCGACTCGACGAAGCCGAGGTCGGCCCGGCCGGAGCGGATCGCCGCGCAGACGTCCTCGCTGTTGGCGACGCTGGCCGAGATCTCCAGATCCGCGTGGCCGCGCCGCAGGACCAGCAGCCAACGGGGCAGCAGGTACTCGGCCACGGTCAGGCTGGCCGTGATGCGTAGGCGGGCCCGCTGGTCGGCCCGTAGTGAGAGCACGCCGTCGGCCAGCGTCTGGGCCGCGTCGACGACCGGGTGGATCCAGGCGACGACGGCCTCGCCGGTCGGGGTCAGCGTGCTGCCGCGCCGGGTCCGGACCAGAAGTGGCACCCCGAGACGCCGTTCCAGCCGGGCCAGCCGTTCGCTCGCGCTGGGTTGGCTGATGCCGTGCGCCTGGGCGGCGCGGCCGACGCTGCCGGTCTCGGCGACGGACAGGAGCAGGTCGAGCGTCGCCAGGTCGGTGGCCCAGCTCGGGAGGGACATCGCCGGACAGCGTGTCACACCACCCTGGCGACGGTGAGGCTGGTCAGGCTCACCGTGACCCACAGCAGCAGACCGAGCAGGAGCGGCCGGTACCCGGTGCGGCGCAGCGCCGCGACGTCCGTGGCGAGGCCGGTCGCGGCTAGGGCGACGGCGACGAGAATCATCGTGGCGCGATGCAGCGGCTCGTGGCTCGCGGCGGGGAGAAGCCCGGCCGAGTTGGCCGACGCCACCAGCACGAACGCGATGAGGAACCCGGGAACGAGGCGGACGCCGCGCCGCACCACGGCCAGCAGGCGACGTGACCGGTGCCGCGGCTGGCGGCGCGACTGGCCGCGAGGCCGGTGGCACGGCCCACCGTCTGGGCCGGAAGGGGCCACGCGGTCGCAGGCGAGCGCGCCCAGCGTCAGCACGATCGGAATGATCATGAGTGTGCGGACGAGCTTGACCACGACCGCCTGCTGGACGGCGGCCGGGTCGTAGGCGCTGGCCGCGGCGACGACCGAGGACATGTCGTTGACCGCGGTCCCGGCGAACAGGCCGAACCCGCTCGGGCTCAGGCCGAGCGCGTGCCCGAGCGGCGGGAAGACCAGGGCCGCGGCGACGTTGAACACGAAGATCGTCGAGACGGCGTAGGTGACGTCGGCGTCCTTGGCTCTGATCGTCGGGCTCGTGGCGGCGATCGCCGACGCCCCACAGATCGCCGTCCCGACCCCGATGAGGATGCGCAGGTCACGGCCGACCTGGAGACATCGGCCGAGCAGCGCCGCACCGGCCACGCAGACGGCGAGGGTGGTCAGCATGACCGGCAGCGAGGCCACCCCGACGTCGGCCACCTCACCCAGGGACAGCTGCGCGCCCAGCAAGGCGACGGACGCCCGCAACAGCCGGGTCCGGGCGACGTCGAGACCCGGTTGAAGGACGCGCCGCCATCGCCGGGCGAGTGGGCTGAGCAGGACGCCCCCGACGACCGCCACGACGGGCGCGCCGATCACCGGGCTGGCCACGCCGACGGCGGTCGCGGCCAGTCCGATCGCGATGGCGAACGCCAGCCCGCCGGACACGCCGGAGACGGCGGACACGGTGGGCGGAAGCCGCGCGGGCCGGACGACATGGCGTTGCCCGGCGGGGACGGTGGTCATGGACCCAGCCTCAGCCGGCCGCGGGCCCCTCGGTACCGACCGACTGCCAGGGATGGGCATAGGGAATCCCTATGGCTGGATCCCGTGGACTAGCCGAACATTGTCATATGGGGCTACAGCCTGGAAAACTCCGGCTACTCGACCTCTGTGAGTCGTGGAACCGTGAGATGTTGAGGGGACAACTGTGCGGCGGCTGACCCGCTACGCAAGAATCGTCACGCTGATCGGATTCGTCGCCGCCATCGGCGCGGTCGGCTGCTCGGAAACCACCGGAGCGACCTCGCTCACCTCGTCCGGCACCGTCGCGCCGGCGGACAGTACCAATGCGCCGGCTGACATCAAGCCGCCGGCCGAGGGGCCGACGCTGTCAGCGCAGATCGCCCTCGACATGACCAGTGTCGCTCAAGGCGGCCAGATTGCCGGCACGCTCACGGTCACCAATCGTTCCACCGAGGCCATCGGCATCACAGAGAAAAACGGCTGCCACCCGGCCTGGACGGTCGGCCTCCAACGACCCGGGATGCCCGTCCAGTTCGCCTACACGCTGATGTGTGAACTGCGGCCACTCGTCTTCCCGCCCGGCACGACGAGTTTCGATCTCTCGATCCGCACGACGTACATCAGCTGCTCCTCGGACGAGTCGACGTCGGTAGCCGGGTCGTCGCTGCCCCGGTGCGAGAACGGCGAGGCGCCACCGTTCCCGATCGGCGACTACGAAGCGGTCGTGGTAAGCAATTCTCCCGACTTCCCGAGAGCCGCGGCTATCGGCGTGCGCGTGGTCGCCCGCTAGCACGCACCGGTAGCCGGCGGGACTGGCACCTGTTCTGCTCGGGTGAGGTCGCTGTCGCGGGCTGCCGGGTCGGCATGGGGTCCACAGGTGAGGCGGTTCGGGCGGCGTCCGTCGTCGCCCTTGGACATGGTCGATTGCCTGACGGCTACGAGGAGTTGGTAGCAGCGCGGTAGGCCGCGTTCAGGCGCTCGCGAACGCTGGGCGATCGCGGTGGGGTGCCGGAGCCAAGGTGCGCGTGGCGCGGTTCGTCCATGAACTCTTGCCAGAGCGCCGGGCACTAGGCTCCCGACAAGCGGTTGCAACCACAAGCGGAGGGAGCCACCGGTGTTGAGGCAGGTCGTGGAGGGCGTGCTGATCCACGAGAGCGAGTTCCTCCAGAGCAACACCATCGTGGTGCAGGGCCGGGCTGGCGTGTTGCTCATCGACCCTGGGGTGACCGGCGACGAAATCGCCTGCCTCGCGAACGACCTCCGCGAGTTGGGCCAGCCTGTGGTGGCGGGGTTTTCGACGCATCCGCATTGGGACCACCTGCTCTGGGACGCCCGGCTCGGCGTGGCGCCTCGTTACGGTACGGCCCGCGGCGCGTCCACTGTCCGAGAACGGCTGTCGGACGCGCGCGCGAAGGCCTTCGTCGCCTCGCTGATACCGCCGGACATCGCCGAGCAGGTACCGCTGGACCTGCTCGGAGTCATCACCGGCCTGCCCGCCGGGGAGACGCAGATTCCTTGGGATGGCCCGCAGGTCCGGATTGTCGAGCATCAAGCGCATGCCCCGGGCCATGCAGCGCTGTTGATTGAGGGACGCGGGGTTCTCGTCGCCGGCGACATGCTTTCCGACATCTTGATTCCTATGCTCGACTTGAACAGCACCACTGACCCGGTCGAGGACTGCCTCGTCGCGCTGCGGCTGCTCGAGGGCGTGGCGGGCGGCGTCGATGTCGTCATCCCGGGTCACGGGTCCGTCGGCGGAGGTGGTCAGGTACACGCACGGATCGACCAGGATCGCGCGTACCTGCATTCCCTGCGCGATGCCGAGGTTCCCAGCGACCCGCGGCTCGGCCCGACGGCGTACGGCAAGGATTGGCTTCCCGGCGTGCACGAACGGCAACTTCAGCGCATCGCGCGATGAAGGCGGCCCGTCGCCGGGGAAACAGTCTCGGCGACGGAGGAATCGACTCCTCAACGACGCGTCTTGTCCCACGCTGGTGGCCAGTGGATGTCCTCGGGGGCGAGGCGGGGGCGCTGGTCGGCGGGCCACGGCGCGGTGAGCTCTTCCTGGACGATCTCGAAGAGGCCGTGGTCGAAGGGGGTACCGGGGGCGGGTGTGGTCTGGACGAGCCGTTCGCGGGTGCCTGCCCGCTGGTGGGTGAGCGCCCGGTGGTGGCAGTAGGGGTTGTTGCCGGGGCGGCCGAAGAAGGTGTGCGCGGTCCAGGTACAGCCGCCGCGGCACACGTCGGCGTATTCGCAGGACCGGCAGAACCCCCAGGTGTTCTCCGTGGCGGCGTCGGTTCCGGCGGTCATGTTGATGGCCAGCTGGGGTGCGTCCCGTAGCAGGTCGACCAGTCCCCGCTCGCGGATGTCGCCGGCCGCGTAGTCGCCAGTGGGCAGCGATGGGCAGCCCTTGATGGTGCCGTCCGCCTCGATGCCGAGCGTGGTCAGCCCTGCCTGGCATCCCGACCAGAATGCCGTGCCTTCCGGCGAGCGCAGCAGCCGTTCGTAGGGGCCGTAGTAGCCGACGTTGTTGCCCGCGTGGATGCGGATGCCGTCCGCCGCGGCTCGGCGCGCGACCTGGGCGAGCATCGGGAAGACGTCGAGAAGCTCGACCGGCTGGAGCAGCATCTCGGAGTGGTCGGCCGCGTTTCCCATCGGGACGGTCAGCTGCCATTGCCAGGCGGCGACCCCGGCGGCGCGCAGGGCGAGGTACAGCTCGGGCAGTTCCGGCGCCGTCAGTCGGTTGATCTGGGTGTTGCAGGTGGCGGTGACCCCGGCGGCGCGCAGGTGCCGGATGGTGGCGAAGCAGGAGTCCCACGAGCCGGTACGGCCGCGGAGCCGATCGTGCGTGGCCGTCATGCCGTCGACCGACACGGAGCACTGCTCGATGCCGGCCGCCCGCAGACCCCGGGCCATCGCCGCACTCATCCGATATCCGCCGGTGGTCATGGTGCAGGCCATTCCCCGACGGGTGATCTCGGCGGCGATCGTCAGCCAGTCGCGCCGCAGGAACGCCTCACCGCCGATGAGGGTCACCTCGTCCACGCCGGCCTGTTCGAGCTGGGCGACGACGTCGAGGGCCTGCGCCGTGGTGAGTTCCGCCGGACGTGCCTGGCCCGCCCGGGAACCGCAGTGCCCGCAGGCCAGGTTGCACGCGAGCGTCAGCTCCCACACCGCGTAGGTGCGACGCGGGGTGGTCATCGACGGCGCAGCCGGTCCAGCAGCCGCCGCCATCCCGAAACAGGTCCAGGCGACGGCGGATAGCCCTGACGGGACCAGGGCGGCGGACCGCCGTAGACCGGCGCTGGCGGTGGTGGCAACGGCGGTGGCGGCATGGGAGGCGGTGGAAACGGCGGCGGCGGTGGAGGCGGTGCCCCGTAGACCGGCGCCGGCGGCGGGCCGAGCCGATGAGGGTCGGGAGACGGCGCGATGGGTGGCGGGAAACCGGAAGGAGAACGGTCGGTACCGAGACGGATCGTGTCGTCGCGCTCGGCGTCCTCTTCCTCCGCGAGCCGTCGCGCGATGGCGTCGTCCCGCTCACGGCCTATCTGCTCGTCACGGCCAGGCCCTCGCGGCAGGCGTGGTTCGGACGACTCCGCTGGAATCACCTGCACGTCTCCTGTCCTGTAGGGGCGGCTTCCAGGACAGACCGTACGCCGGGGACACTGGGGCCTGGCCGGTTCTGACGCCGGCCGTCCTGCCCGCGCCCACCGGCCTCGGCCGCGCGGTGCCTGGCCCGCCCGCGCGCCGGCCGGCGATCAGAACTGGGTGCCGCCGTCGATGTTGATGACGGCGCCCGTGAGGTATCCGGCCCGGGATGACAGGAGGAAGGCGAACAGCTCGCCGACCTCCGTGGGTCTGCCCGGGCGGCGCAGGGCGACGTCCATGTGCCACTCGTCGGCCATGACCTGCTCGAGAAGCCCGTCCGGCGGCACGCCCCGCTCGCGCGCGAGGGCCTGGCGCACGGCGGCGAGTGAGTCGGTCTCGATGGCACCCGGGCAGACGCAGTTCGCCCGCACGCCCGAGCCGCCGTACGCGCGGGCGACGGTCTTGGTGAACGCTGCCACGCCGCTCTTGAGGGTGACGTAGGGCAGTCGGTCCGGGTGATAGGCGCGCATGCCGTAGGCCCCGGTGGTGACCACGGTTCCCCCGCCACCGGCGACCAGGTGCGGCACGGCGGCGCGTACGGTGCGCACCGTTCCCATCAGCACGTCGTCGATCGCGTTCGCCCACACCGCGTCCGAGGCCCCGTCGAGGTCGGCATGCGCGGCCGTGGAGGTTCCGGTCGTCACCGCGACGCCGGCGAGCGAGCCGAGCGAGGCGACCGCCTCGGCCAGGATCCGCTCCGCCGCGCCGGGGTGGGTGACGTCGCCTACCAGGGCCGTCGCCCGCCCCTCGCCGGTTCCCTCATCGATCCGCCGGACGGCTGCCCGCGCGCGGTCGGCGTCCCGGCCCACGAGCACCACCCGCGCGCCCTCGGCGACGAGCACCTCCGCCGTGGCCAGTCCCATGCCCGCCGTCCCGCCGACGACGACGAACCCGTGGTCGCGGATGCCAAGATCCATCTCGACTCCTAGGAAGTGGGTAGCCCGACCAGCTCCGCGCAGTTGGCGCGCATGATCCGGTGGACCTCGTCGGGGCTGAAGGCGGTGAGCTCGTCGGTGAACGACGCCGGCTCGGCGAGGCCCTCGCCATGTGGCCAGTCGGAGCCGAACAGGACCCGCTCGACGCCGATCGTGTCAGCGAGTTTGCGCAGGTCCTCCTCGTAGTAGGGCGTGACCCAGACATGGCGCCGGATCGTGTCGAGTGGGTCGGCGGCGAACAGCGACGGGGCGCGGTTCGCGAGCTTGCGCAGGCCCTTGAGCAGGGGATAGACCCAGTCGGAGCCGTTCTCGATGCTGGCGACCTTCAGGTCCGGGTGGCGGGTGAACACGCCGCCGACGATGAGGCTGGCCATGGTGTCGTGGATGGCCCGGTCACCGATGAGGACGCCGCCGAGGAGGTCCGGCGCGCGGAAGGGGGCGAACTCCTCGGCGCCACCCCAGGAGGCTCCGATCATCGCGTTGTAGCCGCTGTCGCCGAGGTGGAACGCGACCGGCACGCCGGCCGCGGCGAGGCGGGCGAAGACCGGGTCGTGCAGCTTGTCGCCCAGCGAGCGGCCCTTGGCGGTCCCCGTCGGAACCGGCGCCGGGCGCATGTGGACGACGCGGGCGCCGAGGCCGAGCACACGGTCGATCTCCGCCAGTGCCGCGTCCGGGTCGGCGAGCGAGATCATCGGCGCGGCGATGATCCTGTCCTCGTGGGAGTAACCCCAGTCGTCCTCGAGCCAGTGGTTGAACGCGGTGAGGCTCGCCATCGTGGCGGGGATGTCGTTTCTGAGCGCCTGTTCGACGCCGCAGCCCAACGTGGGGAAGAGCAGCACCGCGTCGAGGCCCTGGGCGTCCATCGTGGCGAGCCGTGCCTCCCGGTCGCGGTACTCGGGCCGGATGGGCTCGACCTTGGTGAGGCTGCGCGGGTCGACGCCGTCGGGGATCTGGCCGCGGAACTGCAGGTCGAGGCAGCCGGGGACGATGACGGGGTCGAACGTCGGGTTCGGGATGAAGTTGTTGACCTTCCCGCCGATGACCATCTCGACGTGGCGGCCGTCCTGGACGACACGCACCCCGCGGTGCCGGAACTTCCGGTCGAGGTGGCGGGTGAACGCGTCGAGCGTCTCGTAGTAGTGGTTGTCCGCGTCGACGGGCCGCGCCGCCGCCGGTTCATGCCCTGGTAGCGCCGCCATGGCAGCCTCCCTGCAGACTGTGAAGAGATGTAGATATTTCTACTCGCCTAGCCGCCCGGAGCCAAGCCGGTCCGGCGGTGCTACGAGTTGCTGTGGCGGTCAGCCGGCTGGCCGCTGAGGGGGAGTACCCGGGGCGCGCCGAGCAGGTGGGCGAGTACGACGGCGGCGACCGTCTCCGCCGTGAGCAGGCCGGTCAGGATGACGATCTGGAAGCGGGCCGCGTCTCCCGGGCTCGCGCCGCCGAGCAGCGCGCCGACGAACGCCCCTGGCAGGGTCACCAGTCCGGTGGTGCGGGTCTGGTCCAGCGCTGGCACCAGCGCCTCGCGCACGGCCTCGCGGGCGATCGGCGCGCAGGCCTGCCGGGGCGTGGCGCCCAGCGCGAGCCACCCCTCGACCTCGTCACGACGGCGCATGAGCCCGTCGGCCAGCCTGCGGCCGACCAGGGTGCAGGCCGTCATGGTGCCGCCGAAGACGCTGCCGGACAGCGCGATCAGGTGCCGCGTCGAGGGGTCGAGCACCGGTACGGCGAAGACGATGCCCAGCGTCACGGCGGCGCCGGCCACACACGAACCGGCCACGGCCAGGACCGGCCGTCGGAAGGCCGTCAGCCTCCGGGCCGCTGTGATCACGGCGGCTGTCAGCATCAGGGCCAACGCCGCAGCGGTGGCCGGCGGAGCCGCGAACACCCCGCGCAGCGCGAGACTGACCAGCGTGAGCTGGATGACCGCTCGCACCACCGCGGTCACCACCGCCGGTGCCCGGTCGACCCGTGCCCACAGCAGGCACCCCACCGCCACCGCGACGAGGCAGCCGAGCCCGATGATCAGATGTGCGTCCATCAGCACCGACCGGACCTCCTCGTCGCCTCGGCTCTAGGCGATTCCGGTGGCTCCGAGTGTGTACACGCTGATCGGCTGGTTGGTGGTGACGCCCGTCCGCTGGCGCAATCGAAGGTCGGGGCCGCATGAGGTCGGGGGTTCGCCTCAGGTCCGCCGTCAGTCCGTGACCAGGACGGCGTGGTGTCCGGGTTAGAAGGTGGGGGTTTGTGGCGAGGACTGTCTGCATGCCGACCGAGCCGGAACCCCAGCCCTCCATCGGCACCCAGTCCTCGACCGGCAACCCACCCTCGGTCAGCGAGCAGGCCTCGCCAGGGAAGCAGGACTCACCGGAGGAACAGGACTCACCGGAGGAACAGGTCTCACCACGGGAGCAGGTCTCACCCGAAGATCTGTCGCCGGAGGCCGCGGCCGCGGTCCCGTTACAGCAGGACGGGGGCGCGGGGGCGAGCGAGAGCACCCTGACCATCGCGGTCGCCTTCGGCGCGAACCTGGTGATCGCGATCGCGAAGTCGGTGGCCGCGCTCCTGACCGGTTCGGCGTCGATGGTCGCCGAGGCGGCGCACTCGTGGGCCGACGCCGGCAACGAGGTCTTCCTGGTGATGGCGGACCGGCGCTCCCGCCGGCCGCCGGAGCCGGCCCACCCGCACGGTTTCGGCCGGGAGGCGTACGTCTGGTCGCTGTTCGCCGCCATGGGGCTGTTCGTCGCGGGCGGCGCGGTCTCCATCACCCACGGGGTCCAGGAGCTGTTCGCCGGTGGGTCCGACGGAGGCGACTACCTCATCGGCTACCTGGTTCTGGCGGCGTCGTTCCTGCTGGAGGGGACGTCCTTCCTCCAGTCGGTGCGGCAGGCCAGGCCGGAGGCCGAATCGATGAACCGGGACGTCATCGAGCACGTGCTGGAGACCACCGACCCCACGCTGCGGGCGGTCTTCGCCGAGGACTCGGCGGCGCTGGTCGGCATCGTCATCGCTGCCCTCGGCCTGGCGCTGCACGAGATCACCGGAGCGGCGGCCTTCGACGCGGTGGGGTCGATCCTGGTCGGGGTGCTGCTCGGCGCGGTCGCCCTGGTCCTGATCAGCCGCAACCGGCGGTTCCTCGTCGGGCAGGAGGCCGATCCGCAGGTCCGGGTGGCGACGATACGGGCGTTGCTGGCGATGCCGGAGGTGGACCGGGTGACCTACCTGCGGGTGGAGGTCGTCGGGCCACGGATGGTCACCGTGGTCGGGGACGTGGATCTGGTCGGCGACGACATCGAGCCGCGCATCGCGATGCGGCTGCGCGAGATCGAGGCCAGGCTGTCGTCCTCGCCCGCGGTCGTCAACGCCGTGCTGAGCCTCTCGGCTCCCGACGAGCCCTCCGTGACACCCGAGGGCGGGCGACCTGATCATGCTGAGCGGGGCCAGGACGGTGACGACCCGGCCGCGCGGGTCGACTGCCCGGTGGGAACCCACTGACGGAGACACACTGACGGGAACCCACTGACCATCGAGCAGGGGCCATGTCCGGTTTCCTTCGGACAGTGTGGGTATGGCGGCGGCATCTGGATATCTGGAGGCGACGCTCATGACGACACACAAGCCGCGGGCCGGCACCGACTTCAGGCCAGTCGCGATCAGCGGCCGTGCGCGTCTAGGACTCTTCGGGTCCGGAGTCTTTCTGGCCGGCGTGCTCGCCGGGGCGCTGGTGGCCTGGCGGCTGCGCCGGGAGTCCGTGCGCACGATGGCGCCGGCCGGCGAGGCGCGGCCACCCGAGCGCTCGGTGCCCGAGGACGGCGGCCGGCCCCCTGTGGATCCGAGCGGCCGCTACTACAGCTCGGCGGCCG
Organism: Pseudofrankia saprophytica; assembly: GCF_000235425.2. NCBI lineage: Bacteria > Bacillati > Actinomycetota > Actinomycetes > Frankiales > Frankiaceae > Pseudofrankia > Pseudofrankia saprophytica. The sequence continues at coordinate 3,723,023 of NZ_KI912266.1, forward strand.
ACCCGGCGGGTGGCTCGGTGGCCGGGACGGTGTTCGACGGCTCCGGTGAGCCACGGCCAGTCGCCGTCGGGGCCGGCGCCGACGAGGTGCCCGTGGTCTCCGCGGCGACGCACCGCGCCAGCCTCAACGGCTCCCGCCGCGGCGGAACAGCGTCGCGCTGATGGGCGGCCGCGCTGACGGACCGAACCCGCGCGCCGCGCCGGGTTCGGTCCGTCAGGGGGACGACGCCGAGCCGGGTACCGTCGGGACGATGTACCGCGAGCGGCGCGCCGGGGCGCTGGCGGCCACGATGTGGCTGGCGACCGCGCCGGCCCCCCGGGGCGAGACGGGCGAGGCCGCCGCGACCTCGCCGCAGGCCGCGGAGCATCGCGTCCTGCCCGACGGCTGCATGGACCTGATCTGGTCGCGGGCCGGGCCGGGCGATCTCGGGCAGGTCATCGTCGCCGGTCCCGACACCGCCCCGGCGGTCGGGCTCTGGCGGCCGGGCTCGCGCCACCTCGGCGTGCGGTTCGACTCGGGGGTCGGCCCGGCGTACATCGGCGTCCCGGCCAGCGAGGTCCGCGACCGCAGGGTGCCCCTGGCCGAGATCTGGGGCCTGGCCGCGGCAGCCCGGCTCGCCGAGCGCCTCGCGGCCGCCGAGGCGCCGGCGGCGGCGTTCGAGGCCGAGATCGCCAGCCGGGGCCGCCTCGACGGGTTGGCCGACCTGCTGCCCCCGGTGGCGCTGGCCGGCATCCGCGCCGGGGCTCCGGTGGCCCAGGCCGCCCGGGCGGCGGCGCTCAGCGAGCGCCAGCTCCTGCGCCGCTGCCAGCTCGCGGTCGGCTACGGGCCGAAGACGCTGGCCCGGATCGTCCGTTTCCGCCGCGCGCTGGCGCTCGCTCGCGCCGGGTCGCCGTTCGCGGACGTGGCCGCCGCGGCCGGTTACGCCGACCAGGCTCACCTGGCCCGCGAGGTTCGTGCCCTCGGCGGGGCGCCGCTACGCGAGCTGGTCACGCCGGCGATCGCCTCCGCCGGCGCCTCCTGATCGGCGGAGCCTGAGCTGCCCGGCCGGCCAGCCAGCCGGCCAGCCAGGCGGTCGGCTCAGGCTCCGGCCAACGGCGCGAACAGGTCGACGTGGTTGCCGTCGGGATCGGCCACGGTCGCGTACCGCTGGCCCCAGAAGGCGTCCCACGGTTCGCGTTCGCCGGTGTAGCCGGCGCCGGTCAGGTCGGCGTAGGCCTTGTCGACCTCGGCCGGGTCGGCACAGGCGAACGCTAGCCCGAGGCGCGGTGAGCCGGTGCCCGGCCGCCAGCTTGGATCGAACGAGCGGATCGTGTCGTCGGTGTCGAAGGCGAGACGGCCGTTCGGCGTGGTCACCTCGACATGCGGCTCCCCGTCTGCCTCGGCGGGGATCTCCAGGCCGAGGCGGCGGTAGAACGCCAGCCCCCGCGCCATGTCGGACACGACGATTCCAGTCAGTGAGAACGTTGGCATACCCAGACCGTAGGGACAGCGGCCCCCGCCTGGCTTGAACGAATCGGACGCCGTGCCGGCGCGGCGCATCACCCGTCGCCAGGCGCCGATCGCCCGGGGCGGCCGACGGCCGCCCCGGGCGATCATGGATTTCCGGTGGATCTGAATGTCGGTCAGGGGTTTCGGTTCCCCCGCTTCCTGAGGAGAACGACGGCGAGCACCGCGCTGATAGCCGCGACCGGGACCGCGATCGCCATTGCGATGATCGACGACCGTCGCCCGGCGACATCCCTGACGGTGCTGGCGGTTCCGCCGAGGCGGTCCTCCAGCCCACTGGTCAGATCAGAGGCCTTCTGGCGGGCGGGTGCCGTGACCTCGACGACCTTGTGGATCGCCGGCGTCGCCACCTCCACGGTCTTGTGTCGCACCGGGGCGGTGAGCTCGTCAGCCTTGTGGATCACCGGCGCCGCGGCCGCTGTGGCCTTGTCCATGACCGTCGACGCGGTCGACTTCGACATTGGTTTCCTGCCTCCTTGGCCGTGTGAAGATCGCCTTTGACGCCTTTGATCGTTCCTGTCGGCAACGTTGGCGCCGCCCGGTTCCCTTTCCTCTTGCCGACCACCGCCGGCTGGCCGGCGACGGCTTCCGTTCTATTGGTTTTGCCCCGGAGTGGTCCGAATACACCTGGTCGCGAATTCCGCGAGCATGGTCTTCCTCGCGGCGGCGAGGCCTCCCACCCCGAGGGGTGGTCTTGCGGGTCGATCGATGACGGCTGGTGTTGTCGACGGCCGGGCGGGGGAGGGGGTGGTGGTCTACGTCAGCAACAAGACGACAGGAGGACAGACCTGATGGCCACCACAGTCGCGGAGTCGATCGACGTCGCGGTGCCGGTCCGTACCGCCTACAACCAGTGGACCCAGTTCGAGTCGTTCCCGCACTTCATGAATGGCGTCGAGTCCATCCAGCAGATCGACGACACCCACACCCACTGGCACGTCAAGGTGGCCGGCCAGGACCGTGAGTTCGACGCGGCCATCACCGAGCAGCTGCCGGACGAGCGAGTCGCCTGGAAGAGCACCGACGGTCCCACCCACGCTGGTGTGGTGACCTTCCACCGCCTCAACGCCGACGAGACCCGGGTGACGGTCCAGCTGGACTGGCAGCCCGAGGGCGTGGCCGAGAAGGTCGGTTCGGCGGTCGGCGCGGACGACCGGCGGGTCAAGGCCGACCTGAAGCGGTTCAAGGCGTTCATCGAGAACCGGGGCAGCGAGACCGGTGCCTGGCGCGGTCAGGTAGACCGGCCCTGACGCCGGGTTGACCGACCCGCACACCGGGGCGTTCGCATCACGCGGGACGCCGGCCGATCGTGGCCGGCGTCCCGCGGCCGTCTGAGCGGCGTCCGACGGGCGAATCCGAACGACCGAAAGATCCGAGCCGGCAGCGGCCTTTCTCGGGCGCTGACCCGGCGGATCGGGTTCGGCGCCGCCCAGGTACCGGAACCCGTCGTCGACTCGCTCGAGCAGATGGTCGCGAACACGCCGATTCCCGTGGTCGGAGCGTTCCTGCCGACTCTTCTCGATCATGATCGGCTGGCCGCCGTCGGTGTGCTGAGCGCGATCCCCACCCTGTTGCTCGTCGGGGACGAGGACGTCATGACTCCGATCGAGCACAGCCGGATCCTGGCCGAGGCCCTGCCCGAGGCCGAGCTCGTGGTCGAGAAGGGCGCCGGGCACGCGGTGATCCTGGAACGTCCGGACGCGGTCAACGCCCACCTGCGTGACCTCGTGAACCGGGCGGGGCCGAGGCGGCGAATATGCCTGAGGCCGGGCTGGCGGCTGAGCGTTAGGAAGGCGCGTATCACCGCGGCTCCGCTTCCGACCTGACCATCCGGTGCCGGCGGGTGATCCCCCGGGGATGTCAGGCGGCGAGCCGGTATGACGTGCCCGAGCTGCTGGGCACCCAGGCCTGGGGGAGCGCGGTGGCCAGTGCGTGCTGGGCACGCCAGCCGCTGCAGTGCGCGCTGACGACGAGGTCGGGCGTCATCTCGGTCAGGGCGCTGACCGTCGGTGCGATGATCGGTTCGAAGGCTGGTCCGCTCAGGTGCAGGCCGCCGATCAGCGCGTGCAGCCGGTCGATGCCGGTCAGCCGTAGCGCGTGCCGCGCGATGTTGACGACGCCCGCGTGCCCGCATCCGGTCAGCACGACCAGGCCCTTGCCGCGTACGTGCACGACGAGCGCCTGGTCGTCGAGTACGAGCGGGTCATGACGCCAGCCGGCACCGTCCCAGGCCTGGTGCGCGGGTGGCATGCCACGCTCGAAGTCGGTGGTGCGGTCGACCTCGCCGGTGATCAGCACGCTGCCGTCGACCAGCAGCGACGGGGACCGCCGCTCGATCACCTCGAACCCCTCCGACTCGCACGCGCGCCTGCTCAGCGTCGGCAGCGCGGCCGGGTCGAGGCCGGGGGGCGCCAGCCGCCGGCGTGTCCAGACCAGGGGGTGCACCGTCATCGGCAGGCCGCGGACCCCGCGGCGGCCGGCCAGGCCCGCGAGGCCGCCCGCGTGGTCGAAGTGACCGTGGCTGAGCACGACGCCCTGGATCTCGCCGAGATCGAGGCCGAGCCGCTCGGCGTTGTGGACCATCCCGTCGGGTGAGACCCCGGTGTCGAACAGCAGGGTGGTGACCGTGTCGCCACGACGGACCCGGACCAGCGCCGAGAACCCGTGCTCGGCGCGCAGCCCCGCCGTCGTCAGCCCGTCCTCGAACTGGGGGGCCTGCGCCAGTCCGGCCCCGCGCGGCGCCCGCCTGACCCGCTCGTCCCCCGCCAGCAGGGCGTCGAAGGTGTTGTCCATCAGCGTGGTGATGACGACCTCGTCGACCGGGGCCAGCCCGATCGGATCGACAGCCGTACCCGTCACGGGCCGCGGAACGGCGGCGAGCACACCCGACGCGTCGTCATCGCACATGTCTCGACCTTAGGCCGGTGAGTCAGCCCGGTTCCCGCAGGAGCGGGTGGACGAGCTCGGCGAGGGCGAGCCGTGTCTGCTCGGGGTCGAGCCCCATGTCCTGCCTGAGGATCCGCCAGGTCGTGGCGTCGCAGACGGCGACGAGCTGGGCCAGGCGTCGCTCCCGCGCGGCCGGGTCGCCTCGGGTGTCGAGGTGCGCGGCGAAGGCGCTTCGACACCAGTCGAGGTGGTACTCGCGGCCGCGGCCGGCGATCTCCGGGAGTCCGGGTACCAGGTGCGCCTCGGCATACATCTTGAGGATCAACGAGCCGTACTGCTCGTAGTGGGCCGCCAGGGCATCGATCGTGTCCGCCGGCTCGCCCGGCGCCGCGGCCGAGCGCGCGGCGGCGATCCGGCCGAGCTCCCGTTCGACCGTGGCGGTCATCAGCCCGGGTTTGCCGCCGAAGCGCCGGATCACCGTCTGGACCGTCACCGCGGCGTCGGACGCGACGTCCTCCAGCCGGATGTGGTCGTACGGGTGCGTGGCGAAGCGGCGGAGCATCGCGTCGACGATGCGCTCGCCGGTCTGCTCCGCGGCCTGGGCTCGCGCTGTCATCCGGTAGACACGCGAATTCATGTAAGTGAAATTAACATGAAAATTGTCGGAGCCTGGACCCACCTGCCACGGAGCGTCATGACCACCACCTCGCCCACCGAGGAACACGCCGCGGACATCGCCACCCGGCTTGGCCGCCTCCACGTCCGGATCATCGGATCCGGCCGGCCCACCGTGCTGTGGCCGTCGATGTTCGTCGACAGCCACACCTGGGACCGGTTGCTGCCCCACCTCGTCGGCCGGGAGCGGCAGTTCTTCCTCGTCGACGGCCCCGGTCTCGGGCGCAGCGAGCCGCTGCTGCGCCAGAGCACCATCACCGAGGCCGCCGACGCCGCGCTCGACCTGCTTCGAGGCCTCGAGGTGACGACGCCCGTCGACTGGGTGGGCAACGCGTTCGGCGGTCACGTGGGCTTCAAGCTCGCGGCGCGACCGGGCGTCCTGCGCAGCCTCGTGGCGATCAGCGCGCCGGCCGAGCCCATCCCCGCCGGGCAGCGCCGCCAGATCCGCCTGCTGCTGCCGCTGCTGCGCACCGTCGGTGCGACGGGCCCGGTGCGTTCCGCCGTCCTGGCGGCGATGCTCACCGAGGCTGCCGCGGCCGACGACGAGATCAGGCGCATCGTCGTCGAGAGCCTCGCGCGCCCGACCCGCCGAAGCCTGGCGGGCGGGGTGCGGTCCTTCATCCTGAACCGGGCCGACGTCACCGCCGAGCTCGCCGATGTCCAGGTGCCGAGCCTCTTCGTCGCCTCCGACGACCGCGGCGACTGGTCTCCCGAGGACGCCGCCAGAGCGGCCGAACTGGCCCCGTACGCGTCCGCGGTCACCGTGCCGGCGGCACGCACCCTCGTCCCGCTGGAGCAGCCGCGGCGCCTTCTCGAGTACATCGACGAGTTCTGGCGAACCCTCGGTGACGTCCCGGCAGAGCCGTTCGCGGGCGGCCGTCGACCCTAAGGACCGTGAGGACCGTGAGGACCGTCAAAGCTAGAGACGGCCCAGCAGCTCGGTCTTCTTGGCGGTGAACTCGTCGTCCGAGAGCACACCGCGCTGGTGCAGGTCGCTCAACCGGTCGATCGTGGCCAGGATCGTCTCGGGGTCCGTGCCACTGGCGGCAGCCGGCGGGGCGGGCTCGGGAGCGCTGACGACCGGGTCGGAAGCGGGCGCGGGAACGGACGACGGCGGCAGGCTGTCCACGGTGAAGGTGCCGTGCTGGCTGGAGAAGGACAGCGTTCCGGGCGCGGCGCCCTGTTGCTGCTGCACGCCGCCGATGACGTGGTCGAGCGTGTCATAGGTCCGGACCGGGCCATCGCCGCTCTGTACGGCCAGCCGCCGCACGGCCGGAAAGACCGCGTATCGGGAGTCGTTCTGGCCGCCGACGGAGCTCGGCTGCCCCAGCTCGGCAGGCCACCAGGTGCTCAGGTTCGCCAGGGTGCTCAGGTTCGCCGGGTGGACCGAGCCGGGTCGCCCGCCGGCGTGCGCGGGCTCAGGCGCGTACACCTGCGTCGAGGCCAGCAGGCTCGACAGCTCCGCGGCGAGACCGCTGACCGTGGCCTTCAGGCCGTGGTTGAACATGTCGCCGACCATCGTCATGCCGCCGGCCATCCACTGCCCACTGCCGCCGAGCTCGGGATGGGAGAACTGCGCCCGGGTGCCGTTGCCCGCCAGCACCGCCGCCAACAGCGTGCGCACCGCGTCGGTGCTCACGCCGTACCGGTGAGCGAGATCGGCGACGGCCTGCTCGCCCTGGCCGGTCAACGCGCGCATCGTGGATCTCCTCGTGCCGTGAGGCTCGCCGCGCGGCCCACTCGCTCAGGTTCCGGGGACGTCCCAGATTGTTTCTCACCTCGCGGGCGAATTTCTCATGATCCGAGGGGCGGGCACCCAGCCGGTCCACATCCACCAACCACCCAGGACGGTCGACACGCAGGGACGCCAGAGCCCGAGCTGGGCCACCCTTCTGACGCAATTTTTCGCCCCGAGCTCAACCCCACGGGTACCTGCCGGCGTTTAGGACCGCGAACACCACGACGGCGGCCTGGCGAACAACCGGGCAACCGGAGACGACGGTGCCCGAGCAGGAGGCGGCGACGCGTGCGCGATGACGAGGAACGGGCGTTCGAGGAGTTCGTCGAACGCACGGCGGACCGGCTGCTGCGCTCCGCCGTGTTGCTGACGGGCGACCGCGGCGCCGCCGAGGACCTGCTGCAGGGCGCCCTGGAACGCACCTACCGCCACTGGCGCCGGATCGGTGGCGACGCGCCCGAGGCCTACCTCCGCCGCGCCCTGGTGAACGCGGCGACCAGCCGCTGGCGGCGTCGGCGCTTCCACGAGGTGCCCCTGCTCACCGACGGCGGGTGGACGGCCGACACCAGCGTCGCCGACCACGCCGAGGCGCTGTCGCAACGCGACGGGCTGGTCCGGGCGCTGCTGACCCTGCCACCGCGGCAGCGTGCAGTGATCGTGCTGCGCTACCTGGACGACCTTTCGGAGGCCGACGTCGCCGCCGCGCTCGGTTGTTCCGTCGGCTCGGTGAAAAGCCACGCCTCCCGCGGTCTCGCCCGGCTGCGCGAGAACACCCACCTGGCTGCCTCGGCACCCGGTACGGCCGCCGCGGGTCCGGCCCACGGCGCCGTCCCCCACCGGTCGACGGCCGGCCGGGCCAGCACACCAACCCGAGCCACCGTCACCGCCGCCGACGGCGATCCCGGGGCGACCGCGAACAGGAGCATGCCGTGACGACGACCCCCACCTCACCGTTCGAACGGACGGTCGCCGACGCGCTGCACGCCGCCACCGCCGGAATCAGCGCCCGCGGCGGCCTGGCCGACGCCACCCGCCACCGCTATCGGCGGCGGCGCGCCCGGCTGACCGCGGCCGCGGCCGCGCTCATGGTCGTGGTCCTCGTCGTCCCCGCCGGCCTGCTGCTGCGCACCCACGGCGGTGCCCGCGTCGTCCCCGTCACGACACCGCCGGCCACCGCCTCCGCCCAGCCGGGTGGGGTGCCCACGGCCGTGCCGCCGACGCCGGCGCCCGGCGTGTCCGGCCCCGTTGTCGGCGCCGTGACCGTCGCCTGGCTGCCAGCTGGCCTGCCGCTTGTCGGCACCTCCACCGGCACCGGCGTCACCGTGAACGACACTCGCCCCGGCGTGCGGGCCTACCGGGCCGACTTCTCGGCGATGATCGACGGGCGGGTCGGCTTCGTGGCGGTGCGGGCCGAATGGGGGCCGACCGGCAGCCTCGACGACGTCGCCACCCGCGCCCGCGCCAGCGGTTCCGGCTTCGACTCCTACTCCGAAGCGACGGTGCGCGGTCATCCCGCGATCCAGCGGGGCAACGCCTCCAAGCAGGAGTTCGGGTTCACCTGGATCGAGCGTGACGGCCTGGTGCTCAGCGTCGACGGCGGCACCCCGATCACCCTCGACGAGGTCCGGCACGTCGCCGAGGCGCTGGTCGTCGACACCGGCCCGCCCGCGGCCACCCCGGAGCTGGACGCCGCGATCCAGGCCGCGGCCAGCCGGGCGCTGCGGGCGGGTGTTCCGGCCGTGGAGGCGATCGGTGCCGTCGACACCGCCGACGCGCCCGCGCTCGTCGCCGCCCGGCTGTCCTTCGCCGCCCGTTACCCGGGCTTCGCGAGAACCGCCTCCGTCCGACTGCTGGCCACCGCGCCCCGCGCCGCGGACCGGGTCGACATCGTTCTCACCGTCACCTTCACCGATCCCCGGCTGTCGAGGTTCGTGCCGGGGACGTCCGGTGGCACTGCCTCCCGCACCTTCCCCGGCGAGGCGGTCCGCACCCCGACCGGCTGGAAGGTCACCGAGGCAACCTATTGCCAGACCATCTCGCTGTTCTGCAAACCCTAGGCGAGGTGGTCTGCCGGCTCTGACACCCGCGGACCGCCGGAGCTGGCGATCGCCGCAGAAGGCGGGGCGCTGGTGGTCCAGGAGCTCAATCGACCAGCGGGTCTGTCCATCGCGGACCTGCCGACGACTGCGCGGTCCCCGCCGTCGCGGTCGAGATGGTTCCGGCGTACCGCGCTCGGGCCGCCGCGACCTCGGCGGCGTGGGCGACGGACCACTGCAGCAGGGCGTCCAACGGAGCACGCAGGGTGACGCCAAGTGCGGCGAGCTGGTATTCGACGCGGGGCGGAACCTCGGGATAGACGGTTCGGGTGACGAGCCCGTCCTGCTCGAGATGGCGCAGCGTCTGGGTGAGCATCTTCTCGCTGATCCCCTCGATCCGGTTGCGGATCGCGGCGAACCGGTGCGGCCGGCCGTCGGAGAGTTCGCCGAGGATCAGGACGGTCCACTTGTCGCCGATGCGGTCGAGCAGGTCGCGGGAGGGGCAGCCTCGCGCGTACGGGTCACACGTCTGCGCGTCGATCGTCACGCCGCGACGATAACAGAACCGCCAGCATGGTTAGTAGCTTACTTCAAGGTGGGTACTTCCCAATGGAGAGTGTGCGGCATTGGGTGGTGGGGACAGCGTGACCACCACGAAAAGAGTAGATCGTGTCCCTTGTGATCACCGGTGCGACCGGGCAGCTCGGCCGACTCGTCATCGATCAGCTCCTGGCGGCGGGCGTGCCCGCCGGGCAGCTCGTGGCGACCGGTCGTGACGCCGGCAGGCTCAGCGCGCTCACCGCGCGGACCGGGGTGACGACCCGTCGGGCGGACTTCGCCGACCCCGCCAGCCTGGCCGAGGCGTTCCACGGCGTCGAGAGGCTGTTGTTGGTCTCGACCACGACCGTCGGGCACCGGTTCGACAACCACCGGCGCGCCATCGACGCCGCGGTGGCGGCAGGAGGGTCGCTGGTCGCCTACACCAGCGTCCTGAACGCCGGCGCCGCGCGGACGCGACTGGCCGCGGAGCACCACAGCACCGAGCAGTACCTGCGGGCCGGCGCAATTCCGTTCGTGATCCTGCGCAACGGCTGGTATCTGGAGAACTACACCGACCAGCTGCCCGCGATCCGCCAGCACGGGGTCCTGCTGGGCGCCGCCGGGAACGGCCGGGTCAGCGCGGCCGGCCGGGTCGACTACGCCGCCGCCGCGGCCGCCGTACTCACCGGCGACGGGCACGCCGGCGCGACCTACGAGCTTGGCGGCGCGGCGTTCACCCTCACCGAGCTCGCCGCCTCGTTCTCCGAGGTCCTGGGCACGCCGATCGCCTACCGTGACCTACCGACCGACGGATATGCCGCCGCGCTGGCCGGCGCTGGGCTGCCGGCCGAGCTCGCCGACGTGCTGGCCGACGCCGACGCCGGGCTGGCCCGCGGCGAGCTGTTCACCGACCGCCACGACCTGCGCGACCTCATCGGCCGGTCACCCACCACCAGGCTGCGGGCCATCCACGCGGCCGCCGGCGCCGCGGGATAGGATTCGCCGAGATCTTGTACGCCCGCGCCGACGCATGACTGGCGTCGGCGCGGGCATATATGCGTTCGGACATGGATGGCTCGAAAACGACGGCTGCGCCCACCGGCCAGCGCACCCTCTGCTGGTCGTGTCCCGTCATCCGTCGGATCGAGGAGACCCGGTGGGCAGACAAACAGAACAGGTGAAACGCGCATCGCAGGGATTCTGGCGGCTCCCGGAACGGGAGCTCGACCGGCTGGTCGAACTGGCGCGCAAGACGGACAGGGTGGAGCTCAAGCTGATCGTGCCGGAAACCGCGCACGAGGCGGTCCGTGAAAGTCTGCGCATCAGCTTTCGCAATGCCCGCCGGCAACGTGTCTACTATTTCGACACCCCCGACCGGATGCTTTTCCGATGCGGCGTCATCACCAGGGTCCGCCGGATGCCGGACCGCCACGACGACGCGGTCGTGAAACTACGCCCCGTCGACCCCGCCGCCATCTCGCCTGCCCTGCGCCGGTCCAAGCGTTTCACCGTCGAGATAGACGGCATGCCCGGCAGCTACCTTTGCTCGGCGGCGCTGAAGAGCCATCTCCTGCCAGGTCACGTCGAACAGGTGGCGCGGGGAAAGCTGCCGCTGCACCGGCTGCTCACGAAACCGCAGCTGCGCCTGCTCACCGCGCACCTCCCGAACGGCGTCCGGCTCGGCGAACTCGTGGCGCACGGTCCCGTCGACGCCCGCCGCCGCACGCTCGTCGTTCCCGGTGACAGCCGTCGGCTGCTCGTCGAGCGCTGGACGTTCCCGGACGGCTCCCAGCTCCTGGAACTGTCGACGCGCTGCCGCCCGGAGGAGGTCCTGCATGCCGCGGCGCGGACCGCGACGGTCCTGCGCGATCACGGTATCGACCTGACCGGCCCGCAGCAGACCAAGACCGCCACGGCCTTGGCCTACTTCCATGCGCACCCGTCGATGACCTGAGAAAGGTCTACGGGTGCGGGAGCGCCGGCCGGGAGAGCGCGTCCGGCTCGGGGGTGCGGCAGACGGCCTCCACGTTGTTGCCGTCCGGGTCGCGGACGAAGGCGCCGTAGTACGACGGGTGGTACTGCGGCCAGAGCCGGGCGCTGTGCAGCACCTCCGCGCCGGCGGCGACCGCGGCGGCCTCGAAGGCGCGTACGGCGGCGCGGTCAGGGGCGGCGAAGGCGATGTGCACCTCCCGAGCGGTCCCGGCCGTCGTCACCGGCCCGATCCAGAAGGTTGACGCGTCGACGCCGAAGCCGACGACGAGGCCGGCGCCTCTGTCGAACTGCGCCTGCCGCCTGCCGCCGAGGGGAGCCAGAACGACGTCGTAGAAGTCGGCGCTCGTCGAGACGTCGGATACCTGAAGCGCGATGTGATCGAGCATGCCATCCAGTCTTCCAGGCCGGTCCGGCGGTTTTCGTCTCGAGAGCCACGCGGCGGAGGTGTCCGGTTTCCCGCCGGGACGCCGGGCATGCGCGTCGATTGATCGCGCATTAAGGGAATGTGACGGCGGGCACAGTTCGAATGGTGTGCCTGTCCGAAATGCCGGACCGGGTCGGCTGGCGAACCCGCTACCTGCGTCGTTGTGTATCGGTTTGAAATCCACCGGTGGACCAACTGTGGCCAGCCTTCCGGAGTCCAATGGGCTGATCGTGGGCCAAGTGTGGCCTGGCGTATGCAAAGGCGTCTGCACGGGCGTACTGTCCGTAGACAGATCGCTACAACGAAGTGGCGATCAGGCCCGCCGAAGCTATCGGCGCGCACGACGGGTCCGGGTGAAGGCGGGGGGACGCAGTCCCCCGCCTTCCCTGTCTTGGGAGGTATGAATGCTGGCTGCCGTCATCCTCGCTCTGGCCGCGCTGGCACTCGCGGCCGTGGCGGCCGCCGGCTCGGCGACCACCGCGCACAGACTCCGGCGGTCCGCCGACCTTGCTCGAGTACTGGCCGTCATTCCCCGGCGCTGTCCTGACTGCGGCCGCGGCTGGGATGACAGCCGAGCGCTACGAGGTCCATGCGCCTCGACGCACCGAGCCGTGGCGTCCCTACTGCTACCCCCCAATATCTCCTGACAGCGGTTCCAGGGCCGTCTGATGCCGCGGCCGCGGGAACGGATTTCCGACGGAGGAAGGTCGTTACTCCTTCTCCGTGGCCGACGGCCAGAATCGGCGATCCCGTCACGTGGCCCAACGATAAACCCGTGGTTCCGTGACCGGCGGATGTGACCGGCGGATGTGACCAGCAGACCGAGCTGCCGCCTCCGCAACGCCGGATATCTCGGCCAGTGGCCAGTTACTCAGATCCCGCAGCCGTGCGCCTGGCCGGGTGTTTCCCCTCTGGGCGGCCGATGAGCTGCCTGTCTCAGCGCCAGACCGTCGTCGCGGAGCGCCCTGCCCGCGCCCCGGTTCAGCCGTCTCCCGGACGCTTCTGCCCGCAACCGAGAGGACCGCCGACAATGACCGTGAACGCCCAGGTATGCACCCATCCGCTGACGTTCGTCCGCACCCAGCGGGGCTGGACCTATCAGAAGCTCGCCCGGGTCGTCGCCAAGAGAGCCCGCGATCTCGGCGAGGGGAACATGGCTGCCGAGCGGCAGAAGGTGTGGCGCTGGGAGCACCGCGGCGTCGTCCCGGACCGGGTGTCCCAGCTGGCGCTGGCGACGGAGCTGGGAGTGCCCACCGAGCGGTTGGAGTCCCATCCCTGGCCGTCCTGGCTGCCTACCGGCGACAACGTCCGGCTCGACTACCCCTGGACCCAGGTTGGCAGCCTGACCGCGCTGACCGACGTCGTCCAGGACGCGGTGACCGACCGCCGTGGCTTCCTGACCATCAGCGGCCCCGGCGTCGCCGCACTCGCGGACGAGTGGCTGGGGCTGGAGCCGGTGCACCTCGCTGGCGCGTTGGACGGCGGTCTCGTCGACGAGCAGATCGTGCACCGGATCGCGCACAGCATTCCCGGCCTGCGGGTGATGGACGACCGGCTCGGCGGCGCAAGCGTGCGCCGGCTCGTCGACGCGGAGCTCGGGGTGGTGACGGAGCTGCTCGCCCGCGGCCGCTACACCGAGCGGATCGGCCGAGAGCTGCACGTCGTGGCCGCCGAGCTCGCCCGGTTCGCCGGCTGGGTCTCCTTCGACGCCGGGTTCCAGACAGGTGCGCAGCGCTACTGGGTGACCGCGCTGCACGCCGCGCACGCCGCCGGTGACCGCCTGCTCGGCGCGAACGTGCTGAAGAACATGTCGCTGCAGTGCGTCGACCTTTCCCAGCCCGTCGAGGCGATCGGGCTGGCCGAGGCGGCCGTGCGCACCGCGGGCGCCACCACCGGCCGGGTCGGCGCGATGCTGCACATGCGCAAGGCCCGGGCGCACGCGGCGCTGGGCGACGAGGTCACCTGCATGCGTGAGCTCAGCCTCGCCGAATCCGCGTTCGACCAGGAGACGACGCCGGAGCCGGCCTGGGCGTGCTACTTCGACGAGGCCGAGTTCCAGGCTCAGGTCGGCTGCTGCTACATCGACCTCGGTCGTCTGCTGTCAGCCGACGGATGGCTCAGCCGGGCACAGGCGGCCCATCCGACCGAGAAGGTGCGGGACCGGGCGACGTACCTGCTGCGCCGTGCGGGCGTGCAGATCGACCTGGGTGACGTCGACGCCGGCTGCGCGCTGGCCGCTCAGGCCGTCCCACTGCTGACGGTCACCCGGTCCCGGCGCAACGCCCGGCGCGCCGACGAGGTGCGCGCCCGGCTGCGCCAGCACGCGTCCCTCCCCGCCGCCCGCGATCTCGAGCGGCGACTCGCCGAGATCACCACCGGCTGAGGCGGCAGCCGGGCCGCGGCGCGCGGAAAGGAACGGCGCGCGCACGCCTCGGCTGCCGCGTGACCTGACGCGGCGGCCGGCACCGTGGTGTTGAGATGATCGCGGTGACAGCTGGGCATCGACCGCCGGCACCGTCCGCGCAGGATGGGACGCGGCGGACCGGAGAGAGGCGAACGTGAATCTCAGTCTCGGGGTTTTTGACGTCTTCGCCTACTCGACTCCCGGCTCGCTGTACCTCGCGTTGCTGCTGTATGTCCTGGACCGGGCGTCGTGGGTCGACCTCGGGCAGGTCGGCGACCTCAACTCCACGCTGCTGATCGCGGGTGGGATCATCGCCAGCTACCTGCTCGGCCAGCTCACTTATGCACCGCGCCGGTTTCTGGGGCGGCGGATGCCGCGGTGGCTGGGCCGCGGGCGCAGCGCTCGGCGGGAGTTCCTCGACCGCTTTCCCGCTGCCCAGTCCATGGCGTTCGTCCAGGTCGACCCGGCGCTCGTCTTCGCCGCCATCGAGGTCAAGGCGCCGGACTCGGCGGTTGAGATAAGCCGGTTGCGGGCCAGCGGAATAGCGCTGCGTAACGCCGGGCTTGCGTTCCTTCTGTCGGCGGGCGTCGCCGCCGTCGAATTGATCGTCGGTAGTGAGCGAGGTCTTGCCGCGTTCTGCGTGGGGGCCTTCCTCGTGAGTTTCGTCGGTGCGACGCGAGTAGGGCACGAGCTGTCCCGGTGGGCAGCCCTCAAGACCCTCGAGGTGGCGTTCTGGCTGCCCGACGTCGAAGCCACCCTGGCCACGACGTCGCCGGTCCCACCGCCGCGGCCGTCGCCCGCACCGCCCGCACCGCCGGGCCTGCCGGGGCCGCCGGGCCCGCCATAGTCCATCGAGTCCGGCGCGGAGGCTCGCGGCTCTTCGGGGTAGGGCGAGCGAGGCCCGGCCGGGCTGGCCCAGGCCGGCGTGCCGCCGAACGTGTACTGCGCCCGAAGGCCGGCCGTCCGGGCGCCGGCGACCAGGCGGACAGGAACTCGTACGGCAGCCGCCGCCACCGCACCGGCCGCCGGCTCCGGTGCCGCGAGCCTCAGTGCGGCGGGCTCTGGTGTCGCGGGTCGAGGCGCCTGCTCGTCCTCGTCCCTCGGCCGCCGGCTCGGGCTTGGGCGGCCGCTCGTCGGCACGCGCCTCGGCCCATACCCGGTAGAGCGCGTCGAGCTCGCTCCGGCTCGCGCCGCAGGCTACGGCGATCTTCTCCACGACGCCGTAGCTCGGCGGGACCGCGCTGCCGAGGCAGTAGCGGTTCAGGCTGGACCGGCTGATCCCGGTGCGCCGCTCCAGGGAGGTGTACGTGCGACCGCTGCGTTCCCGGAGGTGCTGCAGCAGTTCCGCGAGAGCGCCGGACGGTGCCACTCGTCAGGGTCTCCTCTGATCGACGGGAAGGCCCACCGACGGATGATGACAGGAGCCGGACCCCGGCCGCTTCCATCGGAAGAGGCCTGGAACGGAGCTACGCCGTGGGCTCCCAGGCGAGCCAGGCCTCGTCGCCGTCGTTCGCGAGGAGCAGGGCACGAGCCGAGGGCTCGGCCGACGGCTTGCGCGCCACCCGCTCGGTGACCAGGGCGCGGGCGAGGCCGGCCTGCCCGGACCTTGTCGCCGCGGCCATCAGAGTCAGGTCGATGATGTCGCGCTGCGCGTGGCTCCCACCGACCACATGGGCCTCGGGGCGGATGTCGATCAGGAGGTCCACGGTGGCCGCCGGCTCGCCGGCGGTGAACGCCGAGAAGGCGGTGAGCAGCGTACGTCCGGCCCGTTCGGCCGCCAGTCTGTTCGTGGGGGCGGTCGGGTTCTGGTTGGCGGCGACGACCTGCGCCGCGCGGGCGTGATCGCCGGCGAGCCCGAAGGTCATGACCGCGTGCCAGTCGTTGAAGAGGTAGGTCGATGCACCCACCAGGTCGGAGATGTCCGCCGCGAGCGCGGCCGCGCGGCCGGCGACGTCCTTCCCGTACAGCGCCAGCCGCCACAGCAGCGCCGCCGCGTCGACGATGTCCAGCCATTCGGTGGACCTGACCGCGCGGATCCGCTCGTCGTACAGCGCGAGCGCGTCGTCGGCCCGGCCCAGCTCCAGCAGGTACAGCCCGAGATGCCACCAGTTGTGCACCGCGAAGTAGCTGTTCCGCCAGTCGGGAGCTGAGGAGGTCAGGAACGACACGCCCGGGTCGAGACTCCCTTCCATCTCGAACACGTGAGCCAGCGCGTGCACGGCCCAGACGTCCTTCGGGTCACGGGCAAGGGCGCGGCGGGCCGCGTCCCGCGCTCCTGCGTAGTCCGCGTTCTCCTCGAGGCCGAACGCGTACATGCCCTGGACGAACCCCCAGGCCGGGTCGCTGTCCGGCCAGGCGGGAAGCACCCGCGCGACGACGTCGCGCAGCTCCTGGCGGTTGCCGAGAAAGAAGCAGAGATCCTGCGCGACCTTCAGGGCCAGCAGGTCACGGGGGTTGGCCACCAGGGCGCCCCGCAGCGCGCGGGTGGCCGCCTGCCAGTCGCCGTCAGCCCAGGCCCGAGCGGCGGCCAGGTGGTGGGTCTCGCGCGGGGCGACTGACGCGGTCGGGGCGACCGGCCCGGTCCGCCTGATCGGGGCCTCGCCGGGGCCGGCCGCGTCGGCCTCCAGCGGCTTGAGGAGAGCGCTGGCCTCGGCGACACCGTCCGCGGTCGTGGCATAGAGCGACAGGTAGGCGCGAAAGATCCGAGCGAGCGCCAGGTCGCCGTCCGCGGCGATCGCGGCCTCGGCGCCCCCGACCGGGTCCCCGGCGAGCGAGACGAGGTCCTCGATCGCCTGGTCCAGCAACGTGATGGCGGCCAGGTCGGTGGCCTGCACCGGGACTCCCCAGCGGTCCGTGAAGGTCTCGCTCATGGGGCAATTATCAATCGCTCCGGGGGAGCGGGCATGACCAAGCCCCGAACGTCAGGCGGCACTGCCGCGATCGAGGAGCGTGGCCTGTTTGAGTGGGTCTCGGGGAGGACGCGGCGCCCGACGACGGCAGAGGCCAGCTCGTCGAAGGTGACCGCCGCGGTCGGCACCTCCCGTTCGCCCGCCGTGCCGCGCCGCCGAGGCTCCGCGTAGGACGTGCACATAGCTGAAACGCTGTTCTGTGCCTTCGGGCCACGGGATCTGTCAAGAAATGCCAGCTCTGTTGACTGACCGAACCCACGGCCTCGGTGGAAAAGAACCTAGATCTAGGGTGTGGCGTGCGACATGTCCAGAGTATGGGCCTCGCGGGGCCGGAGGGCATCAACCGACGGAGGTACCGAAATGCTCGGTGAGGCGGATGCGCGGACGGCCGACGCGGCCTTACCCGGCTCGCGGCGGCGACCGGGCCGCGGCGCGGCGCGCTCCCGCTCGCGAGACACCACCCGCGGCCCGCGGGTACGACGCGGATTCGAGCTGTCACGGCCGACCGGGTTGGTCGTCGCGCTGGTCGCGGTCCTCGCCGCGGCCTGTTCGGCGGCGCCGACCGATCACACGAGCAGCGGTCCCGTCGGCGGCACCGGCTGCGACACCCCCGGATACAGCGCGGGCGAGATCCGCCTGGGCTTCGTCTACCCGGACACCGGCGCGGGCGCCACCGCGTTCACCGCCGCCCGGAGCGGATTCATCGCGAGGATCGAGCAGGCGAACGCGGCCGGCGGGATCCACGGCCGCAAACTGGTCTACACCTGGCGCGACGACGGCAGCGTGGCCACCCAGAACCTCGAGACCGTCCGCGAGCTGGTCGAGAACGACGACGTCTTCGGCCTCGTCGAGGCATCCATCACCGCCTCCGGCGGAGCCGACTACCTGCGGGAGCGAGGCATCCCGGTGACAGGCGTCCCGGCCGAACAGTTCTGGGCCGACCCGCGATACCGCAACATGTTCGCGTACGCGTACCAGTTCACCGACGGGCCGTCGGTCTCGACGTACGGCGAATACGTCAAGGCGCAGGGCGGCACCCGGGCAGCCGTGGTCCAGAACGATGTCAGCCCGGTCGACCGGGACGTCACGGGGAGGATCACCAGCAGCCTCGCGTCCGTGGGCATCCCGACCGCGCCCGGCCGTTTCCTCTACAACCCGAACATCACCAACCCAGTCCAGCTGGGCCAGCAGCTGAGCCAGGCCCACGTCGACGTGGTGATCACCACCTCCAACGGCCCCGACCTGGCCGCACTCGTGCGGGGCATGAAGACGGCCGGCGCTCCGGTGAAGGTCATCTTCGCGGCCAACGGATATGACGAGAGCCTGCTCAACAAGTACGGCAGCGCGCTGAGCGGCCTGAACGTCGCCACCAGCTACGTCCCGTTCGAGATCGGCAGTCCCGCGCACCAGGCCTACCTGGGCGCGATGCGGCAGTACTCACCCGAACTTCAGCCACCCGACCAGCAACTCGCCCTGGTCGCGTACATCGACACCGACCTGTTCCTCTACGGACTGGACAAGGCCGGTGACTGCCCGACGCGCGCCTCCTACATCGATGCCCTGCGGGCCAGCACATACGACGCGGGCGGCCTGCTGCCGGGACCGGTCGACATGACCAAGGACTTCGGCCAGGTCAACCTCTGCTACACGTTCATGAAGGTCAACGCCGCCGGCACCCGGTACGACGTCGTCCCAAACCCGGCCGCCACTCCCGACAGCCGCAACCGCTGGTGCGGCCACCGGCTTGGCCAGTAGCCCAGGGGCCAGCTGGGTGCCGGAACCGGGAGTGCCTGGCAGGCAGAATGGTATACGTTATCCAACCGAGTCTCGGTGAGGTCTGATCGGGTGGGAGCCGGGGCCCGTGAGGCTGATGTCGCCGCTCGGCCCAGGTGGCCTGCTCGCACCGCTCGCCGCCGGGCTCGGGGTCGTCCGAACCGGCGGGAACGGCGGGAACGGGAAGAGGAATGGGGGCGGGTCGGCGTGAGGGTGGCGACTGAGACCGCGCCAGGCGGCCGTCGCGGTGTGCCGGGCGAGGCCGATGGCGGCGTGATCGGCGGCGTGACCGGATGACCGCCGACGCGCATGAGGCGGCGCTCGACCCGGCGCTCGACTACGAGGTCATCGTCATCGGAGCCGGTTTCGGCGGCCTGTACGCCCTCCACGAGCTTCGCGGAGCCGGCTTCTCGGCCCGCGCGTTCGAGTCCGGCGGGGGCGTCGGCGGCACCTGGTACTGGAACCGTTACCCGGGGGCCCGCTGCGACGTCGAGAGCGTCGACTACTGCTATTCGTTCTCGCGCGAGCTGACCGCCCAGTGGGCCTGGTCCGAGCGGTTCGCCGGCCAGCCCGAGATCCTGCGGTACGCCGAGTACGTCGCGGAGCGCTTCGATCTGCTGCCGATGATCACTTTCGACACCCGGATCACCTCCGCGCGTTACGACGACGGCGACCACACCTGGACCGTCGAGACCGACCGGGGCCGGCGATTACGCTGCCGGTTCCTGGTGGCGGCGGTCGGCGCGCTCTCGGCGACGCAGGTGCCGGACATCCCCGGCCGCGACCGCTTCACCGGCCCCATCCACCACACCGGCCGGTGGCCGCACGGGGGAGTCGACCTCGCGGGCAAACGGGTCGGGGTGATCGGTACCGGCTCGTCGGGCATCCAGGCCATCCCTGAGATCGCCGCCGAGGCCGCCCACCTCACGGTCTTCCAGCGCACCCCGAACTACAGCCTGCCGGCCCGCAACCGGCCGATGTCCAGCCGCGAGATCTGGGTCGCCCAGCGCGACTACGAGGGACTGCTCGCCTCCGGCAGCACCAACGCGGGCGTGTACAACGCCGGGACCGACCGCTGCGCCTTGGCTGACCCGCCTGAGCGGCGCGCCGAGGAGTACGAACACCGCTGGGCCGTCGGCGGTACCGAGCTGATGCGCACCTACACCGACACCGGGCGCGACCTCGAGGCCAACGAGACACTCGCCGAGTTCGTCCGCGGGAAGATCCGCGAGATCGTCGCCGACCCGGACACCGCGGCCTCGCTCGTCCCGACCGACTACCCGATCGGCTCGAAGCGGATCTGCCTCGACACCGGCTACTTCGCGACCTACAACCGTGACAACGTCACGCTGGTCGACCTGCGACGCGAGCCGATCACGACGATCACCGAGGCCGGGATCGACACCGTGGCGGCGACGTACGACCTGGACGCGCTGGTCTTCGCGACCGGGTACGACGCCATGACCGGCCCGCTGACCCGCATCGACCTGCGCGGCGCGGATGGTGACACGCTCGCCGAGCGGTGGTCCAGCGGGCCGCGCAGCCTGCTGGGCATCGCCGTCGCCGGGTTCCCGAACCTGTTCACCCTGACCGGGCCGGGCAGTCCCTCGGTGCTGGCCAACGTGATCCGGGCGAACGAACAGCACGTCGACTGGGTCGTCGCCTGCCTCACCTACCTGCGCGAACGGGGCCTCACCCGCATCGAGGCCGACGCCGAGGCCCAGGACGCCTGGGCAGCCCACGTGCACACGGTCGCGACCCACACCCTGTATCTCCACGCGAGATCCTGGTACCTGGGCGCCAACATCGACGGCAAACCCCGGCAGTTCATGCCCTACATCGGCGGCATGGTCGCCTACCGCGAGGCATGTGACGACTGCGCCGCTGCCGGCTACTCGGGGTTCGCCCTGTCCGGCGCCCGCCGCGGATCCGCGGCCACGACCCCGGGTATGGCCGCGGGCCCGGCCTCTACCCCGACTTCGGCCCCGGCCCCGGCCGTGAAACCGGCCTGACGAGCGAGCTTTGATCGACGAGACAGGAGTTCACCCATGGGGCGGTTCGACGGACGTGTCGTCTTCATCTCTGGCGGAGCCCGCGGCCAGGGCAGGTCGCACGCCGTGCGGTTCGCGTCGGAGGGCGCCGATGTGGCGATCTTCGACGCTCCCCAGCGGCCCGGTTCCATCGTCTATCCGCTCGGAACGCGGGAGGAGATGGCCGAGACGGCCAAGCTGGTCGAGGACCTCGGCCGCCGGTGCCTGACGATCGTCGCCGACGTGCGCGATCCCGCTCAGGTCGCCGAAGCGGTCACCGAGACGGTCGGTGAGCTCGGCCGCCTCGACTTCTGCCTGGCCAACGCGGCGGTCCTGAGCAAGAGCACGATCGCGAAGATGACCGACGACACCTGGCGCGACGTCATCGACATCAACCTCACCGGCGTCTTCAACACCCTGCGCGCGGTACTGCCGACGATGCTCGAGCAGCGGTTCGGCCGGATCGTGGCCACCTCGTCGCTCGCCGGACGCACCGGCCAGCCCTACCTGGGGCACTATGCCGCCGCCAAGTGGGGCGTCATCGGCCTGGTCAAGACGCTCGCCCTCGAGGTCGCCACGCAGGGCATCACCGTCAACGCGGTGCTGCCGACCTCGGTGGACACGCCGATGATTCTCAGCCAGGAGATGCTGCGCGAGATGGTGCCGACCGAGAACCCGACGGTGGCCGACGCCGCGGCCGCCTACGGTTCGAGCCATGCCATCCCGGTGCCGTGGGTCGAGGCGGCCGACATCTCCGGCGCCATCGCCTACCTCTGCTCGGACGACGCCCGCTACGTCACCGGCGAGACCCTGTCGGTGACAGCCGGGGCCATGGCCCGGAACTCGGCGTAGGGATCCGGCGAATCGAGCGGCGCCTTCACGAGAATCTGCTCGGTTTTACCTGAGCCTGATGATTTTCTTACCCGGCGGGCGGGGGCCAGAGGACAGGCTCGCCGCCGTGAGGACATCCGCGACGCGAGGCCCGCGCACGCCGAGGACGGGCGCGACCTGGCGTACGACGAGAACACTGATCGGAACAGTGGTCGTCGCCGTGCTGCTCGCCGGCTGTGGAGGTGCCGCTGCCAACCGTGGGCCGGGCGCGGTTGTCCCTTCGTCGGGCGCCGACGCGTCGGCGACGCCCGGTACGCCCGGCACCGTGACGGCGGGCGTCGACCCGGCCGTCGGGGTGTCGACCCAGCCGGTGTATCCGCTTGTACCGCCCAACCAGGGAAGCTTCGAGGGCTTCACCACCTACTCGTACATCCCTGCCCATCCCGCGGGGATCATCTATTTCTTCCACGGCTCGGGCGGTGGCGCCAACTTCGCGGTCAAGGTCGAGAGTGTCGACGTCCTCAACGAGATGATCGGCAGAGGGTTCGGCTATGTGGCCACGGAGAGCACCGAACGCTCCGGAGATCGGCGCTGGAACGTCGACGACCCGTCCATGACGTCCAACCCCGACCTGGCTCGGATGGACCGGCTGCGCCGGCACGTCATCGACACCACCGCCGTCGACGCCGGCACACCCACATACGGCATCGGCATGTCCAACGGCAGCGCGTTCGCCGCGTTGTGGGCCGCGGCCGAGAGCTCGGCCGATGTCCCCATCGGCGCGGTAGCCCTGTACATGGCCGGTCCGACCAAGGCTGTCGACCGGCTCGGCGGGCTGCGGGTGCCCACCTTCATGGTGGTCGGGGCCAACGACACCGTTACCAGTCCCGCCAAGGAAAAGGCCGACCTGGCCGCGATCGCCCGCGCCGGATACCCCACCGAGCTGCACGAGGTCAGTCAGCGAGCCGTGACCCCGGCGCGCTATCTGCGCGTACCAGGCGTCACCGAGGCGACGGCGACGGCGGTCGTCGCCGCCTACCGGCAGGCCGGGATGATCGATTCCGCTGGCCAGTTGCTGGTCTCCTTGCCCGCAGGACGCGGGAACACCGTCAGCGATCCCTTCAGCGGCGTCCGTCTACCCGCAGGCCTCACCGCGGGCCAACGCACCGCGGTTGACGCCGAGACGCTCGCCACGATCGGCGAGCACCAGTTCAACGCGGAGTTCAAGGCGCAGAACGCGGATTTCTTCGCCGCCCACCGGGCCGCCTGACGACATCGACCCGGCGGAGGGCGCCGCCGACCGCCGCTACCGGCGGGCCGCGCCTTCCCGCCTCACCCTCCCAGCGTGGTGATCTTGGGTTTCTCGCTGTGGATGCTCCGCTTGTCGCGTACGTAGATGATCCCGGGCTTTCCGTCGCCAGGGCTGCGGCGACTCACCTCGAACAGGCTGATCGCGGTCAGCAGGTCGCTGAGCTTGGTGTAGCCATAGCTCCTGGAGTCGAAATCCGGCTTTCGCTTGGTGATGATGTGCCCCACGGAGGCCAGCGTCGCCCAGCCGTCGTCGTCCGAGGCGGCGTCTATCGAATTGCGCAGCAGGTTGATCAGCTCGGCATCCCCCTTGAGCTGCAACGTGGGTGGGCGTGTGCTCAGCCTGGGAACCACTCCGGCGGTGGCGATGGGCTCGGCGTCGGTCAGGTTCTCGACGTAGATGAACTTGTCGCACGCGGCGACGAAGGCCTTCGGGGTCTTGCGCTCGCCGAAGCCGTACACGGTCAGCCCCGACTCGCGCACACGCTGGGCGAGCCGGGTGAAGTCGCTGTCGCTGGAGACGATGCAGAACCCGTCGAAGCGGCCGGAGTACAGCAGGTCCATCGCGTCGATGACCATCGCCGCGTCGGTGGCGTTCTTGCCGCTGGTGTAGGCGAACTGCTGGATGGGCTGGATCGACTGGGCGAGCAACTGGTCCTTCCAGCCCCGCAGGCTGGTTCCGGTCCAGTCCCCGTAGGCACGTTTGACGTGCGCGGTGCCGTACTTGGCGACCTCGGCCAGCAGCCCCTCGACGCTCGCGGGCGACGCGTTGTCCGCGTCGATCAGTACCGCGAGCCTGGCTGTGTTCTCGCCGGCCATGAACACACCTCAATCGTCGATACCGGCGCAGGCGTCCGGTGACGTCCAGTATCGACGCGTCCGACGTGCGGTTGGGAGCGCCCGCCGTTTCTATGCGGCCGTGACGGGTGTGGGTGTCGTCGAGGTGAGCCGGTCGCCGCTGGTCGGAACCTGCTCGGTCAGGGGCAGCACGATCTGCTCGACGACGGAGGTGACGAATTCGTCGGGTAGCAGCGGGCTGTGGAGCAGGGAGTACTGGACCAGCATCGCGGGACCGCTGCTGGCCACCAGCCGGGACGCCGCTTCGGGGCGGACCTCGCCGCGCTCGGCGCCGCGCCGCAGCACCTCGAAGATCAGGTCGATGCAGGGCTCGACGACGTGTTGGATGACGGCCTGGCGAACGAACCCTCGCTCGCAGCCGGCCTCCGCGGAGACGAGCTGGAGCGCCGTCCCTCTGGTCGAGGTGAAGGAGGTCTGCACGCACCGCAACAGTGCGTGTACGTCCGCGCGTACCTCGCCGGTCAGTACCACGGCGGCGGGCGAGGGCAGCACGTCCCGCAACGCCTCGTTGATCATGTCGTCCTTCGTCGCCCACCGGCGGTAGAGGACGGTCTTGCTGGTCCGCGCGGCCGCCGCGACCTTGTCCATGGTCAGATTGGCGTAGCCGACCGCCTGTAGCTGCTCGAACACGGCGTCGAAGATCGCCTTTCGCAGGTTGTCGCCGCGGCGGCGCGTGGCCGTGGTGGCGCCGGGGCGCGAGCCGGGGGTGGGGGCGACCGTCATGGGCCGGCTACTCCCACCCGGTCGTCGCGCTCGATCCTCGCGGCACAGCCTCGATCGTATCGCCAATTTTAAGATACTCATTGGTATCCAATGGGTCGACGGTCTTGCTAGCATGCCCGCAAGGTACGAGATCGGACCTTATCTGGGCTCCGTCGAGGAGGTATCGATGTCGACAGCCGCGGCGGCGGCCCCGCGCGAGGAGCGTCCCCCCGGTGCTCCACCCCGCCGGATCGCTCCACCCGACCGGACGCGGGGCGGCGTCACTCTCGCCGTGATCGTGTCCAGCCAGCTGATGCTGGTCCTGGACACCACGATCGTGAACGTCGCGCTGCCCGACATCCAACGGGCGCTGCGCTTCTCACCCACCGACCTGGCCTGGGTGCTCAACGCCTACACACTCGCCTTCGGCGGCCTTCTCCTGCTGGGCGGCCGGGCCGGCGACATCCTTGGCCGACTGCGGGTCTTCCAGGCCGGCGTCCTGTTGTTCGCCGCCGCCTCGCTGGCCGGCGGCCTCGGAACCGAGTCATGGATGCTGATCGCCTGCCGCGTCGGCCAGGGCGTCGGCGCCGCCTGCGCGTCGCCGAACGCCCTGGCGCTGCTCACGGCGAACTTCCCCGAGGGCCCCCGCCGGACGAAGGCGCTCGCGGCCTGGGCCGCGGCCAACGGCGTCGGCGGGTCGATCGGCCTCATCCTCGGCGGGATGCTCACCACCTGGGTGTCCTGGCGCTGGGTCATGTTCATCAACGTCCCGATCGCGATCGGGGTCGCGGCGCTGGCGCCGAGGTTCGTCCGCGGCCCGACGCGCAGTCCCGGGCGGTTCGACGTCACCGGCGCGCTCACCGCGACCGTCGGCCTGGCCGCCCTGACGTACGGCTTCATCCGGGCGTCGTCCGACGGCTGGGACGATATTTGGACCCTGGCCGCGTTCGGACTCGCGGTCGTCGTGCTCACACTGTTTGTCGCCCACGAGGCCCGGACCGAGCAACCGGTGGTCCCGTTGCGGCTGGTGGCTGAACCCGCCCGAGCCCGGTCCTACTTCCTGCTCCTGCTGCTGCTCGGAAGCATGTTCAGCATGTTCTTCTTCACCACCCAGTTCCTCCAGGAGGTGCTTGGCTTCAGCGCCCTGCGGGCGGGTCTCGCGTTCCTTCCGCTCTCGGTCGGCCTCCTGGTCTCCGCGCAGCGGACGTCCACGCTGCTACCAAGACTCGGCGCGAAGCTGCTCATGCTCGCCGGTGCCGCGCTCTGCGGCGGCGGGATGGGCTGGCTCACCCAGCTCTCGGAGAACACGAGCTACGCGACCGGGATTCTCGGCCCGATGCTGCTGTTTGGTCTGGGGGTCGGCATGCTGATCGTGCCGCTCAACATCAGCGTGGTCGCCGGCGTCGACCCGAAGGGCGCCGGAGCGGCGTCGAGCATGATGGTCGTGACGCAGCAGGTCGGAGCCGCGCTCGGCCTCGCGGTACTGGTCACGGTCTACGGCGCCGCGAGCCGCGACGCCGCGAGAAACCCGCCAGCCGGCCTCGACCCGCGGGAACTGCACCACCACATCCTGGCGGGCGGCATGGCCGGCGCCTTCACCGTGGCGACGGGATTCGTCGCCGCCGTGTTCCTGACAGTGCTGCTGACCTGGCGAAACCATCAAGGCCAGCCATCGACGGAGATCCAGCCGTCCGAGGCCTCGCCGAGTCAGGCACCGGGCCCGGCGGCAGCCGACGACTGAGGACTGACACCCGGTCGATGGCAATGGGTTCGGACTGTCTGCCGGTCGCAGGGGACGGCTTGCCTGGTTGGACGTAGTTGTTTTGGTTTCGTCGTCGAAGTTGGGGTAGCTCCTGGTTCGTCGCGGTCGCCGGGCTCGGCGGCTGAAACGGCGAACGCCGGCCTGGTGGGGGCCGGCGGTTATCGCGGGACCGAGCTGATGCCAAAGCGCTGAGTGAGACTGCGTCGGACATCAGCTTCCGGGTCGCGAGGCACATCGGATCCGGAGAAAGGTGTTGATCATGGCAAGGAATCCTCGTCAGACCGGCCCTCAGGCCGCCTCGGCCGCGGGCAAGACGCTGACCCGTAAGAACGCACCCAAGAAGGCAGGGAAGGTCGCCGCGGCGAGCGCGCTGTCGCAGGCACCCGACAGCACCGGGCAGACGGGTGTGAAGGCAGCCTCCGCCGCAGGCAAGACGCTGGCCAGCAAGACTGCGACCAAGGCGGAGAAGTCCGCCGCTGCCAGCACGCTGGCGCAGACGCCGGCCCGTCCCAAGAAGAAGTGATGCGCGGCTGCCCGGGTCCCACACCCGGGCAGCCGCCCCACGGTGTCGCCGGTCGGCCGGCCGTGCCGAGCGTCGCGCCGCCAAACGCGCCGGCGGTCGCGGCATGGTGTCCTGGGTCAGGTGACCGGCGACCTGTGCGTGTCCTGCGAGATCGCCGAGGACGCGACGAAGGCGAGCGTCGTCTACGAGGATGACGACGTGCTCGCGTTCATGGACTACCAGCCGGTGACACCGGGGCACCTGCTGGTCGTGCCGAGGGCACATGCTGTGAGGTTGGTGGAGCACGGTCTCGAACGCGCTTTGTGTGAGCGATGAGTTCGTGCGGCGGCCCGGGTCCGCCCTGGCATGACCCGAATCATCGCGGACATCTCGATCTCCCTCGACGGCTTCGTCACCGGGCCCGACCCCGGACCGGACAGCGGTCTGGGCATCGGAGGGGAAGCCCTGCACATCTGGGCGTTCTCCGACAGCGCTGACGATCGACAGATCCTGCGCGAGTCGACGTCCCGTTCGGGCGCCGTCATCCTCGGGCGCCGGCTGTTCGACCTGGTCGACGGGCCGAAGGGTTGGAACGACGAGACCGGCTACGGCGCCGGCGAGGTCGGCAAGCCCGCGTTCGTCGTCGTGACGAGCTCGCCGCCGGAGTCGGTGCGGCTCTCCGATCTCGACTGGACGTTCATCACCACCGGCCTGCCCGACGCCGTCACCGCCGCGCGCGTGCGGGCGGAGGCGGCGTCGTCGGACAGCGGCCAGGATCTCGACGTCGTCCTCATGGGCGGCGGCGCCACGATCGGCTCGGCGCTCGACGCCGGGTTGGTCGACATGCTGACGCTGCACCTCGCGCCCGTGGTGCTGGGCGCCGGGACGCCGCTGTTCACCGGCGCGGCGCCGCGCACGCTGGTGCAGCGGAGTGTGGTCTCGACGTCGACCGCGACACACCTGACCTACGACGTCGTCAGATGACGTCGTAGGTCAGGTCGTCATGGGCTGCCAGCGGCCCGGTCGCCGGCTTCCGCGCCCGTCTCGCCACGCTCGAGACCCGCGGGTGGCACCGGGCTCCCGGTTCGGCGAGCACGACCGGTTCTTCCGCGTCGGCTTCGGCCACCTGCGCGTCGGCTTCGGCCACCTGGCGGCCCACGACTTCAGCGCGGTGCTCGACCGGCCCGCCGCCCCCTCACCGGTTGAGCCTTCCCGCGGTCCGGCGCCTGGGGGCACCAGCGGACCAGCAAGGAGCCCGAAGGAAGCCCGCTTCTAAGAAAATTAAGATCAACATATTGAAAGTTGAACACAAGTCGGATACAACTTGAAATATGACAGGGCAAGCGATGGACTGGCAGGAACTCACGAACCTGACCCGGGGTCAGCCGTTCGCCGTCGAGCGGGTGCGCCTGGCTGGGAGCGGCGTCGCGATCGAGGGCGAGTTCGAGCTGCCGCAACTGGCTCAGCTGGGCGTCGAGGATCAGGTCTTCGTGACGGCGTTCGTGCGGTGTCACGGTTCCATCAAGGAGATGGAGCGGATCTTCGGGGTGAGCTACCCGACGATCAAGTCGCGACTGAACCGGATCACGCAGATGCTCGACTTCGTCGAGACCGATCCGGCGCCGTCGCGGGCCGACATCATCGATCGGTTGCGCCGCAGCGAGATCACCGCCCAGCAGGCATTGGCCGCACTGGAGGGTCGCGGATGATGCCGCAGCTGGTGACCGCGCGGGTCGAACACCCGGACGGTCGTCCCACCCGGATCTGGGTCCCGGTACTCCCCGTGGTGCTCGTGCTCTCGCCCTTCGTCGTCCTGGCCGTATTGGTGGCCGCCGTGGCCTGCCTCGTCTACCGCGTCAGCGCGGTGCGGGCACTCGGCACCGGTTGGCGCTTCGTCTCCGCGTTGCCCGGCACCCGGGTCGACATCGCGCAGGGCCGAACGGCCGTGCTCATAACCATCCGATAGGAGGACCCGATGAACGAACAGCGCAAGGACATCCTCGACATGCTGGCCGAAGGAAAGATCACCGCGGTGGAGGCGGAGCAGCTCATCGCCGCGCTCGAACGGGACCAGCCGCCGACGGCGTCGAGTCTCGACACCCGGCCGAAGGGCAGGGCGAAGTACCTGCGGGTGGTGGTGAACACCCTGGAGAACGGCGAGCCGGGGCGGGTCAACGTGCGGGTGCCGCTGCAGCTGCTGCGGGCCGGCGTAAGGCTGGCGGCCCTGATCCCCCCACAGGCACTGGGTCGGGCGAACGTCGAACTGAACAAGTCGGGCGTGCCGTTCGACCTGACGCAGCTCAAGCCCGAACAGCTCGAGGCACTCGTGGAGCACCTCGACGAGATGACCGTGGAGGTCGACCAGCCCGATGCCAAGGTGCGTGTCTTCTGCGAGTAGGCGCCGTCCAGTCGGACGGGCCCTCGAGAGGGTGCTCGAACACCCTCTCGAGGCCGCGCCCGCCGCGGCAGAGCACGGTCTGAACTGCCACCCCAAAGCCTAGCCGCAGTCGGCGGCCCGCAGCTGGCTGCGGGCCGTCTGGGCTGATCGACCACACACTTCAGCGGTAATCGCCATTTCCTGTCAGCTTGCAGGTGAGTCCGGCGGAAACCCGGGTAGGAGCAGACGACGTAGACGCAGAACGGACACGCAGAGAACGGAGTCGAAATGACGAGGCCCACGTCAGTGCCCGACACCGCGAACTCGCGGGTCACGGACAGCAACCCGTATGCACTGCCGGACGGGGGAGCCGTCCAGAACGCCGATGGCCAGGCCGCTCCGCATCCCGGGTACCCGGTTCCGCCGGGCGACCAGACCGGGCTCATGCCCTATCCGGAATCCGGGCAGGAGCAGTATGGCCGCTCGCCCCATCGGTACGGCGCTGACCCCGCCGGCGAATCCTCCGGCGTCCGCGTGCTGTGGATTCTGGGATTCGTCCTGGGCGTGCTCGGTGTCGTGTTCCCGCTCGCCGGGGTCGCCGGGGTCGTCTGCGGTGCCGTGGCCTGGGGCAAGGGGAGTAGCCGAGGCAAGACGGCGACGATCGTGGCGATCGTGGGCACGGTGGTCGGTGTGGTCCTCGGGAGCCTGCTGTACATGTGATCCGTGACCGCGTCCCGTCCGGCGACGTGGCGGTCGCCCTCCGATCGACGAGGCCCGAACTGGAATGCCCAGTTCGGGCCTCGTCGCATCAGGGCATCCGGTTCAGACGGCTGAGGGCGCGGGAAATTTCGCCCGGTTGACGGGAAAGGCCGGTTCGTGCGTAGTGCGGGATACGGGGGTGTGACGGCGGTGCTGCGTTCGGTGTTCGCGCCCGACGCGCTGCGAGTGGTCGTCGAGGAGGCCTACGGGCTGGTGGTCGAGGGATGCATGCTGTTGAGGTCGTTCGTGAACGACGTCTACGAGGTCCGTTCCGTGGGCGGGCGTCATGTGCTGAAGATTTACTGCCACGGCCGCCGGTCGAATGCCGAGGTGGCCTGGGAGCTGGAGTTCGTCGCTCATCTGGCGGCGGCCGGCGTTCCCGTGGCCAGGATCGTGCCGCTCGTGGGCGGCCAGCTCGTCGGTGAATTGGCCGCTCCGGAAGGCCCTCGACCGTTCGCGCTGTCCGAGCATGTCGACGGGTGTAAGCCCGAGGAGCCGTTCGACGGGACCCTCCACCGCGACTTCGGTCGGCTCGTTGCGCGGTTGCATACCGCTGGGGACTCGTTCCGCGCTGTTCGACCTGGCAGGGGGTTCATCCTGGAGCGGATGTTGGACGAGCCGCTGGCAGCCGTGCTTTCCGCGCTTCGCGACCAGCCAGAGACGCGGGATGTCGTTCGTCGGGTCGCGGCTCGGGCTCGGCGCCAGATCGTCGAGCATGCCGACGGTCTCGACCGTGGGCCCTGCCACGGCGACGTGTCGTTGGATAACATTCGTCTCACCAGCGGCGGTCTGGTCATTTATGATTTTGATCTCGCCGGTGATGGGTGGCGCGCGAGCGACCTGACCGGGGTGCGCGCCACGCCGTTCTGGGACGCGTTCGCCGCCGGATATACCGAGGTCCGCCCGCTCGGCCCGCGCGATCTGGCTGTCCTGCCCTGGCTCGCGGTCGCGGGTACGGTAGCCAACCTGCGGTTCCATCTCGTCGACAAGCCCCGGTTCCGCGGTACCGAGTCCGTCGACGAAGGCTGGGCCGCACGGGAGCTGGCCAGCCTTCAGGCGATCGCCGACGACCTGATCTGACCGGTCCAGCCAGGCCGGTGATGGCGGCGACGGCCACGTCCCAGCTGGCGACGCGACGGTCGCCTTCCGCGATCGACGAAGCCCGAACTGGATGCCCAGTTCGGGCTTCGTCGTATGTCAGGGATCGATCCTGGTTGGGAATGTGATCCGCAGGCTCAGCCCTCCGTCGTTGCCGGGCTGGGCGGTGACGCGCGCGTGGTGGCTGTCAGCGATGGCCTTGACGATCGCGAGGCCGAGGCCGAACCCACGCCGGCCGGTATCGCCTGCCTGGTTGGGTCGGCCACGCCGGAACGGTTCGAAGAGTCCGTCGATGTCGTGGGGGAGGAGTCGCGGGCCGCTGTTGGCGATGATGAGGTGCGCGTGGGCGTCGGTCATCTCGGTGCGGATGGTGATCCAGCCGCCGGGCACGTTGTGGTCGATGGCGTTCTCGACGAGGTTGCGGACGAGCTGGTGAAGCAGGATGGGGTCTCCGAGCACCGGAGCCGCCGTGAGGTTGGCGTCGATCCGAGGGCTCGTCGGATTGTCCGTGCCGGTTTGGATGAGGATGTCCGCCGCCATGTCAGCGAGGTCGACGGGCATGGGTTCAGTGAGTTCGTTGCCGCCGTCGGCGAGGGTCAGGAGCCTGTCGACGAGGTCGGCGTTCCTCGCGTTGACGGCCAGCAGGCGCTCGGCGAGGTGCACGGTGTCTGGATGCGCGCCGGGCTTGGTGGCCGCGAGCTCGATCACGGCTCGTTCGAGTGCGAGCGGGGTGCGAAGCTCGTGGGAGGCGCTCGCGACGAAACGGCGTTGGCCGTCGAATGCGCGGTCGAGGGACTCGAGCATGGCGTCGAAGGCGTCGGCGAGCCGTTTGATGTCGTCGCTGGGCCCGGAGAGCCCGATGCGTCGGCCCAGATCGCGCTGGGGGCCGGTGGACCGGGCGATCTGTCCAGCGGCGATGGTGATGGTCTGGAGCGGTCGTAGGCCGCGTCCGGCGAGGATCCAACCGGTGCCCGCGGTGGCGAGGCTGATGACCAGAACGATGCCGCTGCCCGGCACGAGCAGCGTGTCGAGGGCGGCGTTCCTGATCTTCTCCTCGTTGTCCCTGATCTGGTCGACGAGCTCGTCGAGGCTGATCCGGTTTCCGTTGGGCGTGGTGATCGTCGCTTCTCTCGACTGGCCGGCCTTCTGCCGGAGGGCGGCGATGCGGGAGTCGGAGTCTCCGGCGAGCCTGGCATCGAGACGGGCCTGGACGACCAGGTAGAGCAGCGTCAGGATGACCGCCCCGGCGAGGAGGGACAGCATTCCGTAGAGAATGGTGAGGCGGGCGCGCAGGCTCAGGCGGCTCATGGGATGCGGTATCCCGCCGCTGGCAGCGTTTCGATCAGCTGGGGTGTGCCGAGTTTGCGGCGCAACTTCATCACCGTCACGCGGACGGTGTTGGTGAAGGGATCGATGTTCTCGTCCCAGACCTTCTCCAGCAGTCGTTCGGCGGACAGGACCCCGCCGTCGGCGCGGAGGAGCTCGACGAGGAGCGCGTATTCCTTGTTCGTGAGCATGACTGGTCGGTCGTCGCGGGTGACGGTTCGGCTGGTCTGGTCCACCCGCAGTCCGGAGCGTTCGAGAACCGGTGCGGCGGCAGGCAGGGTGCGCCGCGCCAGGGCGTGCACCCGGGCGGACAGCTCGGCCAGCGCGAAGGGTTTGACCAGGTAGTCGTCGGCGCCGATCGCGAGTCCTTCGACGCGGGCGCGAATCGCCGAGGCGGCGGTGAGCATCAGGATCCGGGTCGGGCGCCTGGCCGCCACGATCGCGCGGCAGACGTCGTCGCCGTGCACGACTGGCAGGTCTCGGTCCAGGACCACGACGTCGTAGTCGTGGGCGGCGCACTTCTCCAGGGCCTCGCCGCCGTCGTGGGCGACGTCGACCGCGAACGACTCCCGGGCCAACGCCTCGCGCAGCGCGTCGGCGAGCTGCGGCTCGTCTTCCACGATCATCACCCGAACCACGGCGCTGCCCACCCCTCTCCTGACCGGTGACCTGTGCAGCGTGCCGCACCTCGCATAACCAGCGGATAACCAGCGCCGCCCGCCGTTACGGCGTGGTTATCGGCGGCGCCGTCCACTGGGCGGTGTGCTTGGGCGCCGTCCCGGCCTGGTGATGGAGGAAGCGGATGATTCGAACCACGACGCGACCGTTTGCGGCCGCGACGGTCGGCCTGAGCCTGGTGGCGGCGGTGCTGGCCGGGTGCGGCTCCGGGGCAGGCGCGAGCGCGGCGCCTGGCGGTAGTGCCGCGGCGACGCCGCCAGCTCAGACCTACGCCGAGTGTATGCGCGACCACGGTATCGACATGGCTGACCCGGATCCATCCACCGGCGTTCCGCAGCTCGGCGAGGGCGCCGATCCGGCCGATCCGGCCGTCAAGGAGGCCTTGTCGGCCTGCCAGAGCCTTCTGCCCGCAGGCGGCCGAGGAGAGCCGAGCGACGCGGACCTCGACGTCTACGTCGCCTTCGCGCAGTGCATGCGCGACAACGGCCTACCTGACTTCCCCGACCCACAGCCTGGTTCATCCGGTGGCCTGTTCGCCGGCGCCGATGTCGACCGCGACGATCCGGCGTTCCAGCAGGCCGCCCAGCACTGCCAGGGCATCCTCGACGAGGCCGGCGCGTGACCATGGCCGAGAGCGGGACGAACGAGACAGAGCCGGGGGAGCGGGGCACGACCGCCCCGCCGGCGGCGGCCGAGCGGACGACCGGTGGTCGGCGTGCGCCGAGCGGGCCCGGCGCGCGGGCGCTGATCGCCCGGCTGGTGGCCTCGCCGCGGCGCCCATCCGGCCGGCACCTGCTCGTCGTCGCGGGCGCGGGAGTCGTCTCGCTGATCGTCGCCGCCGCGGTGGGATTCGGCGGCGGCTCGCCGGGGCAATCGAGCAACCCGGTTCCCGCGGCGACCGCGACGGTCGAACGGGGCACCCTCACCCAGACCCAGCAGGTCGGCGGCCTTATCTCCTACGGCGAGCCGGTCGGGCTCGTCGCCCAGCAACAGTCCGGAGTCGTCACCTGGATCGCCGCGCCGGGAACGACGGTGAAGATCGGCCAACCCGTCTATGCGGTCGACGGCAGGCCGGTCATTCTGCTGCACGGCACCGCGACGCCGTATCGGACGCTCGCCGCTGGCACGGTCGGGCCCGATGTGAAGGAGCTGGAAGCCAGTCTCAAGGAGCTCGGCTACCTCGGCGCCGGTGTCACCGCCGACGACACCTTCGATGCCGCCACCGTCTCGGCTGTGCAGGCGTGGCAGGGGAAGAGCGGGCTACCCGTCACGGGGACCGTCCCGCCTGACCAGATCTTCGTCCATGACGGCGACATCCGGGTCGCCCTGCAGACCACCCCGGTCGGCAGCCATTTGGGCCTGCAACCCAACCAGCAGGTCATCACGTTCAGCGGCACCAGACAGGTCGCGTCGATCCCGTTGGACGTGTCCCTGCAGCATCTCGTCCGCACCGGCGACCCGGCGACCGTCACCCTTCCGACCGGTCAGCGGCTTGGTGGCACGGTCAGCAGCGTTGGCACCGTCGCGCAGACCATCGAGGAGCAGAAGAAGACCTTCGTCACCGTGATCGTGTCCTTTGATGATCCCTCCGCGCTCGCCGGTGGCTTCGACTCGTCGCCGGTAACACTGACGATCGTCACGGGGCAGCGGCTGGACGTGCTGAGCGTGCCGATCACTGCGCTGATGGCGAACCCGCACGGCGGGTATGCGGTCCAGACGGTCCGGGACGAGCACGCGACGCTCGTACCCGTCACCACCGGCATGTTCGCGAACGGCAGGGTCGAGATCAGCGGCGCGGGCATCGTCGAGGGCGCCGCCGTGCGCGTCGCCCAATGAACGCCGCGGCGACCACCGTCGTCGTCCTCGACCGGGTGTCCAGGTGCTTTGGCCGGGTCAGCGCCCTGGTGGACGTCAGCCTGCGGATCGACCATGGCGAGCTTGTCGGCATCGTCGGGCCTTCCGGGTCAGGCAAGTCGACGATGCTCAACCTGCTCGGCACCCTAGACGGGCCAACCACCGGAACGGTCACCATCGAGGGCGAGCCAGTCCACGCGCTGAGTGACCATCAACGGTCGGCGCTGCGCGCCCACCGCATCGGGTTCATCTTCCAACAGTTCCACCTCGCGCCCGGCGTCCCGGCGTTGGAGAACGTGGCCGACGGCCTGCTGTACGCCGGCGTGCGCCGGGTGGAACGGCTCGAACGCGCACGCGCAACTCTTGCCCGAGTCGGGCTCGATCACCGGATCCACCACAGGCCGCACGAGCTGTCCGGCGGCGAACGCCAGCGCGTCGCGATCGCCCGCGCTGTCGTCGGCGGGCCCGCGCTGCTGCTCGCCGACGAACCGACCGGCAACCTCGACTCGTCGGCAGGGGCCGAGGTGATGGCCCTGCTCCGAGAACTCCACCGCGCTGGAACCACCGTCGTGATCATTACGCATGACCGCGACATCGCCACCGCCCTGCCAAGACGCATCGAGATGCGAGACGGCCGCAAGGTCGCCGACACCGCCGACATTCCTTCGCTCCGGGGGGCTCTTACATGACCACCGCCCGGCCCTTGGCCGACGCTGGCCGCGCGCTTCGCCCGAGCCATCTCACGGCACGCGACCTTCTTCGGGGCGGCGCCGCCGGTCTGCGTGCGCGGCCCACCCGCGTCGCGCTGTCCGCCCTAGGCATCGCGATCGGCATCGCGGCCATGATCGCGGTCCTGGGCATCTCGTCCTCCAGCCGGGAGGACTTCCACCGTGAGATCGCCTCGCTCGGCACCAACCTGCTCACCATCGGCCCGGGTCAGAACCTTTTCGGCGAGCAGGCACACCTGCCGGCCGAGGCCGTCACGATGATCGACGCCATCGGCGACGTCGAATCAGTCAGCGCCATCGGCCTCGTCCCAGACGCCAGGGTCTACCGCAACGACCGCATCCCAGCCGCGGAATCCGGCAGCATCGCCGTCCTGGCGAGCCGGCTCGACCTACCTGCCACCGTCGGCGTCGACCTCGTCGCCGGCGCCTATCTCAACGACGCGACCCAGAACTATCCCGCCGTGGTCCTTGGATCGACCGCGGCGGCCCATCTGGGCGTGGACTCGACCGGACCCGACCAGCAGGTCTACGTCGGTGGCCAGTGGTTCACCGTCGTCGGCATTCTCGCCCCCGTCGGCCTCGCGCCCGAGCTCGACCGCGCGGCCCTCGTCGGCTGGCCCGCCGCGACCGACCTGCTCGGCTTCGACACCTTCCCGACGACCGTCTACACCCGCGCGAACCCCGGCCACGTCGAGGACACCCAGACTCTGCTCGCCCGCACCGCCAGTCCGTCGGCGCCGAACGAGGTCGACGTCTCGCGCCCCTCCGACGCGCTCGCCGCGCAGCACGCCGCCGACTCCACGCTGGGCGCGCTGCTGCTCGGCCTCGGGATGGTGGCCCTGCTCGTCGGCGGAATCGGCGTCGCGAACACGATGGTCATCTCCGTCCTCGAACGGCGCGGTGAGGTGGGACTTCGCCGCGCGCTCGGAGCCACCCGCGGCGACATCCGCAACCAGTTCCTGACCGAGGCGCTGCTGCTGTCCACGCTTGGCGGGATAGCGGGACTTGTCCTCGGCGTCGGCGTGACCACCTGCTACGCCACCCTCCAGAGCTGGCCCACCGTCGTCCCACCTTGGACGATGGGTCTCGCTCTCGGCGCCGCTGTCACCATCGGCGGGGTCGCAGGGCTGTACCCCGCCATCCGCGCTTCCCGCCTCCAACCCACCGAAGCCCTCACCGCGCCCTAGCCGTCCGGCACCCGCCGCGGATGGGTTCGCCGTGCTCTGAAGACTGAACGGGGCTGGACGGCGCACGGCGGGACGAGGGCGAGATCGACCTTGACCGTCACGATGCTGGATACGCAAGGTCACGAATTGACCGCGCATTGCGCCGAAGTGGCTCGTTGGCAGTCGGAAGGGTCGTTGCCGCTCCTGGCGGCAACGTCGGCGAACTAACGTCGGCGAACTTCTGTGTTTGGGTGGCGCGACGGGTGGGATAAAGCTCTGGAAATCATGACGGGTGATCGTCGAAGTGCTTCGCCTACCTGGAGGCTCCCATGGTCTGGACCATCATCTTCTGGCTTTTGCTCGGCCTTGTTGCCGGCGCGATCGCGCGTTTCCTCGTGCCCGGCCGTGACCCGATGGGTGTCGTGGCGACCATCGTCGTCGGCGTCGTCGGTTCGTTCATCGGCGGATTCCTTGGATACCTCATCTTCGGCAAGGACCTGAATGAGGGCGCGCTGCAGCCGTCCGGGATCATCGGGTCCATCATCGGCGCGATTCTCGTCCTGCTGGTCTACCGGGCCGCGAGCCACCGCCGCGTCCTGCGCTGACGCCGCGGCGCTGAGGATCGATCCCGTCAGCCCATAGGAGACACGGATCGGTCGGCTGGCAGGTCACGCCAGGCAGCCGTTTGCGGGCGACGTCCACCTGAACGGGCGGTCGGGATGCCAGAAGGCATCCCAACCGCCCGTCGCCGGCATAACCGCATAACCGTCAGCGCGTCGAATTCGGGATCGTCGAATGCGGGATCGTGGCCGGATTTCGATGCCGATCCAGGCAACCGTGGAGGTGGATCGTGCTCATCGCCGAGGAACTACTCCTGCTCGCTCTCGATCCGGCCAAGGGCTCGTCGGTGAACTCGTCACGGCAGCCGCTGACCACGACGCTGAGCGGCGCGCTCATCGCCGAGCTCGGCCTCGCGCACGTCGTGATCCTGGACGGGAAGCGGTTTCACCCGGTGGGGCCGCCACCGTCCGACCCACTGCTGGCGGCGGCGCACCGCGCGATCGGCGAGGTGAAGGGCCGTCGCGCCGTCGACCAGGTGCGCCGGCTCGACAAGGCGCTGGGCGGGGTGTGGAGCGTGGTGCTCGATCGCCTCGTCGAGGAGAAGGTGGTCGGGCGGGAACGGCGACGGATTCTGCTGTTCCCGGTCACCCGGTTCCCGGTGCTGCGGACCGATCTGCGCGACGACATCGTGCGCCGCTCGCGGCAGGCGGCTCGTGGCAGTGGCCCACTCGACGCCCGTACCGCCGCACTGCTCGCGCTCACCGGACCGTCGCGGCTCCTCGAGGTCGTGGCACCGGACCGCGCCGACCGCGAGCACGCCAAGGAGCGGATAGCCACCGCCACGTCGGCGACGCCGGTCGCCCCGGTCGTGGTGCGCGTCCTGCGGGAGGCCCAGGCGGCAGCCAGCGCGGCCATCGGCGCCAGCACGGCGGCAATCGCGGGGAGCGGCTCGTCCTGACCCACGCGTGAAACCGGTCAACATGAGGCGCATGAGAAACCAGTGGTCCTTCGAGCTGACCAGCGTCGTTCCCGCGTCCGCGGAAACGGTCTGGCATCGGGTCGTGACGCCCGAGGGCATCAACGACGAGATGCGTCCCTGGATGACGATGACGCTGCCCCACGGCGTGGGTGAAGTCTCCATCGAAATGATCCGCCTCGGGGTGCCGGTCGGCCGAGCGTGGCTGCGGCTCTTCGGCGTCCTGCCGTTCGACTACGACCGGCTGATGCTCACCGAGCTCGAGCCGGGCCGCCGGTTCCACGAGGAATCCACCATGCTCAGCATGCGGCGATGGGTCCACGACCGCACCGTCGAGGCCACGACCGGCGGCGCGGCCCTCGTCACCGACCGGGTCATCCTGCAACCGCGTGTCGTCCTGTGGCCGGCGGGCCCATTGCTCCGGATCCTGCTCCGCGCCTTCTTCGGGCACCGCCATCGCCGGCTACGGCGACACTTCGCGCGGTGACCATCAGGGCGCGGTGACCATCAGGGCTTGAGCGCGACCGCGCCGTACAGCCACTCGGTGCGCGGGCTCTCGTCGTCGCCCGGGTGCCACTGCCAGGGTCGGACGAGGCCGGGCTCGATGAGGTCCAGGCCGTCGAAGTAGCTCTGGATCGTGGCGCGTGGCCGGAACGTCATGGGTGAGGTGGCGTTGCGGTACGCGGCCTCGGTGCGGGCCACGCCCTCGGCCGGTGGCCCGTCGGTCGTCAGGTGGGACAGGACCAGGTAGGAGCCCGAGGGGACCGCCTCCAGGAACTGGGCAAGCAGACCGCCCGGGTCCTCGGCGTCCTGGATGAAGTGGAACAGGGCCACCAGGAGCACGGCGACGGGCCGCGAGAAGTCCAGCAGCGCGGTGGTTTCCGGATGGGCGAGGATTCCCGCCGGGTTCCGGGCGTCCGCGGTGATGATCGCGGTGGTGTGGTCGTCTGCCAGCAACGCGCGCCCGTGGGCCAGCACGATGGGGTCGTTGTCGACGTAGACGACGTGTGGGGCGGGAATGACCTGCTTGGCGATCTCGTGGACGTTGCCCTGGGTGGGCAGGCCGGTGCCGATGTCGAGGAACTGGTCGATGCCCGCGCGGGCGAGCCACCGGGTCGCCCGCTGCAGGAACCGGCGGTTCTCCCAGACGACGTCGTGGGTCACCGTCCGGCCGAGCGCGGCGTCGACCTTGGCGGCGGCCTCCCGGTCGACCTCGAAGTTGTCCTTGCCGCCGAGGAAGTAGTCGTACATGCGCGCCGGTGTCGGCTGGTCAGTCCGCAGGTCCGCAACCTGACCACCCGGCGTGCTGTCGGGTGCCGCGGACGTGAAATCCCAGCTTGTCATCGTTCCGCCTGTCGAGAGCCAAGCCCCGGACGGTCCCGGTGACCGCGGTGGTCAAGTGGGGCATGTCGACAATATCGACAGGCGGTCCGTCGGCGGAGTCGCCTGCGCGCTCTGGGCGACTCCGTGTCTGCTCGGTGGCGCCAGTCCGTCGCTGGGGCGATACCGGCGCCTATTCCTGCTCGTCGGTTCCGGCGTCGGGGCCGCGGCCGCGCACTCGTTGGACGTGCACGAGCGACTCCTTCAGCTCGTCCAGCCAGTCCCCGGTGTGGCGTTGCACCAGGCGGACGCACCAGAGCAGGGCGTCACTGCGGCTGCGTGCCACGCCGCCCTCGACGAGCAGGTCGAGCACCTGCCGCTCGGGCTGGCGCAACCTGGTCATCACCGGCGCGGAGACGTTGCTGTACAGCCCGCGGGTGCCGGCGCACTCCACGCCCCAGGACACCTTTCGCCCGAACTTCGCCTCGGCCTGACGGGCGACCTCCATCCGGTCCTCGCGGGTGCGCTCCCGGAACTGGGCGACGCGGCCCTCGATGGCGGCGTTCCGCTCCGTGTCGGAGACGCCCTTGGCGAGCTCGGGCTCCTCGATCCGGCCGATCACGGTGATCTCCTCGCGATCGACCGTCACCTCCACCAGCTCCTGGAACAGGGCCGCCGGCAGCCGGCCCGTGAACCAGCCTCGCACTTCCTCTGTAATCATGTAATCAAGCATACCTCGGCGCGCGCCTAGGACTCGATGGACTCGAGGGACTCCAGTCACCACCGTCGTCCAGGCACCGCGAGCCGGGGCGGCCGTGGGCAGCTCGTTCCTGTCGGCGACGCGCCAGGAGATCCAGGCGAGCTACCGAACAGGACCGGGGTTACCGGCGGGCGACTCCGCAGTGGCTGCCGACAGGGGCTGGGTTCGTGCCGGGCTCCGGTCGCCACAGGGACGTGGAGACCACGCCTGGCTCGATGAGTTCCAGCCCATCGAGGAACCGGGCGATCTGCTCGGGGGTGCGTGGGTAGTACGGGTCGCCGGCCTCCGCGCGGCGGCGGGCGGCTTCGTCCGCGGCCGGGGCCGCTTCGTCGGTGCGGTTCGTGCCGTCGTTGACGACGAGGTAACTGCCCGCGGGCACGGCGTCGAGGAGCCGCTTGAGGATGCTGTGGGCCTCGTCGGTGTCGGCGACGTTGCCAAGAATGCCGAGCATTATCAGCGCGACCGGTCTGGTGAGGTCGAGAGTGCGGGCGGCGGCGGTGAGGATGGTCTCGGGGTCGCGCACGTCGGCGTCGACGTAGGCCGTCGCGCCTTCGAGCGTGCTGGTCAGCGAGTCCCGGGCGTGGATGAGGACGAGCGGGTCCCGGTCCACGTAGACGACGCGCGAGTCCGGGGCGACGCGCTGGGCGACCTCATGGGTGTTGTCGGCGGTCGGCAGGCCGGTGCCGATGTCGAGGAACTGGCGGATGCCCGCCTCGCCGGCCAGGAAGCGCACCACCCGGCCCAGGAAGGCCCTCGACTCGCGGGCGATGTCGATGATCTCCGGGTAGAGGTCGCGAACCTGGTCCCCGATCGCCCGGTCGACGGGGTAGTTGTCCTTCCCGCCGAGCCAGTAGTTCCACACCCGGGCCGAGTGCGGAACAGAAATATCGATCAT
This sequence comes from Pseudofrankia saprophytica, assembly GCF_000235425.2. Lineage (NCBI taxonomy): Bacteria > Bacillati > Actinomycetota > Actinomycetes > Frankiales > Frankiaceae > Pseudofrankia > Pseudofrankia saprophytica. The sequence continues at coordinate 3,764,397 of NZ_KI912266.1, forward strand.
GGGAAGGTGGGCGCTGTCGGGGTCGGGCACAGCGTTCGTGGTCACTGTTGTCTCCTCGGCGCGTCCTTTCTGGTTACCCTAGACGAGTGACGCGGTACCAGTCACAACGGATTGTCTGAATCGAGCTACTGTAAGCAGACTCCGCCATAGGCCGTGTCTGACCGACACCACGGCCACCCGCGGGCTTTGACATGCGAAAACCTCGCGATCGCGCGATCCTGCGCGAGGTGCCGGTTGATGTGCGGTTACTCGGGCGTTTCCGGAGCGGGCACGTCGCGGCCGCGGCGGCGAGGGCCGCTGGATCGGCGAGAACGGGTCCCGACGTCCGCGGCCCGGCGGCGGGACGCCTCCGGTGCCTGTGCGCGTTCCTCGGCGATGTTGCGTGCGATGATCTCGGTCGTCTCGGTGCGGGTCCGGTCGTCGAGCCCGTGCAGGAGGCTGCGCAGCACACTCATCAGATTCTGTCTCCGCTCTCCGGTGATCTGCGCGGTCCCTTCCCCGCCGCTCGCCGACTAACGCTCCCGATCTTGTGCTCGCCTCGGGGCGGGGGCGGCGGAGGATGCTCCAAGCGCCGCCGACCGCGGGTATCCCCAGCCCAAGAAGTCGATCAAGAGCTGATCCTGGGATAGTCCTGGGGAGAGCCGGGGAACGGGCTGGCGGTCGGAGGACTCCCGGCGGGATGCTTCCCTGAACGCCCGATGGACTGGAGACTTCCGTTCTGTGAGCATCCTCGACGACGCCCGCGAGGGCATGGACCTCGACGTACGACCCCAGGACGACCTGTTCGGCCATGTGAACGGCCGCTGGCTCGCCGAGTCGGAGATCCCGGCCGACCGTTCGAGCTGGGGCCCGTTCGTGCAGCTGGCCGATGCCGCCGAGCAGCAGGTCCGCGACATCATCACCGACGTCGCCGCGCAGGACCCGGCGGCCCAGAGCGAGGACGCGCGGAAGATCGCCGACCTCTACAACTCCTTCCTGGACACCGAGGCGATCCAGGCACTCGGGCTGGACCCGGCGCGGCCGCTGCTGGACGCCGCGCGCGGCGTGCGCGACGTGCGCGACCTGGCCGCGTTCCTCGGCGAGTTCGAGCGGTCCGGCGGACGTGGGCTGTTCGGCACCTACGTCGACACCGACGACCGCAACTCCGACCGCTACCTGTTCCACCTTCTCCAGGGAGGCCTCGGCCTGCCGGACGAGTCGTACTACCGGGATGACAGGTTCGCCGAGATCCGGCAGAAGTACGTCGCCTACCTGACCCGCATGCTCGGGCTGGGCGAGCACCCCGATCCGGAGGGCGCCGCGGAGCGGATCCTTGCCCTGGACACCCAGCTCGCGAAGGGGCACTGGGAACGGGCGGAGACCCGCGACGTCCAGCGGACCTACAACCTGATGACGGCCGAGGAGCTGGCGGCGCTCTGCCCGGCGTTCGCCTGGGACGTCTACGTGACCGGTCTCGGCGGTCAGCTGACCGGTCCGCACGCGACGCTGGCGGAGGTGTGCGTGCGGCAGCCGTCGTATCTCGAGCACCTCTCGACGGTGTTGGTCGACACGCCGATCGAGGTGTGGCGTGACTGGTTGGTGGGCCAGGTGCTGCGCTCGGCGGCGCCCTATCTGTCCGACGAGTTCGCCGAGACTCATTTCGACTTCTACGGCCGTACGCTCAGTGGTACGCCCGAGCTGCGGGCCCGGTGGAAGCGCGCGGTGTCGTTCGTCGAGGGCGCGATCGGTGAGGCGGTCGGGAAGGAGTACGTCACCCGTCACTTCCCGCCGCGCGCCAAGGCGCAGATGGACGAGCTGGTCGCGAACCTGCTCGCGGCCTACCGCGAGTCGATCTCCCGGCTGGACTGGATGACCGAAGAGACCAAGGGGCGGGCGTACGAGAAGCTCGCGACGTTCCGGTCGAAGATCGGCTATCCCGACCAGTTCCGGGACTACTCGCAGCTGCGGGTCCGCCGCGACGACCTGATGGGCAACGCCCTGGCCGCCGCCGCGTTCGAGACCGACCGGGAGCTGGCCAAGATCGGTTCGCCGGTCGACCGTGACGAGTGGTTCATGCTCCCGCAGACCGTCAACGCCTACTACAACCCCGGCACCAACGAGATCTGCTTCCCGGCCGGCATCCTGCAGAAGCCGTTCTTCAGCCCGGAGGCTCACCCGGCGGAGAACTACGGCGGCATCGGCGCCGTCATCGGTCACGAGGTGGGACACGGCTTCGACGACCAGGGGGCGCAGTACGACGGCGCCGGCAACCTCAACGACTGGTGGTCACCGGCCGACAAGGCCGCCTTCGAGGTGAGGTCGAAGACGCTGGTAGAGCAGTACAACGCCTTCGAGCCGCGCAACCTGCCGGGGGAGAAGGTGAACGGCGCGCTCACCGTCGGTGAGAACATCGGCGATCTCGGCGGTCTGACCATCGCGCACCGGGCCTACGTCATCTCCCAGGACGGAACGGCGGCGCGCGATGACCGGCGGCGGCTGTTCACGAACTGGGCCTACGTGTGGCGCACGAAGCGCCGGCTGGAGCTCGAGCGGCAGTACCTCACCACCGACCCGCACAGCCCGCCGGAGTTCCGCGCCAACATCGTGCGCAACCTGGACGAGTTCCACGAGGTCTTCGACACCGCGCCCGGCGACGGGCTGTGGCTCGAGCCGCCCGACCGGGTGCGCATCTGGTAGCCGCCGAAAAAGATCGATCATGCTCCGGTCGGGGTACTGGTCCGATCATGGCGAACATACTGCGCCGGGCCGCGGCGGCCGTGGGACTGGGTGGCCGGGCTGGGCGGGCAGGGCAGGGCGGATCGGGTGGCGCGGACAGCCGGGCGTGGAACCCGACCGGCTGGTGGTGGTGTATGGACCACCAGCGCCCGGAGAACCCGCCGGACGTTCCCGGCCACCGCCGGCTTGGTCCGTATTCGAGCGCGGCCGACGCGGCGGCCTGGCGGGAACGCGTCGACCAGCGCAACGAGGCCTGGGACGGGCCGGACCACGACGACGAGGACACCCGGTCAAAGGCGCACCGGCGCTGACACCCCACGTTCGCGCCGGCTGATCGAGCTCGCGAGCGCGACGACGCCACGGCCCGGCCTCGGGACCGCGGCCAGTCGAACTCCTGACTGGCCGCGGTCCCGAGGCACCTGCTAGAAGACCCTTCCGATGTCCTGGCTGACGATCCTCGCCATGCTGTGCTCGGCGAGCGCCGCGATGGTCATGGACGGGTTGCAGGCGCCGGTGGAGCCCGGAATCCGGGCGCCGTCGAGGACATAGAGGCCGCTCTGCCCGAGGACGCGGCCATAGAGGTCGACAGCCGACCCCATGGGAACACCCCCGAGAGCGTGCCACGTCGACGCCTGGGTCGCGTTGGTGTCGGTCATGGTGCCACCGCCCGCCTGGGCGATGGCGTTCATCTTGTTGCGGATCAACGTCTGGAGCGCGGCGTCGGCGTTGGTGGGCCAGGTCAGCTTGGCGTCATCCGTGCTTGAGTCGTAGGCCCAGGTCCCAGGAGCGGGGACGATGCCGAAGCCGACCACGGTCATGAAACGCCCGCCGGTGAGGGCCGCCGGAGGCGCGCCGGCGTGGATGATCCGCAGCGGGATCGCGCTGAGCGGGTCGATGCCGCCGACGGCCGCCGGGCCACCCTCCTTCGTGCCCGGGTCGTCGTTCATGCCGGTCCACGAGTAGATGCGGTCGCCGTTGTTTCCCCACTGGGTGCCGACCGCGTCCGGCAGGTTCGGGATGAGGTTCTTGCCCTTCGCCTTGACCAGCAGCCGCGTCGTTCCCGGCGAACCGGCGTTGAGGAACACCGCGTTCGCGGTGATGTTCTTGTGCTCCAGGACGGCTCCGCCGGTGTCGATGCGGTCGACCGACAGCACCCATTTCTTGTCGGCGCCCAGTTTGATGTCGCGGACGACGTGGAGCGTCTGCACCTGCACCTTGCCCGTCGCCTCCGCGGCGGCAAGGTAGGTGACATCGATCGAGTGCTTCCCGCCGTTGTTGACGCCGAAGGCGATGTCGCTGTTGGTGTAGGCGGCGTTGTACTGGCCGTTGAGCTCCCCGCGTACGAAGTTCCAGTCGACCGGCAGCGGCACGCGGAACGTCTGGAGGCCCGCCTTGGGGGCGACGTTCAGGAAGATCCGGGAGGAGGCGTACGGGCTCGAGTTGAGGACGTCGTTGGGAATGGTGGAAATTCCCAGCATCGAGGCGACGGTGGGATACCACGTCGAGTTGAGCTCGGGATACAGGCCGGTCGCCAGCGGCATGGACCGGGCGAACTCGGTGATGCTTGGCTGCAGCGTCATCCCGTGGTACATGATGGAGCCGCCGCCGACGCAGGCGCCGCAGTTGACCGTTATCCCGTTGCCGTTGATGACCTCGAGGACACCGGTGTAGGGCGACCAGAGCGGGAAGGGCGGGGCTCCCGGCACCGGAGCGTAGGGGGACAGCCAGGCCGACCGGTTGTCGAGGTTCGCGAGCGTCGCGAAGGTGTTCGAGTTCGGGCCCGTCGGCCACCGCAGGCCGCGTTCCAGGACAAGCGTGGACACCCCGGCCTTGCCCAGCCGAAGCGCCGTGACACCGCCGCCGAAGCCGGTGCCGACGATGACGGCCCGTGCGCTCACCTCGGTCGTCGTCACCGCCCGTGCCGGCGTGGCGCCGGCCACCAGCCCGCCGAACGCGACCGCGCCCGCGCCCGCCGCGGCGGCACCCATGAATCCCCGGCGGCTGAAGCGGGTGGAAGGTTCCGGACGGGCTGGCTCGGATAATGCGGGGGTTACCTCGTCGGACATCTTGCCCTCCAAATTCGGCGCATTGCGGTATCCGCCTCCCTGCCCGGCCATGGCGAACGCCAACACCGTGTGCCGACGCCACCATTGCGGTGCTGGCCATGCATCGGGGCGATGGCCGGCTCGGGTGGGCCGGAGGAAGCGGACGATGGCACGAAGAAGATGGCTGGCTACTTTCCACACCATCTCAAGAAGTCCGGTGAGCACGACGGGAGGACAGCCCGGCCTGCCTTGCCGGGCTGGCGCGTCCCCACCGGATGAAAACGATGTCGAGCCGGGGGCCCGTGCGACACCGGAAATATGAATAGCACCCTGCTGTCGCACCGTCAAGAAGATTGTCGTCGCTATTGTATAAGATATTCGCTCATCGACCTCCCTGGAGCGATGAGGCGCGCGGACGGCGCGGACCGTGCGGGTGGTCCCTTCGCAACGGCATCACCGCGCGCTTCCATGGACACGCGAAAATGGCCGGTCGCGGCCTGCCGAACCGGCTGGCCAGGATCGCGGCGGCCTGCTGAATCTGGGTCGGCGAAGGAAGAGATGCCATTCGACATCGTGGACGCGCCGCCTACCCGGTGATGGCAGCCAATGGTGATCTCACCGTTGGCCTGGCGCATCGGCAGGCGGGGTCGTTGCCGTCAGGCGTCGCCGGCGTGGGTCTTCTCGTGCCCGATTGCGGTCCGGTCACCGGACGCGGTGACTCTAGGGGTACCGGTCGGTAGGACGAGATTGACCAATGAATTCGCCCCGGCTTCGATTTCTGTGTTTGTGTTTTGGATTCTTCTAGAAGGCAACTCCCCTCTCTGACCCGGTCTTCGGTGGCACATCCGTGCCGTTCGTCGACCTGAGGAACCCCGAAGACAACCGGCGCGACGATCGCCGCCGCCTTTGTGATCTTCGCGTTCAGGAGCATCGATGCGACGCGTCGCGGGAGCAACTTTTTCGCGCGGTGCCGGGAGACCAGAAAGGCTCTGACCCCGGAAAACGCCGCCGCGCGCCGATGGCACTTTGGTGCCATCAAGGGGGGTGGTGCCGCCCCCCCCCGGGCGGCACCACGGCTGGAGGCGTGACGGCTCCGCGACGGGGACGGGATGGTGGGAGCTTCTGGAGGGGGCAGTGCGGATCGGCGGGCGCCGTGCTGGCGAGGGAGGCGGTTCACCTCCGTCGTCCAGGTCCGACCGGGTAGGGCCGGGTATGCCCGCTCGTCGCGGTTTCGTCCTCTTTTGGTCCCGCGTCTGGTCGCACGTCGGTTCGCCTCGATATCTGCAGCCGGCTCCTGCCGGCCGCGCGGCAGACCGGGCTGGGGAATCGTGGTGGAAGTGGTCGTGAGCCGGTCGAGGAATTCGCGCCTTCGGGAATGTCGCCTGCATGACCGGCCAGACTTCGTAATGCCCGGCGCTCGTATGGTGGGGTCATAAATTTGTGAGTGTTCACTCATCTTGCGGGCGGTGTGACACTTGTTAGTCACGTGTAGTAGATAGCTAGCGACGTAGCGAGTTCAGTTTGTCGAGGTGTGGGGGTTCCTGGCGCAGCCCCCAGGGCTGACTCGCGCTGGGCCTTGCCAGCGGTGCCCGTCCGGGATCCTGGCTGTCCGAGTCGAGCGCGTCGCGTCGGTGGGTGGGCGGCGGGCAAGCCGCCGCGCAGGCGCCGGCGGCATTCCCTCGCGCCGCGTCGACCGGGCCCGCCGTGGCCACGCCGCCAGCCCGCGCGGAGCGCCGCAGGTCCCGGTCGCCGTAGGACCAGTTGGCAACCGATCCTCCCCGGAGACCGAATGCCGGCGGTGTGCCCGTTGTGCGCTCGTGACGCCCGTCGGGGGTGGTCGGTCGGGTACGCCTCGGGCGTGCGGAGGCGGCGGGTGGTGTGACCGCCTGGCGCGGGTCGCGCGGAGCCTCGGCGCGAGACGGCAACTCGCAGTGACGATTTCTTGTGGTCATCTGCTCTCTGAGCGTAATCAGTCGTGGTGGTGACCGTGTGTGTAGCTGGCCTTCATCACCGCGCTACATCAGTGAGTGCTCACTTGCGCGGATTTGGTCCTTCGTTTACTGTCTGTCCTCGTTGACGGCGAATGGGGGTAACGAGGCGCTTCCACGGAGTATGGCCAACATGGCCGCGGGCCACGGTTCCTCAGTGATTCGTCGTTTTGTCGAACGCTAAACATCTGCATAGTTCGGCCCTTCTTGCCTCGCCGCTCCGGCAGGTTCTCGTCGGGGGGCCGGGTGTCGCCGGTGGGCAAGGCGGCGGAACCGAGGCGGGGACGCGGCCCCGACGTCGCCCCGACCGTTCGGGGTGACGTCGAGCGCGCCGGCTGGGGGTGGCCGTGCATGCCTGGTCGCCTGTGGTGAGACTGACGCCCTTTCTCACCTCCAGGTGTGGAGCGCAAGGCCTTCCTGCGCGATGGATATTGACGGCCTCATTCGTTCGACCGCGAACTTCTTCGGTCCCCTCGATTCGCCTCGTGTCCACGCCGGTGTTACGAGGTCGCCCGCGCCGATGTGCGGCCTCGCTGGTTGGCGCCTGTTCCCTGACGAACTTCCTGGTCCTCGGTCGCGTCGCCCAGGCGCCGCCGCCAGGCCCGCTCGCCCACCAGTCGGACGTGTTGTCGACGCCGACCGGCGCGGCGCGGCGGGCTGGGTAGAAGGTCGTTCTTCCTAATCGGAAACTGGAGTCCATCGGCGGTCCGCACGGTCTGGAACGCCACCTCCGAGATGGCGTTCGCCAAAGGCGCTTCCTGAGAGGGCGTTCGCCAAGAATGGCGTTCGCCAAAAAAGCAGCACCAGGCTCATTCGCTGGACACGTGGGCGGCGAGCACCGCGCCGGACTCGCCGCCCGACGTCGGCCGCACGTCACGGCCGTTCGTCCCCAGCCGGCGCCCTCTCGTCGCCGGTGCCGCCGGCCGAAAGCCCCTCGCTGGGGGCACCGGCGACGCATCGCCCACTCCCGGCCGGCATCGCCGGCCGCATGGACACCTCTGGAAGTGATCTGTGAAACACAGTGCTGCGCCCAGGCCGGTCGTCGGCGGCCTCGGGGTGACCGACGCGGGACGCCGCGCCGTCGGGAGCCGGGACCACGTCATCGGGGTGAGCCCGTTGGGAGAACCAGACCCGAGGCTGGTCGCGGCGGTCAGCGGCGCCGGAGCCCTGGGCGTGCTGGACCTCGGGCCCGATCCAGCCGGCGCGGCCAGGGCACTGCGATTGACCGCCCGGCTGACGGAGTCGTCGTTCGGCGTGCGAATCTCCCGGCCGGAGGCGGTGGACGCGGACGAGCTGGCGCGGCACCGCGGCCGGATCGACACGCTGCTGGTGGCGGGTGACACGCTCGCCGATGCCGGCAGCCAGCGGCTGCTGGACGCGCTGCCCGGCGCCCGCGTCCTGGCCGAGGTCACGAGCGTTCGCGAGGCGGTGGCGGCGGTGGCCGCCGGAGCCGACGGCCTGCTGGCCCGGGGCAACGAGGCCGGCGGCCGCGTCGGTGAGCTCAGCTCCTTCGTCCTGTTGCAACAGGTGCTCGTGCAGCGGGACCTGTTCGGGGACGAGGGGGCGTCCCCGCGCGTCTGGTGCTGGGGCGGGGTGGGTGTGCGCACGGCGGTCGCGGCGGTGGTCGGGGGCGCGGCCGGAATCGTCCTGGACACCCAGCTCAGCCTGCTGCGCGAGGCCACCGTGACCGAATCGGTCGGCGCCGCGCTGCGCCGGATGGACGGCACCGAGACGGTCGTCGCGGCCGGGTACCGGGTCTACCAGTTACCCGCCGCCCGCCAGGCGAGTGGGAGCGCCGAGGACTGGTCGGCCGAGGCGGTCGTCGCCCGGCTCGGTGGGCACGACCCCGGTCGCCAGCTGTTGCCGGTCGGGCAGGATGCCTTCCTCGCCCAGCTGTTCGCCAACCGGTTCGGCACCACCGCGCGGGTCGTCCAGGCGATCCGCGGGGCCCTGAGCGCCGCGGCGGACCCGGCCGAGCTCGCGGCCGCCGAGTCCGTCCTGGCGTCGGACTCGCCGCTGTGCGCCTCCTGGGGAACCACCCGGCCCGTCGCGCAGGGGCCGATGACCCGGGTCAGCGACCAGGCCGGGTTCGCGCGCCGCGTCGCCGACGACGGCGCGCTGCCGTTCCTCGCGCTGGCGCTCGCGGACGAGCGGCAGTCCCGCCGGCTGCTGCTGGAGACCCGAGACCTGCTGGGCGACCGGCCCTGGGGGGTCGGACTGCTCGGCTTCGCCCCCGAACAGCTGCGGGCCACCCAGCTCGGCGTGGTGCGCGAGATCCGGCCGTCCTGCGTGATCGTCGCCGGCGGCCGGCCCTCCCAGGCCGCCGACCTCGAGGCGATCGGCATCCCGACCTTCCTGCACGTGCCGTCGCCGACGCTGCTGCGGCAGTTCCTCGACGCGGGCGCCCGGCGCTTCGTCTTCGAGGGCTCCGAGTGCGGCGGCCACGTCGGCCCGCGCGCGAGCTTCCCACTCTGGGAGGCGCAGCTCGACGTCCTGCTCGACCACCTCGACAGGACCTCGCCAGGCGCGCGGACCGCGGGAGCCGGCCCGCGGGACCGGACCGGCCACGGCCTGCAGGTCCTGTTCGCGGGCGGAGTGCACGATGCCCGCTCCGCGTCCATGGTGGCCGCGATGGCGAACCCGCTCGCCGCCCGTGGCGTCGGCGTCGGCGTGCTGATGGGCACCGCCTACCTCTTCACCCGGGAGGCCGTCGAGGCGGGCGCCATCCAGGACGAGTTCCAGCGGCAGGTGCTGGCCGCGGAGGGCACGGCCCTGCTGCGGACCGGGCCGGGTCACGCGACCCGCTGCGTGTCGAGCCCGTTCGTCGACCGGTTCCACGCCGCCCGCGACGAGTTGCGCGCACGGGGCGTGCCGGATCAGCGGGCGTGGGAGGAGCTGGAGCAGCTCAACGTCGGCCGGCTCAGGGTGGCCAGCAAGGGCCTGGAGCGCAGCGGCGACGACCTCGCCGCGGTCGACGGTGAGCGACAGCGTGCCGAGGGCCTGTTCATGGCGGGGCAGGTCGCCGTGCTGCGGTCGGCCACCACCACGATCCACGAGCTGCACGACAACGTCACGGCGGGCGCCCGCCAGTACCTGCGCGACCAGGCCGAGCGGCTGCGGGACGGGCCCGGCCCGGCGACCGCTGGGCGGACGGCCGACGCGGCTCCCCTGGACATCGCCGTCGTCGGCATGGCCTGTGTGCTGCCGGGCGCCGCCGACCTGGCCACCTACTGGGCGAACGTCGTGTCCGGCAAGGACGCGGTCTCGCTCGTGCCACCCGAGCGGTGGGATCCCGAGATCTACCTCGACGCCGACGGTGGCCCCGACGGCGGCCCGAGCGGGGAGAAGACCCGTTCGAAGTGGGGCGGCTTCCTGCCCCGGATTCCCTTCGACCCGTTGCGCTACGGCATCCCGCCGGCGTCGCTGGTGAGCATCGAGCCGGTCCAGGCGCTGGCCCTGGAGACCGCCCGGCGAGCGCTCGACGACGCCGGGCTCGATCCCGACCGCGTCGACCACATCCGCACCGGCGTGGTGTTCGGCACCGAGCCCAACAGCGACCTGTCCGCCGCGATCACCCTGCGCGCGCTGCTGCCGGCGTACTACGGCGAGGTGCCGCCGGAGCTGCGGGACATCCTCCCGCACATCACGGCGGAGACGTTCACCGGCATCCTCGGCAACATCGTCGCGAGCCGGATCTCCAACCGGCTCGACCTGGGCGGCCCGGCCTATGTCGTGGACGCCGCCTGCGCCTCGTCGCTGGCCGCGCTGGACATGGCCTGCAAGGAGCTGCGGTTCGGCGGCGCGGACGTGATGATCTGCGGCGGCGCCGACCTGCACAACAGCGTGCTCGACTACCTGCTGTTCTCCTCCGTCGGTGCGCTGTCACCGAGCGGCCGGGCCCGGCCCTTCGCCGCCGATGCGGACGGGACCACGCTCGGCGAGGGCGTCGCCTGCGTCGTCCTCAAGCGGCTCGCCGACGCCGAACGCGACGGTGACCGCGTCTATTCGGTGATCAAGGGGCTGGGCGCGGCCAGCGACGGCCGGTCCCTCGGCCTGACCGCGCCCCGGCCGGAAGGCCAGCAGCTCGCGCTCGAACGCGCCTACCACAACGCCGGCGTCTCGCCGGCCGACGTGGGACTCGTCGAGGCGCACGGCACCGGCACGGTCGTCGGTGACCGCACCGAGCTCACGACGCTCACCAAGGTGTTCACCGACGCCGGCGCCCGGCCGGGTACCTGCGCTCTCGGGTCGGTCAAGTCGCAGATCGGCCACACGAAGACCGCCGCCGGCCTCGCCGCCCTGGTCAAGGTGTCGCTGGCTTTGCACCACGGCGTCCTGCCGCCGACGCTGCATGTCCAGACGCCGAACCCGGCCTGGGAGCCCGACGCCAGCCCGTTCGTCTTCGCCGGCACGGCGCGGCCGTGGACCCGGCCCGTCGCCGGTCGGGTGGCCGGGGTCAGCGCCTTCGGTTTCGGCGGAGCGAACTACCACGCGGTCCTCACCGGTCATGCCGGCGCGGTCGACGCCCGGCACGCCCTCGACCAGTGGCCGGCGGAGCTGTTCGTGTTCCGCGGCGCGGACCAGGCGTCGGCCCTCGCCGGGGTGACAGAGCTGCGGCGGCTGCTGGTCGCGAACGACGCCGGTGGCCGGCCGTGGCCGCTGCGCGACCTGGCCGCGACGGCCACCCGCCGGGCGCGACCGCGGCGAGGGCCCGTCCGGATCGCGGTGGTCGCGCGGGACCTGGACGACCTCGCCCACCTGCTGGAACGGGCGGCCCACGGCGAGTCGGACGCGCGGGTGGGGCTGTTCGCCGTCGGGGACCCCTCGCCGGTCGCCTCGGCCGCCCCGGGCGGCGGGAGCGGCGCGGGTGACCTGGGGGGCGCCGGCGCGGTGGCCGTGCTGTTCCCGGGGCAGGGCAGCCAACGGCCGGGCATGCTGGCCGAGCTGTTCGTCGCCTTCCCGGAGCTGCGGGACTATCTGCGGCTCGGCGAGCCGTGGCTGGAGGCGATCTTCCCGCCGTCGACGTTCGACGGGCCGCCGGGTTCGCCGTCGGGCGGCGCTGGGAGCGCTGGGAGCGCCGAGGAGCGGCTGCGGGACACCCGGGTCGCGCAGCCGGCGCTCGGGATCGCGGGCCTCGGCGCCTACCACCTGCTGTCCCGGCTGGGCCTCGTGCCCGACATGATCGGCGGTCACAGCTACGGCGAGCTGGTCGCGCTGTGCGCCGCGGGCGCCTGCGCCCCCGAGACGCTCCTCGACCTCTCGGCCGCCCGGGGCGAGGCGATCGTCCGCGCGGTCACCGGCGCCGGATCCCGGGAGTCCGCCGGCGGCGCCGAGTGGCCGGACCAGGGCGCGATGGCGGCCGTGCGGGCGCCCGTGACGGTCGTGGCCACGACGCTGGCCGAGGCGCGCCTCGACGGGCAGGTGGTCGTCGCCAACCACAACGCGCCCGACCAGGTCGTGATCTCCGGGGCGACCTCGGCGGTCGAGGCGGCGATCCGGCTGTTTCGCGCCGCCGGGCACAGCGCCGTCCGGCTGCCCGTCGCCTGCGCGTTCCACAGCCCGCTGATCGCCGAGGCCGGCGCGGAGTTCGCGCAGCGGCTGGCGGGCGCCCCCCTGACCGACCCGCGGCTGCCGGTGTGGGCGAACCGCACGGCGGCGCCCTACCCGGCCACCGACGGCGACGCCACGGTGGGCGACGCCGTCCGGGCCGAGCTCGCCGCGCAGGTGGCGGCGCCGGTGCGGTTCGTCGAGCAGATCGAGGCGATGTACGCCGCCGGAGCGCGGGTGTTCGTCGAAGCGGGTCCCGGCCGGGTGCTTACCGGCCTGGTCGACTCCATCCTCGATGGCCGGCCGCACCTGGCAGTCGCCTGCGACGGCCGGCGCCGTGGGCTGACCGGCTTCCTGGACGCGGTCGCGGCGCTGCTGGTCGCCGGCGTGCCGCTGTCCGTCGACTGGCTTGTCGACGGCCGCGACGCCGTGGACCGGGACGGCGCGACGGCGCCGACCCCGCCGCGGTGGAGCGTGGACGGCCGCAGCATCTGCCGCGCGGACGGTACGCCGCTGCCCGGCGGCCTGCTGCCGGCCCACCAGGTACGCCGGACAGGCCCGCCGTCGCCCGTGCCCGCGCTGGCCGGCGCCTCGGCCCCGGCTGACCACACGATGCCGACCGGCGCGGCGGCGAACGGCCCGGTCGACACCGCGACCCGGGAGACGCTGGTCAGCCAGTTCCTGCGGACCTCCCGGGACAACCTGGCCGCGCAGCGCGACGTGCTGATGTCCTATCTGGGCTCGGGCCGGGACGTCATCACGGCGCTTCCGACGGCGGCGCTCCTCCCGGCGGCGCCCGCACCCGCGGCCGACGTTCCCATCACCACCCCGGCGGCGGTCGCCGCGCTGGCCCCATCACCGGCCGGCACGCCGCAGGACGTGACGACCACCGTGCTCGACCTGATCGCCGAGAGCACCGGCTACCCGACCGACATGATCGACCTCGACCTCGACCTCGAGACCGACCTGTCCGTCAACTCGCTGAAGCGCACCGAGCTCGCCGGCCAGCTCGCCGACCGCTTCGCGTTCGCCGGCACTGGCACCGGCGGCGTCGACGAGCTCAGCCGGCTGCGCACCGTGCGCGCCATCGTGGGCTGGCTCACCGAACGGGGACCAGGTCGTGACGTGTCCGCCGACCTGTCCGTCTCCGCCCCGGCGGGGGAGGCCCGACAAGCGGGTGAGGCGCGCGGCCGTGGTCCGACGCGGTTCGTCCTCACCAGGCGGCCGACGTCTCCCGGCCCCGGCCAGGTGGACCTGACGGGTACCACCTGGATGGTGTTCGGCCGCGCCGCCGACGTTCCCGGCCAGGAGACGGTCATGCGCCGGCTGACGGAGCTCGGCGCCGAGGCGCGCTTCAGGCTGGTCGACGAGCTGGCCGACAGGCCGGCTGACGGCGACCGACCGGCCGTGGACGGCGCGGTATACCTGGCCGGCTGGGGGGACGACGCCGGGGAGCCGGAGCTGCCAGACGCCTTCGGCGCGCTGCGCGCCGTGCTGCACGGCGGCCCTCGCTGGCTGCTGGCCGTGACCCCGCCCGATGCCATGCCCGCCATCGGCCTGCGCGGCCTGTTCCGCACGCTTGGCCGCGAGTACCCGACAACCACGGTCAGGCTGGTCGAGACCGACGCGGCCGCGGGCCCCGCTCTCGCCGCCATCGTCACCGCCGAGCTGGGCGAGCCTCCCGGCGGCCCGGTGGTCGTCGTCCACCGCGACGGCGCGCGCCTGACCGAGGAGCTGACGGCGGTGGCCGCCGGGCCGCTCGCGACGGCCGGGGCGGGGCCGGCCGACGACGGCACCGCCGAGGCCACGGCGCTCGGCCTGGACCGTGACGCCGTCGTCGTCCTGGTCGGGGGGGCCCGTGGGATCACGGCGGGGTTCACCGCCCTGCTCGCGGGTGCCGCCGGTTGTCATCTGGAACTGGCCGGGCGCACCCCCGAGCCGGCGGGCGACGAGGACCCGCGGCTCGCGGCCGCGCTCGACCGGACCGCCCTGCTCGACGCCGTCCGGGAGCTCGGGCACCGGTCGCCGCGAGAGGCGAGCCGCGAGGTCGCGCGGGTCCTGGCGCAGCGGGAGATCCGGGCGACGCTCGCCACCGTCGCGGCCCGTGGCGCTGACGCCCGCTACCACCAGCTCGACGTCCTGGACACCGAGGCGGTCCACCGGTTCGTCAAGGAGCTGTTCGCCCACCACGGTCGGATCGACGCCGTCGTGTACTCCGCCGGAGTGATCGAGGACCGGCTGGTCGCGGACAAGGAGCCGGAGTCGTTCCGCCGGGTGTTCGACACGAAGGTGGCCGGGGCGCTGGCGCTGCTGGCGGCGTTCGACGAGTTACCGGTCCCGCCACGCACCCTGGCGTTCTTCGGCAGCATCGCCGGCGTCCTGGGCAGCCGGGGCCAGAGCGACTACGCCGCGGCGAACGACGCGCTGGAATCCCTCGGCGCTGCCTGGGCGGGGCGGACCGGGGCGCGGGCGCTCACCGTCCACTGGGGTCCCTGGGCGCCGGACGAGAGTCATCCCGGCATGGTCAGCGCCGACCTGGAGCGGGACTTCGCCCGCCGCGGGGTCGACCTGATCGACCCGGAGGAAGGGCACCGGTGCCTGCTGCGCGAGCTGGCCTGGGGCCCGCGAGACCTTCGCGGTGTCGTCTACACCGCGTCCGGCTGGTAGACGATGACCACTTCCTCCGCGGATTCCTCCTCCTCGGACTGGCGGTCGCCGCCGGTCGCCATCGTCGGCATGGCGGTGCTCCTGCCGGGCGCGCCCGACCTGGAGACGTACTGGCGGAACCTCGTGGACGGCAACGACGCCATCGCCGAGGTGCCGCCCGGTCGCTGGGACCCGGCGTTCTACGACCCGCGCGCCGCGTCGGGGCCGGCCCGCGCCGACCGGATCTACTGCCGGCGCGGCGGGTTCGTGGACGAGTTCGCCTACGCCGACCCGCTCCGCTTCGGTATCCCGCCGAGCGACGTGCGCAGCATCGAGCCCGACCAGCTCCTCGCGTTGCGCGTCGCGGCCGCCGCGATCGACGACGCCGGCGGCCCGTCCCGGTTGGGAGATCCCGGCCGGGTCGGAGTCATCCTCGGCCGGGGCGGCTACATCGGCCCGGGCATGGCCCGCCTCGACCAGCGGCTGCGCACGGCCCACCAGCTGGTCCACACCCTCGGGACGTTGCTGCCGACGCTCGGCCCCGACGACCTCGACCAGGTCCGGGCCGCGTTCACCGAGCAGCTCGGGCCGGAGGCGCCGGACGCGGCGATGGGCATCGTGCCGAACCTGGCCGCGGCCCGGATCGCGAACCGCCTCGACCTGGGCGGGCCGGCGTTCACCGTGGACGCCGCCTGCGCGTCGTCACTGGTCGCCGTGGACTGCGCCGTGGCCGAGCTGGCCTCGGGCCGCTGCGACACGGTGCTGGCCGGCGGGGTCCACCACTGCCACGACATCACCCTGTGGAGTGTGTTCACGCAGCTGCGGGCTCTGTCGAAGGCGCAGCGGATCCGGCCGTTCGACCGCGGCGCGGACGGCACCCTGATCGGCGAGGGAACGGGCGTCGTCGTCCTCAAGCGGCTCGCCGACGCGGAACGCGACGGGGACCGGGTCTACGCGGTGGTCCGTGGAACCGGTGTGTCCAGCGACGGCCGGGGCGGCGGGCTGGTCAGTCCTGACCCGGCGGGGCAGCAGGTGGCCGTCGAGCGGGCCTGGCGCGCGGCCGGTCTCGACCCGCGCGAGCCCGGCGCGGTCGGCATGATCGAGGCGCACGGCACCGCCACGCCGGCCGGCGACCAGGCCGAGCTGACGACCCTGGCTCGCGTGTTCGGGCCCGGCGGCGGCGACCGGGCGGGACCGGGCGGGCTCGGCGCGCTCGGCTCGGTGAAGGCGATGATCGGGCACGCCATGGCGGCCGCCGGCATCGCCAGCCTGGTGAAGGCGGCCCTGGCGCTGCACCACCGGGTCCTGCTGCCGGCGGTGAACTGCGACGATCCGCATCCCGCGGTCGCCACGACCCGGTTCCGTCCGCTGCCGGCCGCCGTGCCGTGGGAGTCCGTCGGTCCTCGCCGGGCCGGTGTCAACGCGTTCGGCTTCGGCGGCACCAACGCGCACGTGCTGCTGGAGGAGGCTCCGGCCGCCGCGGCCGCCGCGGCCGCCGCGGGCCCGGCGGTCGTGGCTCCGGCGGCCGCCCCGGGCGCCGGCTCGGCGGTGGCCACGGTCGTCGAACCCGAGCTGGTGCTGCGGCTGGCGGCGGCGACCCCGGACGAGCTGGGCGTCCTGCTCGAGGTCGAGGACGTGGTGCTGCGGGCCCAGGCCGAGACCACGCCCGCGTACACCGGGACAGGGGCGCGGCTCGGCCTGGTGAACCCGACCGCGCGGCGGCTGGCGTCCGCGCGCTACGCGGTCGGCGGGATTCGCCAGGGGGCGTGGAAGGCCTGGCGCGGCCGGAGCGAGGTGTGGGCCAGCGCCGAACCACTGCTGGCCGGCCCGGACGCCGGCCGGACCGCGTTCGTGTTCCCCGGGCTGGAGGCGGAGTTCGCCCCACAGCTCGACGACGTCGCCCGCCGCTTCGGGTTCGCCCTCCCGGCGGAGCTGTCCAGCGCCGACCTGGGCCGGCACGGCACCGGTGTCCTGCTGGTGAGCCGGCTGCTGGACCGGGTGCTGCGGCGGATGCGGATCGCGCCGGACGCGCTGGCCGGGCACAGCATCGGCGAGTGGAGCGCGATGTTCGCCGCCGGGATGTTCGACGACGACGCGGTCGACGCCGACATCTTCGCCGCCGATCCCTACGAGGGCGACGTCCCCGAGGTCGACTACGCGTCGCTGGCCTGTTCGAGCGACCAGGCCAGACAGGCCCTCGCCGACTACCCGGACATCGTCCTTTCCCACGACAACGCGCCCCAGAGCTCGGTCGTCTGCGGGCCCCCGGCCGCGATCGCGGACCTGGCCGGCCGGCTGCGGCGCAAGAACGTGGTCGTGCAGGTCCTGCCGTTCCGGTCCGGCTTCCACACCCCGATGCTGCGGCCCCATCTGCCGGCGCTGCGGGCCCGCACGGACCGGCTTCGGCTGCGCCGGCCGGCGCAGGTCGAGCTGTGGTCGGCGACGACGGCGTCGCCGTATCCGGCCGACCTGGCGGCGGTCCGGGAGCTGTTCGTCCGTCACCTGGTCGAGCCGGTCCTGTTCCGCCAGACCGTCGAGGCGATGTACGCGGCCGGTGTGCGGGTGTTCGTCCAGGTCGGGCCGGGGCGGTTGGGCGGGCTCGTCGACGGCGTGCTCGAGGAGGCGCCCCACCTGACCATCGCCGCGAACTCGGCCCACCGCGACGGGCTTGGCCAGCTTCGCCGGCTCGCGGTCGCGCTGTGGGTGGAGAACGGCGACCCCGACTTCGCCGTGCTCGACGAGCCCGGCACCGACCACGCCGGTCCCGGCGGCCAGCCCGGCGCCGACGTCACGGCCCACGCGACGGTCCCAGCGCCGGACGGTCCTCGCGAGCATCCGGTTCGGCTCGACCTCGGCGCGTCGACGATCGCCGTCGACCCCGCCAGGCTCCCGCGTCTCGGCCTCGTCGGTGCCGGCCCGCCGCGACCAGGCGATGCCCAGACCGGCGGCGGGCTGGCTGCCGAACTGCCGGGGTGGTCCCTGCCCGCCGATCACCCGCTGGCCGTCCGGGCGGACCGGGACCCGCTGGCCAGGGAGCTCATGGCGCTGCTGGCCGAGACCGCCGACACGGCCGCGGCCGTCCTGACCTATCCGGCCGGCGACGCCGCGCCGAGCCGAGCAGCATCCGCCGGGCCGGTATCCGTCGGACCGGCTACGGCGCCGGCCCCAACCGGCCCGGACGACCTGCGCGAGGAGCCCGGGGGAGCGGGCTGGACGGCGACGATGCGGGTGTCCACCGCGACCATGCCGTACCTGCTCGACCATGCGCTGACCCCGCAGCCGCCGGGTTGGCCGGACCTCGCCGACCGGCGTCCGGTGCTGGCCGCGACCACCACCGTCCGGCTGATGGCCGACTACGCGCAGCGGGCGTCGGGCCGGACCGCCGTCGGCGCCTACGACCTGCGCTTCGACAACTGGCTCCCGGCGGAACCGGCTACCGACGTGGCCGTCAGCCTGCGGCCGGAGGGGCCGGATCGGTATCGGGTCACCTTCGCCGGGTTCGCGAGCGGTCTGGTCCGGCTGGCCGACACCTTCCCCACGCCGCGGCCGCCGCGCTGGCCGGTTGACGCCGACGCCGAGCAGCCGCCGACGATGACCGGCCGGGACCTGTACCGCGAACGGTGGATGTTCCACGGCCCCGCCTTCCAGGGCGTGACCACCTTGCTCGGGCATGGGCCCTCGCATGTCCGCGGCGTCCTCACTGGCTCCCGTACGCCAGGTGCGCTCCTGGACACGGCCGGTCAGCTCCTCGGCTACTGGGTGCGCATGCGGGAGTCGGACCGTTTTCTGATGTTCCCGGTCAGGATCGGAGGCGTCGAATTCTTCGGCCCCGAGCCCGCGCCGGGTACGCCGGTCTCCTGCCACGCCTGGGTCAGGGAGTTCGACAACGAGTGGGCCGAGGCGTACATGCAGCTCGTCGACGGCAACGAGGTCTGGGCGAACGTCTATGGCTGGGTGAACCGCAGGTTCGATCTGCCCGCGGAGCTCGACGAGGCATTCCGCTGGCCGGAGCGGCGGCCGTTCGCCGGCCTCCGCCCTGGCGGCTGGGTGATGGCCACCGAGCGCTGGTCCGACCTGGCCGTCCGCGAGATGGTGCTCAGCCGCTATGTCGGTTCGGCCGAACGCGCGCGGTATGACGTGCTGCCGCCCGGCCTGCGCCGGGAGTGGCTGCTGCGGCGGATCGCGATCAAGGACGCCGTCCGCGCCCGGCTCTGGGGGCCACAGCGCCCGGAGATCTTTCCCGCTGAGATCCAGGTGTCGGACCCGTTCGGCACCGCGGCCGCCGGGTGGGACGGCAACGGCTGCCGGGCCGGCACGGGCACCGGTGCCGGCCCGCCGGTGACCGTGTCCGGCGCCCCCGGCTACCCGCTGGCGCCCTTCGAGGTCCGCGTCGCGAGCGTCCAGGATCTCGCGGTCGCGCTCGCCGTGCCGGTGGCCGTGCCGACCCGGGCCGAGCACGCCGGGCCGGGCCCGCGGGCAGCCGTCGGCCTCGCCATCGAGCCGGTCATGGCGGACCGGTCGAACCCGCTCCCCGGCCCAGCCCGGCGGCCGCCGGTGGGCGTCGATCCCGACGACCCGTGGTGGCGTTGCCGCCTGGCGGCCGTGACGGACGCCGCCGCGCGGGCGGCCGGGGTCGACGGGTCCCGGCCGCGGGTCACGTCGGCGGCGCGGGCCGCCGACGACCGGGAACCGGTAACCGCCGCGGTGACCGTGGACGGCACCCGGTACGCGGTGAACTGCGTCGAGGTGGCCACCAGCCCGCCAGGGCTGCCCGCCCGCGGATACGTCGTGGCCTGGACGACCGGCGCCCAGCCGGCGAACGACGACCGTAACGACGACAAGAACGACCAGAGACACGTGGAATGGAGGGGAGTCGACGCATGACCATGGACGACGGTCGGACCAGTGCGGTCCTTGCCGAGGCCAACGACATGATCAACACGATCACCCGGAAGTACGGGTCGCCGCCCGTCCAGGTGACCATGGACACGCTTTTCCACAGCGAGCTCGAGCTGGAGAGCATCGACCTGGTCACGCTCGGCGTGATGCTCGCGGAGCGGTATGGCGACGAGGTCAGTATGGCCGAGTTCCTGGCCGACAAGGATCTCGGCGACGTCATCGCGCTGCGCGTCGGCGAGGTGGTCGACTACGTCGTGTCCTGCCTGGACGTCCCGACGGCCGTCGACTGAGCATGCCGACCATCCACGTCAACGACACCGACATCCACTACCTGCACACGCCGGGCAGGCCGTCGCGGAACCCGGCGCCGACCCTCGTCTGCATCCATGGCCTCGGCACCGACAGCCTCGCCAGCTTCTACCTGACGCTGGCCGCGCCGCTGGCCGCCGCCGGCGTCGACATGCTGTTCTACGACCTGCGTGGCCACGGCAACAGCGAACGGCCGGCCAGCGGCTATCAGGTGAACGACTTCGTGGCGGACCTCGACGGGCTGCTCGGCGCACTCGACGTGCGGCCGCCGGTGCACCTGATCGGCAACAGCTTCGGCGGCACCGTCGCGTTCGCGTTCGCGGCGGCCCACCCGGACAAGGTCGCCAGCCTGGTCTCGATCGAGTCCGAGCCGCCGACCGACCAGTGGGCGCGGCGGGTGGGCGAGGTGCTGGAGAACTCCAGGCGGGAGCTGTCGCGCGAAGAGACCTATCAGCTGATCTCGCTGCAGTTCGGCGACCACCACGCCCGGCTGTCGCGGCAGGCCTACCGGCGCCTGTCCGAGACCTCGATGACCGACGAGATCCCGACCGGGCCGATGCTCGACCTGACCGAGCTGAGTCGGATCACCGTCCCCGTTCTGAGCATCATCGGCAGCGACGGGTTCCAGGCCGACGACCCATACCAGCTCGAGAGCCTGCTGCCCAACTGTCAGACCGTGGTCATCCAGGACCAGGACCACTCCGTGCTCGTGGAGGCCCACCGGCAGGTGCGCGCGCTGCTCCTGGACTGGGTCTTCGCCCACCACCCCGCCGCGGTGACGCCGGGAGGGCAGGCGTGAGCACTTTCCTGCTCGTCGTCCCGCCGCTCACGGGACACATCACCCCGCTTGTCGCCGTGGCCGACCGGCTGCACGCCCTCGGTCACCGCGTCGACTGGTGTGGCGAGCCGTCGCTGGTCAGGCGCCTCGCCGGCCCGGACGCGGTGGTGCACCCGGCCCTTGGCGGCCCCGTGGACGCCGGGAGCGGTCTCGGCCTGCGCGGCTACGCCGCGGTCAGGTTCCTCTGGGAGGAGCTCCTCATCCCGCTCGCCGAATCGACCCACGAGGCGGTCGCCGACGCGGCCAAACGGTCCGGCGCCGACCTCGTCGTCGCCGACATGCAGGCCCTGGCCGGCCCGCTCGCCGCGGCGCGGCTGGGCATCCCGTGGGTCACCTCCGCCAGCACATCCGGCTCGTTGCGGGATCCCTTCGCCGCCACGCCCAAGATCCGCGACTGGCTCGACGGCCTGTTCGCGGACCTGATCGCGCGGCTGTGCCCGGACGCGGCCGTGTCGCTGGCGCCCGTGCCACTGACGCCCGCGACGCTCGAACGCTCCCCGTTGCTCGTGCTCGCCTTCACCACCGAGGCGCTCGCCGGCCCGGCCGACGCGACGGGTCCGCCGACCGCCTGGGTCGGCCCGGCGCTGCGCCGGCGGGCCGCCGCAGGGGCGGCGGCGATCGCGGCGGCGGTGACCGCGGCGGCGGTGTCGCCGGACGTCGCCCTGACGCCCGAGGTGCCGTTCCCGTGGGACTGGCTCGACCCGAGGAGACCGCTGGTCGTCGTCAGCCTGGGCACCGTCAACGGTCCCGTCGGCGGCCGCTTCCTGCGGGCCTGCGCCGACGCGCTGGGCCAGCTCGGTGGCGGGGTGCAGGCCGTGGTGGCCGACCCGGCGGGCGCGATCGCGGCGGCGCCCGACAACGTCCTGCCCAGGCCGTACCTGCCGATCCGGACGCTGCTGCCCCACGCGGCCGCCGTCGTCTGCCACGGCGGGCACAACACGGTGTGCGAGGCGCTCGCGCACGGTCTGCCGCTGGTCGTCGCGCCGATCCGCGACGACCAGCCGGTCGTCGCGCAGCAGGTGGTCGACGCGGGAGCGGGCGTCCGGCTGCACTTCGGCCACGCCACGGCGGACCTCATCGGGGCCGCGGTCACCGACGTCCTGGGTGACCCGCGGTACCGCGACGACGCCCGACGGGTCGGCGCCTCGTTCAGGGCCGCGGGCGGGGCCGTCGCGGCGGCGGACCACCTGGTGGGGCTCGCCGCGAAGCACGGCCGGCCCGGATGAGCGGGATGAGCGAAACGAGGGCGGGCGAGCTCGGTGACTCCGCCCCACGGCACCGGCCGAGCGGTCGCCTGGACATGGTCCTCCGTTACACCGCCGGTTTCCGGAGCCGCCTCGCCCTCGGCGGCGTGCTGACGCTCTCGGGTACGGCGCTGTCGCTGGCGCAGCCACTCATCGCGCAGCGCATCCTGGACCGCATCGCCCGCCATCAGCCGGTCACCGGTCTGCTTCTGGTTCTGGGCGGCGCCGTCGTCCTCGGGACGGCCGTCGGCGCCGTGGGCTACTACGTCGTCGAGACGGTCGGCGAGTCCGTCGTCCGAAGCGTGCGGCGGCAGCTGGTGACCCGCATCCTGCGGCTGCGACCGGGGGTGCTCGACGAGGTCAACCCCGCTGACCTGATGTCCCGGCTGGTCGCCGACACGACGTTGCTGCGGCAGGTTACGACCCAGTCGATGGTCGCCTCCGTCACGGCCGTGGTCGCCCTGCTGGGGTCTCTCGTCCTCATGGGCCTGATCGACCCTGTGCTGCTGGCGGTCACGCTCACCGCGGTCGTGACGATGAGCGTCTCGGTGCGCTGGGCCGCGGCCCGGATCGGACAGGCCACCGGCAGGACGCAGGAGTCCGTCGCCTACCTGGCGATGCTGCTCGACCGCGACCTGGGCGCCTTCCGAACGGTGAAGGCGGCCGGCGCGGAGGCCAGGGAGATCGGCCTGCTGACCGGCGCGGCGGACACCGCCTGGCGTCGCGGCCTGCGGGTGGCGGCCTGGCAGGCGGGCAGCGGGGCGTCCGCGAGCCTGCTGATGCAGACGTCGTTCCTCGCCGTGCTCGGTGTCGGCGGTGCCCGGGTGGCGTCGGGACGACTGTCGCTCGCCGACCTGATCGCCTACCTGCTGTACATGTTCTTCCTGACGCAGCCCGTGACGGCCCTGGTCAGCGCCTGGGGCCAGGTCAAGGTCGGTGGTGGCGCCGCCGAGCGCATCGAGGCCGTGCTCAGGCTCTCCGTCGAACCCGTCCCCGTGCCCGCCGTCCGTGCGCGACCGCCCGGCACCCTCGTCACGGTGCCCGCTCATGCCGTCTCCCTGTCGGCGAACGGCGTCGGAGCGAGCACCGAGGGGAACGACGGGCCTGGTGCGAACGGCACGCACGAGTTCGCGCGTCCTGGCCCGGAGGATCCTGCCCCCAGCCAGGTGGCTGCCTGCGCCACCGTGGCGTTCCAGCAGGTCGTGTTCAGCTACCGGACCGGTCTGCCGTTCGTCCACCAGGGCGTGACGTTCACCGTCCCCGCCGGCGGCATGACCGCCGTCGTCGGGCCGTCCGGAGCCGGCAAGTCCAGTCTGTTCGCCCTGTTGGAGCGGTTCTACGACGTGACGGCCGGCCGGGTTCTCGTCGACGGCCGGGACGTCCGTGACTGGCCGCTGACCGACCTGCGCCGGTCGATCGGCTACGTGGAGCAGGAAGCCCCGGTCCTCGCCGGCACCCTGCGGGAGAACCTGACGCTCGGGCTTTCCGGCGTCGACGAGGAACACCTGTGGAACGTGGTCGGCCTCGCGCGGCTCGGCGACGTCGTCCAGACCCTGCCGGGCGGCCTGGACGGCTGGATCGGCCATCGCGGCGGCACCCTGTCCGGCGGTCAGCGGCAGCGAGTCGCGATCGGGCGAGCCCTGCTGCGCAGGCCGCGTCTGCTGCTGCTCGACGAGGCGACGTCGGCGCTGGACGCGGTCAACGAGGCCGCGCTGCGCGACGCGCTCGCGGCCGCGGCCGAGACGACGACGGTGCTGGTCGTCGCCCATCGGCTGTCGACCGTGGTCAACGCCCGCCAGATCGTCGTTCTGGAGGCGGGACAGGTGCGTGCCGTTGGC
Source organism: Pseudofrankia saprophytica (assembly GCF_000235425.2). Classification (NCBI taxonomy): domain Bacteria; kingdom Bacillati; phylum Actinomycetota; class Actinomycetes; order Frankiales; family Frankiaceae; genus Pseudofrankia; species Pseudofrankia saprophytica. The sequence goes on from NZ_KI912266.1 coordinate 3,788,466, forward strand.
ACCCACGCCGATCTGCTTTACTCCGACCCCATATACCAAGAACTCGCGACGAACCAACTTCTTCTGCCCGGCACCTGACGCCGGACGGCGTTGACCCTAGGACCGGAACAGGTCCTTCGCCTACCAGGAGGTCGGCGAGCAGACCAACAGCTGTTGGTCTGCTCGCCGACCTGGAGTTCACATGCATCGGCGACTGTTATTGTCCTTATCCCAGCTTCGCCGGCCCACGGCCCGACGATGGGGCCGAGTCACGGCCGCGGCGATGGCCACCATCTGTGTGGCCGCGGGCTGCTCGGGCTCGTCCGACGCGGCGCGCCAAGCAGAAACATGCGACACACCCGGAGTTTCGGCCGGGGAGGTGCGTCTGGGGCTCATCTACCCGGATTCCGGGCTCATCGGTGACGTCCTGCGGGCCGCGCGCAGTGGCGTCGATGCCCGATTAAAACTGGCGAACGCCGAGGGTGGCGTGAACGGCCGACGCGTCAGCTACGACTGGCAGAACGACGAGGCCAGCGTGAGTGCCAACAAGGTGGCCACCGCCAAGCTGGTCAGTCAGGGCGTCTTCGGGTTCCTGGAGATGACGACGGCCGGCTCCGGCGGTGCGGAGCTGCTGCGATCGCAGGGTATCCCGGCGGCGGGCCTGCCGAGCGAGCGGGTCTGGGCCGATCCGGCCTACCCCAACATGTTCACCTTTCCGTCCGACCTGACGAGTGAGCACGCGACCGACATCATCGGACGTTATGTCAAAGCGCAGGGCGGGACCAGGGCGATCATCGTCAGGAACGACACCGAGGAGTCGTCCCGGGGCTATGGCTCGTTGCTCGAACGCAGCGTTACCTCGGTGGGCATCCCGGCCCGCGTGATCTCGTTCAGCTCCGTCATCTCGAGTCCCGAGCAGCTCGCGGCCCAGATCCGCGCCGACGGCGCCGACGCCGTCCTCATCGCCATGGGCGGGGATGACATCGAGCGGGTCACCGCCGCGGCTCATTCCGCCAGCAGCGCCATCAAGACCGTCATCGCGGTCAGTGGATACGGCCCGGATACGATCGAACGGTATGGCCGCACTGTCGCCGGGCTCGCGATCTTCGCCGCCATCACGCCGTTCGAGGCCGACATCCCAGCGCAGAAGACGTATCTGGGCGCGATGGCCCAGTACTCGCCGGAGTTCCAGCCGCCCAACGACGCCGTCGCCTACTCCAGCTACATCGTCACCGACCTGTTTCTGCGCGGGCTGGCCGCCGCCGGGCCATGTCCCACCCGGGAGGCGTTCGTCAAGGGGCTGCGGGCGGTCAAGGACTACGACGCGGACGGTCTGCTCGCCGGGCCGGTCGACTTCAGCCGCAGCCTGGACCAGCAGGACAGCTGCTTCACGTTCGTCCGGGTGAACTCCGCCGGTACCGGCTACGAGATCGTCCAGAACGAAGCCCCGGGCTCCAACCCGCTGCGGTGGTGCGGGAAGCCGCTCGCAAGCTGACCGCCGGGCCGGGAGTCGCCGAAGACCCGTCACCGCCCCGCGGACAGCCGGTCGACGAAGCGGCCAAGGATGTCCAGCGCGGTCGCCGACTCGGGGAGGTCGGGCGCGACGCTCGGCCAGGTGTGTGGCACGCCCGGGAGGACGACGGTCTCCGTCGGCACCCCGGCCCGCGCGAGCGCCGCCGTCATCGCGACCGTGTCGTCGAGCAGGACCTCGTCAGTGCTCGCGAACAGCAACGTCGGCGGGAACGAGACGACGTCGGCGAGGAGCGGGGACGCCAGCGGGTCGTCCGGGCCATGCCCCTGGAGGTACTGCTCGGCGGCCTGCCTGGCGGACGCGAGGGAGAACAGCCGGTCGGTCGCCGACCGTGAGTGGTAGCTGGCCGCGGAGCACCGCAGGTCCAGCCAGGCGGACAGGAGGACGAGCCCGCGCGGGACGGGGACCTCGGCCCGGGCACAGGCGACGACGAGCGCGGCCGCCAGCCCGCCGCCGGCGGAGTCGCCCACGACGATCGGTGGCACGCCCGACTCGGCGAGGACCTGCTCATAGACCATCGCCGTGTCGTGCGCCGCCGCCGGATAGGGGTGTTCCGGCGCGAGCCGGTAGTCGACGACGACCACGCGGGCGCGGGCGGCCCGGGCCAGGCGGGCGGCGAAGGGCGTGAACTGGGCCGCCGAGCCCAGCCGGTAGCCGCCTCCATGGAGGTACACGAGGACGTCGCGGGGCTCCGGCGGCGTGCACACCACGCATGGCACGCCGGCGTATCGGGCGTCCCGGACGACGACGTCGGGCGCCGGGGCCGGCAGGGCCAGCGCGCCGACGGCCGCGCGGCGGGCGGCGAGGTCGGCCGGCGTCCGTATGGTCGACGGGCGTAGCGGTGGGAGCGGCCAGCCGGCGGCGGAGGCGGTGCGTTCTGCCGCTGTGGGGCCGTGGTTGGAATCGGTGGCCGTCATGGAGGTCAGCCTTCCTACGCCTTCTGTGTTCCTACGCCTTCTGCGTTATCTGTGTGGCCGTCGGAAAGGTGAGGCCCATCGCGAAACATCTTTCGCTCACGTGAAACGTGCATCGTCGTTGGGATAACGTGTCCGGCGACGCGGCCCGCGCTTCGGGGGTCCGGGGAGGATGCGATGGCGAGACCGGCACCCGCCGTCGAGAAGGCGTTGAAGATCATCGATCTGCTCGTGACGCACCGGGGTGAGCAGTTCACGATCTCCGACCTCGCCCGGCGCACGGGCAGCAGCCTCGGCTCCGCCCACGCGGTCCTCGCCGTTCTCGAGCAGACCGGCTACCTGAGCCGGCATCCGACTCGGAAGACCTACGGGCTCGGCCCGGCCCTGGTGAGTGCGGGCATGGCGGCGTTGGAGCAGCACCCGGCGATCCGGGCCGCGGCCGACCAGATCCCCAAGCTCGCCGCGGAGCTCAACGCCGACGTGGTCGTGACGGCCGCGACGCCGGCGGAGATCGTGTTCGTCGCCGTGGGCGGTCCGGGCTCCCGGTACGGCCCCGGCTTCAGGGAGGGTGAGCGGGTGCCGCTCGTCCCGCCGCTCGGCCTGGTGTTCATGGCGTGGGCGCATCCTCTCGAGGTGGAGGCCTGGCTGGGGCGTGCCCGGGTCGCGCCCGAACCGGACCGGGTCAGGCTCGCGCTGGCCGCCGTGCGCGAGCGGGGATACGCGCTGGGGCTGGCGCTGGGGGGTGGCCGCGACCGAGCGCAGGAGTCGGCCTCTCTGCGGGACGACTACGACCTCCCGACCGTCGAGGCCACCCGGAGCTACGACCTGGGCATGGCGTCGGCGCCGGTGTTCGACGCCGACGGCCGGGTGCTCGTCGCGATCACCGCGTCAGGCTTCTCGCCCGGCCTGGCCGGGCGGGAGGTCCTCGACATCGGGGAGCGCGTCCGGGCCTGCGCCACCGTCGTCACGAAGCAGACGCGCGGGCGGCTTCCCCTCTGAAGGTCCACTGAGGTTCGGGTCAGGCTTCCTCCAAGAGCGTGTCAGGCACCCTTGAAGAGGGCCTCGTAGTCGACGCGGTGCCCGCGCCTCTCCAGCTCCGGGATGACCTTCGTGCCGAGAAGCTCCAGGCCGCGCATCACCTTCTCGTGCGGCAGCGTGCCGAACTGCGTGTAGCACAGCAGCTGGTCGACGCCCGCCTCCTCGTACCGGAGGATCTTCTCGAGGCATTCCTCGGGAGTCCCCACGATGATCATGTCCTGCTCGGTGTACTTCCTGATGTCGACGTCGCCCCGGATGGTGGGCTCGAGCAGCGGAAAGACCTTGGCCTTCTCCGGCTCGGGCAGGTGCGCGAGCTCCCATTCGAGGGTGAACTCGGCGAGGTTCTGGTACCACCACCGCACGGAGTCCCAGAGGCCGTAACGCTCGGCGTCGTCCAGGTCGTCGGTGCAGTGGACGAGGGTGTAGGCGCCCACCCGGTCGTTCCTGAACTTCGGCAGCGGCGTGTCGCCGTCGGCCTGGCCCCGGTGGTAGGTGGCGATGTGCTCGGCCATCTTCTCGACCGGCTGCATGAGCGCGAACGAGAGCAGCCCGAGGCCGAGCTTTCCAGCGTTGTAGGCGGACTGCTCGCTGGCCGCGGCGAGCCAGGCGGGCGGGTGCGGGTCCTGATATGGGCGAGGCGTGATGAAGCGCTCCGGGAAGTCGATGGACGGCGACTTCCACGCCAGCCGCTCGTTCGTCCAGGCGGCGATGACGAACTCGAACGCCTCCCGCCACATCTGGCGGGAACGGTCGTCGGCCGGGACGCCGAAGGCGAGCTGCTCGTTGGGCGTCGAGCGGCCGGAACCCCATTCCACCCGGCCGCCGCTGAGCACGTCGACGGTGGCGACCTTCTCGGCCACCCGCACCGGATGCTGGAACCCCGATGGCAGCAGCACGACCCCGAAACCCAGCCGGATGTTCTCGGTGACCTGGGACAGCGCGCCGAGGATCGTCTCGTTGCACGGGGACGCCGACCGTCCCTGCCGGAAGTGGTGCTCCACCACCCACGCGGTCTGGAAGCCGAGCCTGTCGGCGAAGGTGATCTCCTCGATCGCCTCGCGGTACGTCTGTTGCTCGGCGCGCTTCTGGCCTAAGGGGAACGGCTCCGGGTACGGGCCGATCTTCGGCTGGAACTCGTAGAGCAGGTCGAGCTTCACCTGGGCTCCTTTCGAATCCGTTTCGCCCGTCACCAGGGCATGGAGGTGCCCCCGTTGGGCCGCATGATCTGGCCGGTGACGAACCGCGCGGCGTCCGACGCGAGATACAGCGCCGCCCACCCGATGTCCTCCGGCGTCCCGATCAGGCCCAGGGGCGAGATGTCCCGCATCGGCTTGAGGACCGCGGCGCGTCTGTCCTCGTCGACGGAGCCGTCGGGGCGGGTGTAGTGGCGCCGCGTCATGCTCGTCTCGATCAGGCCGGGCGCGATCGCGTTCACCCGCACCCCGTCGCGGCCGAGCTCGACGGCCAGCGTCTTGGTGAGCTGCACGATGCCGGCCTTGGAGATGCCATAGGCCGCCAGACCCGGCGCGGCCGCGTCGACGGCGCCGGAGGCCATGTTGATGATGCTGCCGCCGCCGGCCAAGGCCATCGCCCGGCCCGCCTCCTGGCAGCCGAACAGCACGCCCTTCAGGTTGACCGCCAGCACGTGGTCGAACTCGGCCTCGTCGAGATCGAGCACCGGGACGTCGATGATGATCCCGGCGTTGTTGCAGATCACGTCAAGGCGGCCGTACTCGGACACCGCGGCGGAGACGAGCTCGGCGACGTCCTCGCGGTGGCTGACGTCCACGGTCGCCGCCTTCGCGACGCCGCCGGCGTCCCGGATCAACCCGGCCGTGTCCTCCGCCGCCGAGGCGGAGATGTCCGCGCACACCACGGCGGCGCCCGCCGTCGCGAACACCCGCGCGACCCCGCGCCCGATGCCGCTGCCGGCGCCGGTCACGATCGCGGACCGGCCCGTCAGATCGGTCAGGGCCGCCAGCCGAGGCTCGCCGGTCATGAGGACTGTCCGGTGGCGTCCAGGTAGTCCCCTTCGGAGAACTGCCTGGACTGGTCGGGATTGAGTCCCCACAACGAGTGGATGCTGGCGCCTCCGTCGACGACCAGCGTCTGCCCGGTGATGCGCTCGGCCAGGGTGGAGGACAGGAACAGCACCGCGTTTGCGATGTCGTGCGCTCGGGGCGCGGCGAGTGGGTTGATCCCGTTCACCGCGTACTCGCCTGGCGGCTGGTCCTCGTTGCCGCTGCCCACGTTGCCGGGGGCGACTGCATTGACCCGGATGCCGTATCGGCCCAACTCGTCGGCGAAGGTCTTCGCCAGCGAGATCACCCCGGCCTTGGCCGCGCCGTAGGGTGCGTGGTAGCCGGCGGCGGTGATGCCGTCGACCGACGCGAGCGCGACGATCGAGCCGCCCGTTCCCTGTTCGATCATCTGTCGGCCGACGGTCTGGAACAGGTAGAACACCTGCGACAGGTTCTCCCGGATGGTGGCGTCCCAGACCTGCGGCGTGAACCGCTCCGCGCCGTTCCAGGTGGCCCGGCCGATGATGTCGACGCAGACGTCCACTCCGCCGCCGAGCCCGCGTACCGCCTCGCCGACCGCGCGCTCGACCTCGGCGGGCACCGTCATGTCGGCGACGACCGGAAAGGCCTTTCCACCTGCCGCCGCGATCTCCTTGACGATTCCGTTCGCCCGGCCCTCGTCGATGTCGACGCACGCGACCGTCGCCCCGGCCTCGGCGAGCCTCAGCGCGGTGAAACGCCCGTGCCCGGCGCGCTCCGGGATGTAGCCGGCCCCCGACACGATGGCGCGTCTTCCGGTCAACCCGAGGTCGATCATTCGCACACTCCTTCGCCCGCGGTCCAGATCGGGAGGCGGATAGCGTCAGCCAGATTTTCGCTATAACGAAAGATCTTTCGTTCATTACGTTATGAGACTCACGCCACACCTGTCAACAGGCGTGCGCGATGAGGCCCACCCCCGCGAGGGGATGGGCCTCATGGGTCCGGGCTTTGGAACCCTGGCGCCGTCAGCCGAGGCTGGTGCCGTACACGTGGTCGACGGTCATCGTCATGAGCACCCTGCGGTCGGCCACCATCACCGAGCGGTATTCGTCCCAGTCCGGGTGCTCGCCGGCGGCGAGGCGGTAGTAGTCGACCAGGGCCTGGACCTCGGGACCGCCCGGGTCGGTTCCCGGCCCGATGAGCGTTGCGGTGCCTTCGGCGGTCGCCCACGCCCGGCCGTCGGGACTGGTGACTTCCAATGTGGCGCGCGGATCCCGACGCAGGTTCGCCGTCTTGGCACGGCCCTCGGTCATCGACACGTGGATGACGCCGGACCCCTGGTCGTAGAACGGCAGGACCGGGGAAAGCTGCGGACGGCCATCCGACTTGATCGTCGCGAGGACGCCGAGCCGGCTTTCCGCGAGCAGCGCGTGTGGGTCGAACGACGTGGTGGTCATGCCCGGTAGAAGGAGCGCCGCCGCGACGCGCATTCCGCCCGGCGGGACTCGCCACCTATGCCGATCGTGGTTTCTGCCTCCGGCGGTCGTCACCGAAATTCGCCGACCGGTTCGCGACCGCGGAAGGCACGAATCGCGATCGGGCCGCGGGCGCGGGCGTCAGGTGCCGCTGGCCTCCTGTTGCTTCGTCCGGCGCAGCGGTCGGCGGGGGAAGCCGCGGGTGTCGCGGGGCGGGGCGTACGGCTCGGTGTCGGCCGGGAGACCGCCGGCCATCGCCCGCTCGCGGGCCAGTTCCGCGTCGAACTCGAGCCCGAGCAGGATCGCGAGATTGGTCAGCCACAGCCAGACCAGGAAGATGATGATCCCGGCGAGGGTGCCGTAGGTCTTGTTGTACGAGCCGAAGTTGGCCACGTAGAACGCGAAGGCGCCGGAGGCAACCATCCAGATCACCAGCGCGAGCACGCTGCCGGGCGTCAGCCAGCGGAAACCCTGGTGCCGAACGTTCGGCGCCGCCCAGTACAGGATCGCGATCATCAGGATGACGAGGACGACGAGAACGGGCCACTTCGCGTACGACCAGACCTCGACCGTGGTTTGGCCGATGCCCAGCGCCGTCCCGGCCTGACGGGCGACGCCGCCGCTGAACACCACGATCACGGCGCTCAGCGCGAGCAGCACCATCAGCGCGACGGTCACCGCGATCCGCAGCGGCGCGATCTTCCAGACCGGCCGGCCCTCCGGCATGTCGTACACGGCGTTGGCCGCGCGGATGAACGCGGCCACGTACCCGGACGCCGACCAGAGGGCCCCGGCCAGGCCCACGATCGCCAGCACACTGCCCGTGCCGCCGCTGTCGCGGATGCCGTTCACCGCGTTGCTCACCACGTCCCGCGCGGAACCCGGCGTCAGGTCCTGGAGGTTCTCCAGGATCGTCGCCGTCGCGGACCTGCCGATCACGCCCAGCAGCGAGACCAGCACCAGCAGGGCGGGGAAGATCGCCTGGATGGAGTAGTACGTCAGGGCCGCCGCCCGGTCGGACAACGCGTCGTCATTGAACTCGGCGATCGTCCTGCGCAGCACCGCCCACCACGACCGCGGCCGCAGGTCGCGCAGCCGGTCGGGCTCGGCCTCCCGGACGGCCTCGTCCGGCCCCGTGCCCACCGCGAGCTCCGTAGGCTGGCGGCGCTTCCGCCTGATCGACACCATGCCGCGGCATCTACCCCGGCACCGCCGCGATAACGCGCCTGGTCGGGGCCAGGCACCAATGGGCGCACACCGGATGGCATCGTTGGCCGGGATCTCGGATTGGCACGTTCCTGGGTCGGCTGGCTTCCGGGTTGGCCAATTCCCGGGCTGGCGGGTCCCGGGCTGGCCAGTGACTCCGGGCTGGCAGGCGAACCCAGCGGTTCACCGGTGGAAAGACAGCGCGGGAAAGGCGGGAAAGGGAGCCATGGCAGCCACAAGAAACGAGTCGAGCCGACGCGGGGAGGCGCGCCTGCCGGCCGCGGTGGCGACCGCCGTCGCGATCGCCATCTACGCGCTGCTCCCGGGCCAGCTCGTCCTCGGGCAGCGGCTGATCATCCCGGTGCTGGAGGCGGTCCTGCTGGCCAGCCTCGTCGCCGTCAACCCGCGCCGGATGACCAGGCAGACCCGCTGGTCACGAGTGGTCTCGCTGGGCCTGGTCGGCGTGATCGCGCTGACCAACCTCACCTCGCTCGGGATGCTCATCCGGGACCTCGTCGACGCGGACGTCCGCGACGGCCGTCCGCTGCTGCTCGGCGCCCTGCAGATCTGGCTGACCAACATCATCGTCTTCGGGCTCGCGTTCTGGGAGCTCGACCGGGGCGGTCCGGTGGCGCGGACCCAGACCGACCGGTCGGCGCTGCCGCCGGCGGACTTCCGCTTCTCCCAGGACGAGGACCATGACACCGTCGGCGAGGTGGCGCGCGGTTCCAGTCGGGCCTCCGGCTGGGTGCCGAGCTTCATCGACTACCTGTATGTCTCGACCACCAACTCGACCGCGTTCAGCCCCACCGACACCATGCCGCTGTCGAGCCGGGCCAAGATCCTCATGGCCGTCGAGTCGATCTCCGCGCTCCTGACCTCCGTCCTGATCATCGCCCGCGGCGTCAGCATCCTGCAATGACGGTGACATCCCGCCATGACGGCGACGGAGCGAGCGGCTGGAGTCGGCCACTCCGTCGCTTGGCTACCTCGACGAGGCTCAGGTTGCTGAGGCTCAGTCGCTGGTCGCTGAGGCTCAGTCGCTCGACGGCGCCCGGTCGCTCGAGGGCGGCGCGACGGCGCTGGCGGTCCCGCGGTCGGCCGAGGTCTGGACGGGCAGCTGATCCCCGTTGGTATTCGCGGCCAGCAGATCGCGGATCTCGGTCAGGAGGCGTGCCTCGTCGCTGATGGAGGGAGCCTCCGGCTCGTCGAGCTCGCCCCGCCGGCGCAGTTCATTGATCTTGGCCAACGGGAAGACGACGACGAAGTAGATCACCGCCGCGACGCTCAGAAAGGTGATCAGGTCGTTGATGAACGTGCCGTAGTGGAAGACGCTCCGATGCACGCGGAAGGTCAGGTTGGAGAAGTCCGGCTTTCCGAAGATCGCGGCGATCAGCGGCGTGAAGATGTTCTTGACCAGGGACTGGACCAGCGCCGTGAAGGCGGTGCCGACGACGACGGCGACGGCGAGGTCGACGACGTTGCCCCGGGTGATGAACTGCCGGAACCCCACCAGCGGAGACCGGACGGCCTTGGCCGCCACCACCGCGTCGTCGAGTACCTGGCGCCGGCCCGGCATCCTCGCCCAACCCCAGCCCGGCAATCTCGCCCAACGCATAGCCTTCCATCCCTCCGCCGCTCGCTGATCGCTGGACGACTCATATCCACCTGAACGCCTTTCATTCACCTCGACCGCACGCGACCCGCTGTCGGCCGCCTGTGTTGGACGGGCGAACGACGCGCCGCACGTGTCGAGTGGAGGGGTGGGTTCGGGCGCGCGTCAGCGAACGGCGTCGGTGCTCGGGACGAGACCCTCGAGCGCGAGTGCCAGCAGTCGGCCGATCGTGATCCGGCCGGGGACGGCCGCCGACGTTTGTTCATGTGCCCAGGCGAGGCCGCTGACGAGGGTGAAAAGCTCGAGGGCGTCGAGATCGGGCCGGACCCTTCCGGCCTGCTGCGCACGGGCGAGGAGGGTCGCGCCGTTTTCCCGCATGGCCTCGCAGGCCGCGTGGAGCTCGGTCGACGTGTCCCGCAGGGTCTGCATGAGCGCGGTGGTGAGCCCCCGATAGGCGCCCGTGAACTCGACGAACTCCAGCAGCCAGGCGGTGAGCGCGGCACCGGGCTCCGCCGCGGCCGACAGCTCACCGGCCCGTGCCGTGAGGCGGTCGAACTGGTCGTGGAGCACGGCCTCCAGGAGGGCCTCCCGCGAGGGGAAGTGCCGGTAGAACGTGCCGATCCCGACGCCGGCCTGCCGGGCGATCTCCTCCAGGGACGCCCCGGTGCCGTGTTCGGCGAACGCGAGGCGCGCCCGCGCCAGCAGCCGTTCGTAGTTGGCCTGGGCATCGGCACGCCTGGGCCGCGCTCCGGTAGCGCCGCTCAACGCATCTACCTCCCCGGTCCTCCGGTCCGCCCTGGCAGACAGGCCGAGGCTACCTTCCACCCCGCCCACCCAAACGGAGGTGGCCTCCTCTAAGCTTCCCGCCAGGAGGAGGCGGCCTCCGATTAGCTGGCGGGGAAGGGAGCAGCGGTGGTGGTGTCAGAGACCCGGCGGCGGCTGGGCAGGTTCGGGGTGTGGGTTGCCCCGTTCACCCTGCTTGGCACTTCGGCGGCGGTGCAGCGCACGCAGTTCGCTCGGATCGAGCGCCTGGGATACGGCTCCCTGTGGAGCGGGGAGACGCCGCCGGTCGCGCCCGTCAGCGGGCGGGAGGCTTTCGCGCAACACGGGCTGATGCTCGCGGCGACCGAACGCATCGTCGTCGGCACCGGCATCGCGAACATCAGCGTCCGAGCGGCCACCGCGATGCACACCGGTGCCGCGACCCTGGCCGAGGCTTATCCCGGCCGATTCACGCTTGGCCTGGGCGGTCAGTCCGGGGAACGGCCGCTCACCCACCTGCGGGCCTATCTCGACTCGATGGACGAGACCGCGCGGCGCCTGACCCAACTTCCGGCCCCGGTATATCCCCGCGTGCTCGCCGCGCTCGGCCCGCGCGCACACCAGCTGGCCCGCGAGCGCGCGGACGGTGTTCATCCGTTCCTGCAACCCGTGGCGCACACGGCGGCCGCTCGCGCGGCGGTGGGGCCGGACCTGCTGGTCATCCCGCACCAAGGGGTCCTGCTCGAAACCGACGGTGAGACGGCCCGGGCGCGACTGCGGGCAATCCTGGACCTCGGTGCCGGCGCTCCCGAGTCCCCTTACACCAGGAACTACCGGAGGCTCGGCTACAGCGAGTCGGATGTGGCCGGACGCCGCAGCGACCGGCTGATCGACGACGTTCTCGCCTGGGGCGACGAGGCCGCTGTCGCCACCCGGCTGACCGCCCATCTCGAGGCCGGCGCGGACCACGTGCTCATAAGCCCGTTCGCCGGCGACCTCGCCGCGGCGGTCGACCAACTGGAACGGCTCGCCCCGCTGTTGTTCGGCGCCGCCTGACGGTCCACACCCGTCGACGACATTCGGTCCGGCCCGGGTTGAAGCACACCGGCGCCGCTTCACCATGCCCCGGCAGCCCGGCTGACTCCGCGGATCAGGTCCGGTACGGCTGGGCCGTGTCGAGAAAGAACGTGTCGATCCGCTGGACCGCCGCGCTGAACTCGTCGAGGTCCACCGGCTTCTTCACGTAGGCGTTGGCGTGGTTCTGGTATGCGCTTGTGACATCGCCGGGGGAGGCCGAGGTGGTGAGCACCACGACGGGGATCGCCTGCAGCCGCGGGTCGGCCTTCATTTGCGCTAGGAACTCCCGCCCGTTCATCCGCGGCATGTTCAGATCAAGCACGATCAGATCGGGATGATCGTTGTTGTTGGACTGATTCAGCTGGTCAAGAGCGTCGGCGCCGTCACAGGCTCGACGAACCTCCCGCACCATCCCGCGCTCCTCCAGCGCCTCCTCGATCAGAAGCGCATCCGCCTCGTCATCCTCAACGAGCAGCACCCGGTACGGCCGTGACGCGATCACGTTGGCTCCGAAAGCTACGAGAACAAGAACCGTCAACAAAATCCAGGGAAGAACCGTCTACCCGCCCCTGAGGTACCCATGCCCTAGCGACCCGCAACCTGTGGCTCGCGTCATAGGCATCGTCCGAACGTGGCCCCATGCCGGCGGCGCGACCGCCCTCGGCGTCGGCGAGGCGCCCGCGCGCGGCGGCAGGCGAATGTGGTTCCTCCGCGCCGGCGAAGGGGTGGCGAGGGGCTGGCGATGATCGGGCCGGTCCGGTGCCGCGTCAGCGGAGGGAGCGCGCCTCGCGGATGCCGGCGACGACGATGTCGAGGCCCAGGCGGTAGTAGTCGGGCGGGCTCGCGCAGTTGGTGAGGGCGTCGGCCGCGGCGACGACGTTCGGGTAGCGCCGGGGTGAGAGCGCGGCGAGGCGGGCTCGCTTCGCTCTGATCTCGTCGTCGCGGGCCTCGGGGTCCCAGATACGGGGGGCGCCGGGCTCGGCGGTGACCAGTGTGATCGCCGAGGTGACGGCCATCGTCCCGAGCTCGGCCGCCTGCTCGACGGAGAAGCCGGCCGAACGTAGCAGCGCCAGTCCACGTTCGGCGAGCTCAAGTCCCGGCGGCGACGACATGATTCTCGGCCGGACCAGACTGGCGACGGCCGGATGCGCGCGTACCGCCTCGGTGAGGGCTCCCAGCAGGCCGCGCAGCTGTTCGTCCCAGGGGGCGTCCGACGGTGCCGGCAGCGCGACGTCGGCGAGCATCCGCTCGGCGATGCCGTCGAGCAGTTCGTCCTTGTCGCGGAAGTGCCGGTAGAGCGCCATCGGCGTGACGTGGTGCTCCTGCGCGAGCCGGCGGATGGTCACCGCGTCGAGCCCCTCGACGTCCGCGAGGGCGATCGCCTGGGCGACGACCAGGTCTCTCGTCAGCGGCTCCCGGTCTCGCGCAGCCGTCCGCGCGGACCGGGGTGCCCCCGCCACGTCTCCGGTCTTCGCTGCCGCCACGTTGACAAGTGTACGGCGTAGATCTAGCCTGACGCCAGGTCTACAACGTAGACATACGCCGTATGCGTCCGCCGTAAGCGGACGGCGTTACTCCGCCCGAGGAAGCCGAGGAAGCGATGCGACGCAGCCCCTGGGCCACGCTGGTCGTGCTGGCTCTCGCCCAGTTCGCCGTGGTGCTCGACGTGACGATCGTCAACGTGGCGCTGCCACACATCCAGGCGGACCTGGGCTTCTCCGCGTCCGGTCTGCAATGGGTGATCAACGCGTACACCCTGCTGTTCGGCGGGTTCCTGCTGCTCGGCGGGCGTGCGGCCGACCTGCTCGGTCGCCGCCGGATGTTCGTCGCCGGCCTGGTCCTGTTCGGCGCGGCGTCGTTGGTCGCCGGCCTGGCGACCACGTCCGGCGTGCTGATCACCACCCGCGCCGCGCAGGGGCTGGGTGGGGCGCTGATGTCCCCGGCCGCGCTGTCGATCCTCACCGTCACCTTCCCGCGTGGCCGGGAGCGCAACATCGCGCTCGGGATCTGGGGCGGCCTCGCCGGCCTCGGCGGTACCCTCGGCGTGGTGGCCGGCGGCGTGCTCGTCGACGCGCTGAGCTGGCGGTGGGTGTTCTTCGTGAACGTGCCCATCGTGGTGGCGCTGCTCGCGGTGGTCCGGACCTTCGTGGCCGAGAGCGTCGCCGAACCGCGCGAGGTGGCCAGCCCGGCCGGCCAGGCGAGCCAGGCCGGCACAGCGGGCCAGGCACCCACCGCGGGACGGCGCTCGTTCGACGCGGCCGGGGCCTTCATCGGCACCGCCGGGTTGCTCGCGGTCGTCTACGGTGTGGTGCGCGCCGAGCCACTCGGTTGGGGGTCGATCGAGGTCGCGGGCGCGCTCGCTGGCGGCGTGGCCCTGCTCGCGGCGTTCGTCCTGGTGGAGCTCCGGTCGGCCGCGCCGCTGGTGCCCCCGAGGCTGTTCCGGTCGCGGGCGCTCACCACGTCGAGCGTGGCGCTCGCTCTGAACGGCGGCGCGTTCCTGTCGATGTTCTTCCTGACCGCGCTCTTCCTGCAGCAGGTGCGCGGCGACTCGGCGCTCGCCGCCGGCCTGCACTTCCTGCCGATGGGCTTCGCGGCCGTCGCGGCCGCCGCCGTCGCCTCGCAGCTCGTCACCCGGATCGGTACCCGGCCGGTCCAGGTCGGCGGCGCGGTCCTCAGCGTCGCCGGCCTGGTGACGCTGATGCAGGCGGACGCGGACGGGAGCTATCTGACCGCGCTGCTGCCCGGGCTGCTGCTGTTCGGTTTCGGCATCATCGGCGTCGGTGTGCCCGCGCAGATCGCCGCGGTCGTCGACATCGAGCCACGCGACGCGGGCGCGGCGTCCGGCGTCGTGACCACCTTCTATCAGATCGGCGGCGCGCTTGGCCTCGCCGTCGTGAGCACGCTCGCCAACTCCCGCACCGCCGCGGCGCTGACCGGCGGCGCGCCGGGCCAGGCCGCGCTGGTCGACGGGTTCCACCGGGGCCTGGCGGCGGCGGCCGTCCTCGCGGCCGCCGGCGTCATCACGGCGCTCGGCTCGCCGCGACTCGCGCCGGCGCCGGACCGGGCAGTGGAGGCGGCCGCGGTGGCCTGACCGTGCGCTCGTGCTCGATACGGGGAACGGCCGCTCCGCCAGGTCGATCAGAGACGCACGAGGGTCGTGGTGGTCGCCGGTGGGAGGGTCGTGGTGGTTGAGGGCGGGACCGTCGTGGTTGATGGGGGGACCGTGGTGGTCGAGGGCGGGACCGTGGTGGTCGAGGGCGGGACCGTGGTCGTTGACGGCGGGACCGTCGTCGCCGAGGGCGGGACCGTGGTCGTCGACGGCGGGACCGTCGTCGTTGATGGGGAGACCGTCGTGGTTGACGGCGGGACCGTGGTCGTCGTCGACGTGACCGGTGGCTTGGTCGTCGTCCGTGGCGGATGGGTGGTGTGCCGTGGCGGGGACCACGGGCCGCACCCCCTGCCAAAGGTGCTGATGACGGGAACGCCAAAACCAAGCGTGATCATCTGTTTGATAAAGGCCCGCCGCCCGGCGCCCTCGGGAGGTCCGCCTTCTTCTCCCACGCTGTCCGCCGAATCGTCCCGTGAACCGTCTTCCATGTTCCCCCCTACACGTCACCCGCGGACGCGACCAAGTTATCGCATCGCCGGGATGGAAACTCGGCCGTCACGAGAACGTCGATTTCGCGGAGCTGCCCGACGCAACTGGCCACCTCGGTGGAGGGAGGCGTGGCCAGCGCAAAGGCCTCCGCGAGAGACTCGGCGATCTGAGCGATGGTGCGGCGGCCGTCGCAAAGTTCCAGAATCACCGAGGCCGTGTTGTTCAGGCGGTGCTCGCGCGGAGGGGAATCCTGCCGGACCAGGAAACCGTCCGCGAGCTGGACCAGCTCGATCCCCGGCGCCAGCACGGGCCGGTCGTCGCCCGGGCCGCCCCACGAAAGGTCGACCGCGGTGAGAAATCCGTCGGCGACGCGTTCGCGGAGGTAACGGCCCACGTCGCCCCAGGCCGCGTGGAAATCTTTCCAGGTGGGCGCGTCGTGCGGGAGATCCGTGAGGACGCGCTCATAGGCCCGTTCCCGGACGACAACCGCGCTCGAGGTCCGTTCCGAGGCTTCACCAACCGGCGGGGAAGCCGGGAGCAGGCATACATCCCAGTCCAGGTCGCTGGCCGTCGCGAGCCGGTCCAGGCTGTCCTGGCGGGTCGGCGTGACCGGGCCGGCCGGGTCATCGAGTACGAGAACGTGCGCATATCCACGCCGGGCCGCCGCGGTGATGACGGCCCGCCAGCGGGCCACCCGCCGACGCTCCAGCTCCGCCGTGGGCTCGGCGTCCGCGTCCGCCGCGACCCGTTCCATGCGCCAGGCGACGTCGTCCGGATGTGCGTGCGCGGCGCAGGTCTCCTCGTCGCCCGCCACGCAGAAAATCGCGTCGAAGACGGCCAGCGGGTGCCTGGCCTGGGCACGTGCCTGCGCGAACACGGCGTCGGTGTCGATGTCCGGGCCGAGCAGCTCCCGGAAGTGCTCCTCGATCGGCGCGTGATCCCAGCCGACCTCCGACCAGGCCACCTGGTAGTTCCGGATCCGGTCCTCCCACCGGTTCGCGTATCCGGTCCCGGCCGGCCGGGAAAACCGGTGCAACCAGCCCAGCCCGGGATGGCAGAGCACCCTCGCGCCCCGCTGGCGGAACTTCTCGTGCAGATAACCCTCCTCCGCGCCGAAGCCACGCAGCCTGGGGTTGAGCCCGGGCCAGGCCGCCCGGCGGCAGGCGAAGAGACCGAGGCCCTGCATCGAGATCTCGAACGGCTCGCCGCCCGGGTCGTCGACCCGCGCGTCGCGGCCCCACTGGCCGAACATGCCGGTGCCCCAGGTCGGCTCCAGATGCGTCGCGGCCGGCTCGCTCAGGCTGTCGTAGAACAACGGGCCCTGCAGCAGGTCCCGGCTGTCGGGATGAGCGTCGAACCAGGTCACGAGCTGGGCGAGCGCGCCGGGCCGAAGCAGCACGTGGGAGTCAACGCAGCAGACGATGTCCGCATCGGTCTCGCGGAAGACCAGGTCACGCACAGCCGTGCCGCGGTATCCAGTGAACGGAACGTACCGATAACCCGGAATCCATTCCCCCAGCGCCCGCAGCGCGGCCGAGGCGGTTCCCTCGGGGTGGTTGTCGACGACGACGAAGGAAAGCTCGGCGGGAACGTCGGACTGGTACAGCCGGATAGCCTGGATAGTGAACCAGACCCCGTCGAAGTCGTCGTAGGTCGCCATGCCCACGCATAGCCGTGGCAGCGCCCGCCCCCGTGGATCCGGCACGGTTCGAAGCTTACCGCCGAGTGGATTCTCAGCCGATCCGGATCGCGCGCGAAACCGGGCGCTCAGCTTTCGATGGGCGTGACGCCGACCGGCTTGTACGGGCCTGGGCGGCCCTTGTCGTCGAGGGTCGTGGTCAGCCAGCCGCGGACGCAGACCGCCGGCTCGCCGGTGATGGCCTTTCCGTTGCAGCGGAACCGCAGGCCGGCCGCACCGGGAAGGTCCTTCTCGGGCATCGCCCGGATCGCGGCGACGATCGAGGTGGGGGTGATGTCGCCGGAGATACCGTCGGTCGCCAGCTGGAAGGCGGTGACCTGGGTGAACATCGACAGACCGGGCACCCTGTCGGTGTCGATGTCCTTACTGCCGTACTCGGCCACGACCGCCTCGTACAGCTGGGTCGAGGGGCTGTCGATGCCGACCGGAGCCGTCGCGGGAACGACCAGGCCCTTCAGGAAGCCACCCGGTATGGCCGTGCGGGTCTTGTCCGACATGCAGTTCGGGTGCGGAAAGACCGTTCCCTTGAACCCGACCGCCTGCAGGCCGTTGAAGGCGCTGATGCAGAACGCGTCGTTGCCGATGACGTGGACGACGCCGGGATCACCGCGCGAGATCATGCTCTGGATCTGCGGCGTCATGTCCGCGGTGCCGGGGGGAACGGGGACGACGTCGAGGTCGATGCCAGCCCGCTGGTAGAGCGGCGGCGCGACGGTCCGCCAGATCGTCATCGTGATGGGCACGTCGATCGCGAGCGCGGTGACCTTCGACGCGCCGGTGTCCTTGGCCTGCTGCAGCGCGGCCTTCGCGGTGTAGGCGAGGTCGGTGAGGGCGAACGTCGAGTCGGTGTCCTTCAGCGTGTCCCCGGCGCCGTAGCTGAGCCAGATCGGAACGTGCGCCTCGTGCAGGGGCTTCCAGATGCTGTCGACCACCGAGGACGTGCCGACGAGGACGGCGGCCACGTCCTTCTCGACCATCTGGTTGCCGCAGTCGGTACCCGTCGCCGGGTCGGCCAGGGCCTTGCAGGTCACCAGCTCGATCGGGTGGCCGGAGATCCCGCCCTTGTGGGCGTTCAGGTAGGCGACGGTGGCCTTCGCCACGGCGGTCTCGATGGCGAGGTCCGAGACGGGGCCCTTGTCATCCGAGACCAGCCCGATCCGGACCGGGGCGCCCTTCGCGGGGTTCGACGGCCCCAGCAGCCCGGCGGCGGGCGAGCCCGTCGAGGACGCGCCCGAGCCACCGCCGTCGTCCCCGCACGCCGCCAGCACGGCCAGCAGGCTCGCGGCCAGGGCCGCGGTGCCTAAGCGGACGCCGACCGACGCACGCCACGGCTGTCGGCGGCGGGCCATTGGGTTCGGCGGGATCTCTACCTTCGGCATGCGTCGTCCATCTCCTTCAGACGGCGGGCACTGCGTACCCTCCGGACCCTGGACACGGCGTTCAGCCCCAAGATTGATTCCGAAGTCGATATTGAGCTTGAGCCCTCGCGTGGTCAAGCCTCGCCGTCGGGCCCGGCAGGATGAGCCGGCTGAGGTCCTTGCCGTCAGATCGCCAGCGTCGGCGTGGAGGCCGTCCGGTGCGGCGCCGGGCCGTAGCCACGCCAGGCGGCGGCCAGGCGCCGGACGGCCTCGGCGAGGTCGTCCGGCGGCGCGAGGAAGTGCAGGCGCAGGTGGTCGTGGCTGCCTCCGCCCGCGTCGAGGCCCGTCCCGGGGAGCACCGCGACTCCGTGCCGCAGCGCAGTCTGGGCGAACGAGGTGCCGTCGCCGTGGGGGAGCCGGACCCACAGCGTCTGCCCGCCGGGCACCGCGGGCGCGTGCCAGTCGGGGAGGTGGCGGGCCAGCTCGGCGCGCAGGTGGTCGTGGCGGGCCTGGCGGCGGGCGGACTCGCGGCGTCCGAAGGTGTCGAGACCGCCCAGCAGGTCGGCGGCGGCGAGCTGGGCGAGGACGTTGCCACCGAGGTCGTGCACCGCGCGCAGCCGACCGAGCCGGGCGACGAGCGGCGCCGGGGCGCGCACCCAGCCGACCCGCAGACCGCCCCACACGGCCTTGCTCAGCGACCCGACGGTGACCACCGCGTCGCCGTGGGCGGCGAGTGGCGGCGGCGGGTCGCCCGCGGCGGGGAAGCCGAGGTCGACGAGGGTCTCGTCGTCGATGAGGACGACACCCGCCGCGGTGGCGGTCCGGACGAGGCGCTCGCGCCGCAGCGCGGGCAGGACGGCGCCGGTGGGGTTGTGGAAGGAGGCGATCACGTAGGCGACGGCGGGGCGGTGCTCGGCGGCCGCCGCCGCGAACCCGTCCAGCCCGACCGGCAGCCCGCGCGCCACGGCGCCCTCCTCGCGGAACGCCTCCAGCGCGCCGTAGTAGGTCGGCGTCTCGACCAGGACCCGGTCGCCCGGCCGTAGCAGTGCCCGGGCCAGCAGCGACAGCGCCTGCTGCCCGCCGGTGGTGACGAGGACCTGGTCGGTCGCGGTCGGCACGCCGCGCCGTCGGTACCGCTCGGCGACGGCGTAGCGCAGCGCCGGGTGGCCCATCGGGTGGTATCCGATGTCGCCGGCGATGGCGGCGAGCCTCGGCACGGCCCGGGTGTACGCGTCGACCAGCTCGGCGGGCGGTGCGTCGGGCGCGGCGCACGCCAGCAGCAGCACGCCGTCCTTCGGTTCGAGCAGGTGCAGGAACCCCGGTGTCATCGTGGTCGCCCTGGGCAGGGCGCCCGGGTCCCCGGCGACGCGGGTGCCGCTGCCCCGGCGGCGGGTGATGCGGCCCTCGACGACGAGCTGGTCGTAGGCGGCGACGACCGTGCCGCGGCCGACGGCGAGCGCCGACGCGAGCGCGCGGTCCGCGGGGAGCGGCGAGCCTGGCGGAAGGTCACCGTCGTCGATCAGCACCCGCAGCCGCGCCGCGAGCAGCACGTACAGCGGACCCCGACCCGACGACCACCGGCCGAGCCGGTCCACCCACCCCATTGGCTCCATCGCCGAACCAATCTAGCGGGATTGGCTCTGCCCGGCGGCCGTCGCCGCTCGGACGATGAATGCCATGACGACGTTCGCGCCCAGCGCCATGGCCGCCCTGATCGACCGCCCGGTGCGGTACGACCTCGGCGAGAGCACCTGCCCGCCCCTGACCGTCGGCGAACTCGTCGACCCGGCCGGGTTGAAGGACGTGGTCCTCGGCTACGGCACCTCCCGCGGCGACGACGAGCTGCGCCGGCTGATCGCCGAGGACGCGGGGATCGACGCCGACGAGGTGCTGGTGACCGTCGGCGCGATCGAGGCGATGTTCCTCCTCGCTCAGGCTGTGTGCGGGCCGGGCGACCGGGCCGTCGTCGTCACCCCCTGCTTCCCGCCGGCGCGGAGCGTGCCGGAAGGCCTGGGCGCCCGGGTGGACGTCGTCCAGTCATCCTTCGACGACGGCTACCGCCTCCCGCTCGACGCGCTTGCCGCCGCGCTCGACCCGTCGACCCGGCTGGTGTCGGTGGCATCGCCGCAGAACCCGTCCGGCGTCCGGCTCACCGACGAGGAGCTGCGGGCGCTGCTCGCCCTGACCGGGGACCGCGCGCCCGGCGCGGTCGTCCTCGTCGACGAGACCTACCACGCGTCCACCTACGGCGGTGCGCCCGTCCCGCCGTCCGCCGCCGCCCGCTCGCCGCGGGTCGTCACCTGCGCGTCGCTGTCGAAGGCGCACGGCGCGCCCGGCCTGCGGATCGGCTGGTTGACGACGACCGACGTCGAGCTGGCCGCGCGGCTGCGGGCGGCGCGGTTCGTCAGCACGATCGCCTGCCCGACGGTCGACGAGCTCCTCGCCGTCCAGCTGCTGCAGCACCGCGCCGAGGTCCTCGCGCCGCGCTCCGCGCGGCTGGAACAGGCGCTTGCCGAGCTGGCCGCCTGGGCGGCGGACCAGCCCGTCGAGCTGGTCCGGCCGGACGGGGGCGCCCTGTGCTGCCTTCGCCTGGCCGCCGACCGGTTCCCCGACGACGCGGTCGCCGGCTTCCATGCCCGGCTCGCCGCGCTCGACACCCGGGTCGCCCCCGGCTCGTGGTTCGGTGAGCCGGACCGGGTCTTCCGCGTCGGCTTCGGCCACCTGGCCGCGCCGGACTTCACCGCCGCCCTCGACCGCCTCGCCACCGCCCTGGCGGGCTGACTCCCAAGGCGGCGTGGGCCAGGTCCGGGGTCAGCCCGTGTTGCGCAGGCCCGCGGCGATGCCGTTGATGGTCAGCAGCAGTGCCCGGCGCAGGCGCGGGTCGATCTCGCCGGCCGGATCGGCCTGCGCGTCGGCGCGGGAGCGGGCGAGCAGGGATACCTGCAGGGCGTGCAGCGGGGCGAGGTACAGGTCGCGCACCTCCAGCGTCTGCTGGAGCACCGGCGTGTGCTCCAGCAGCGTCGACGTGCCGGTGACGGCGAGCACCTCGGTGACGGTCCGCTCGTGCTCGGCGCGGATCACCTCGAACAGGCCGGCCTGCTCGGGCGGGACGAGCGTGCCGACGTAGTCGGCCGCGATGCGCAGGTCGGTCTTCGCGAGCGTCATCGAGACGTTGGACAGGAACGTGCGGAAGAAGTGCCACGACCGGTACATCTCGGCGAGCGTTTCGCCCGCGCCCGCCGCCCGGGCGGCGGCCAGCCCGGTTCCGACCCCGAACCAGCCGGGCAGGATGATCCTCGACTGGGTCCAGCCGAACACCCACGGGATCGCACGCAGGTCGTCGAGGCCGCCGGCGCCGCCGGGCCGCCGCGACGGCCGGGAGCCGATGTTGAGGTTGCCAAGTTCGTCGACCGGCGTCGCCGCCAGGAAGAACGGCACCAGGGAAGGGTCGGCCACCAGGCTCCGGTAGGCGCCGCGCGCGGACTCGGCGACCGCCTCCATCGTCCGGTCCCACTCGGCCAGCACGTTCGCGGGCTGCCGGGACTCGCGGTGCAGGATCGACGCCTCCAGCACGGCGGCCAGCGCGATCTCCAGATTGTGCCGGGCCAGCTGGGGGAGCGTGTACTTGTCCGAGATCACCTCGCCCTGCTCGGTCACCTTGATCGGGCCGTCGAGGGTGCCGAACGGCTGGGCGAGGATCGCCTCGCCGGTCGGCCCGCCGCCGCGGCCGACGGAGCCGCCGCGGCCGTGGAACAGCCGCAGCACGACGCCGTGCCGGCGGGCGACGTCGCGCAGCTCCCGCTGCGCCCGGTGGATCTCCCACTGGGACGCGGTGATGCCGGCGTCCTTGGACGAGTCGGAGTAGCCGAGCATGATCTCCTGGAGGTTGCCGCGCGCGGCGACCACCGCCCGGTAGGACGGATCGGCGAGCATCCCGTCGAGCAGGCGCCCGGCGGCGCGCAGCTCGGCGACCGTCTCGAACAGCGGCACGAACCCGATCCGCGCCCGCGCGCTCACGCCGTCCGGGGCGGTGCCCGGGCCGATCTCGACGAGGCCGGCCTCCCGGGCGAGCACGACGACGGCGAGGATGTCGTCGACGTCGCGGGTCATCGACACGATGTAGCTCTCGATGACGTCCCCGCCGAACCGGTCCAGCGCGACGCGGATCGTGCTGAACAACTCCAGCACGCCCGCGCCCGTCGGGTCGGCCAGGACGGGCGCCGCCAGGACGTACGCCGCCGCGCCGGACAGCGGCCGGCGTCCCGCCAGCTCGCGCGACAGCAGCGCGATCCGCTCGGCGCGGTCGAGCTCGGCGTACGGGCGCTCCAGCTCGCCCAGCCGATCGTAGAGCGCGCCCAGCGCGGCGTGGTGGCGCTCGGCGTGCTCGCGGATGTCGAGCGTCGCGAGCGACATCCCGACCGCCGCCGCCACCCGGATCGCGCGCCGCAGCGGCCCGTCGGCGACCAGCTCGCCCCGGTTCTGCGCCAGCGACCGGTGCATCATGGTCAGGTCGTCGAGCAGCTCGCGCGGGCTGAGGTAGTCGCGGCCGGGAGTGTGCGCCCCGCCGGTGGCCAGCCGGTCGCGGGTCGCCGTCAGCCGGGCGCGGATGTAGCTGCACTTCAACCGGTACGGCTCCGCGGCGTTGAGCCGGATGAACCGGTCGTACACCTCGGGATGGGCGGCCCGGTCGGCGTCGAGGCTGGCCAGCAGCTCGTCGCCGACCCCGACGACCAGCGTCGAGGCGGTCAGATCCTTGATGAGACCGTCGACCGTGCCGAGCAGCACCCGGATACCGAACTCGTGCTGCAGCGTGAGCACGTCGAGGGTCACGGCCGGGGTGACGTTCGGGTTGCCGTCCCGGTCGCCGCCGGCCCACGAGCCGAACCGCAGCGGCCGCGCGGTGATGGGCAGCCCGGCCCCGACGGGGGACAGCGCCCCGTCCAGCTCCTCCAGCAGGTCGGGCAGCACGTCGGTGGCGATCGAGGTCAGGTAGTAGGCGGCGGAGCGGGCCTCATCGGTGGGCTTCGGGCGCTCCACCCGGATCTCGTCGGTCTGCCAGAGCACGTCGACCGCCTCGGCGAGCCGG
Source organism: Pseudofrankia saprophytica (assembly GCF_000235425.2). Lineage (NCBI taxonomy): Bacteria > Bacillati > Actinomycetota > Actinomycetes > Frankiales > Frankiaceae > Pseudofrankia > Pseudofrankia saprophytica. The sequence continues at coordinate 3,811,807 of NZ_KI912266.1, forward strand.
CGGTCGACCACCGCGCGCCGGGACGGGTGCGCCCGGGGGTCGTCGGCGGCGTCGAGCAGCTCGGCGATCCCGCGCAGCACGTCGAGCACCGACCGGCGGCTCGCCTCGGTCGGGTGCGCGGTGAACACCGGGCGCAGCTCGAGCCGGTCCACCACCTGGGCGGGCAGCTCCGGGTCGAGCTGGCCCGCGGCCACCGCGGCGGCGATCCGGTCGCCCGTCTCCTCGAGCGCGCCGCGAGGGCGGTCGGCCAGCTCGCGGGCCCGGTGCAGCTGCTCGGTGATGTTGGCGAGCTGGAAGTACGCGGTGAACGCCCGCGCCAGCACGATCGCCGTCGGGTGGTCGACGTCGGCGAGCACCCGGTGCAGCTCGTCGCGATCGTCGTCGTCGCCGCGGGCGAGCGCGCGGACCCGTTCGACGAGCTCCAGCAGGTCGGCGCCCTCGTGCCGGGTCAGCGACTCGCCGAGCAGCTGGCCGAGGCGGCGCACGCCGGCGCGGACCCCGGCGTGCCGCACGTCCGAGGCCACCCCGCCGGCGAAGGTGCCGGCGTCCCGGCTCCCGGGATCGTTCCGGTCGCCGCCTGTCCCTGCCTCGCCGCGGTGGTCCCTGGCCGTCACGCCGCCTCCGGTGGTCTCGGTCGTCCGCTCATTGCCTTACCAGCTCACTGCCATTTTCCCTGGACGTAGCGGGCGGGGCGTGCCAGCGACGAGGCACTGGTCTCGAAGGAGCGCTGGCTCGGGTTCTCGGCGGCGGTCCCCTCGCGGGCGCCGTCCGGGCCGACGGTGACCACCCGCCGCTCGTCGCCCACCTGGAGCTCGACCTCGACGCGCCAGCGGCAGTCGCAGGTCGCGGTCGTCACGGCGAGCAGGAACGAGCCGCTCGTGCCCGGGGCCAGCACGCTCGCCGGCCCGGCGGGCGCGGGCACGACCACGCGGGCTCCGGCGGCCGCCAGGACCAGGTCGAGGTCGATGCTGGTCACCGGCCCCGCCAGGCCGGGCGGCCCGGAGCAGGTGAGCAGGAGGCCCTGCCTGGGGTCCTTGGACAGGCCGTCGATGTGCGGGGTGAACCCGACCACCTGGACGGTCTCGTCGGCGCCCGCCGTGAGGCCCAGCTGGACCGGCGTGGTGTCGGCCGGCACGGCGCCGAGCGACGCGGCCCAGGCGGCCCGGCCGTAGCAGTCGTCCCGGCCCCCCGGCGGCGCCGGCGGCACACCCGCGTCGTCGCCGAGCACATAGCTCGCGACGCGCGGGGTGCGAGCCGCGCCCAGCACCATCTGGTCCGAGTCGGTCTGGATCGTGACGGTGTACGGGGTGGCGCAGCCCCGGTGGAAGGTGTGGCAGGCCCAGCCGCGTGCCCGGTCGCCGGCCGGCGTGGCGGTGAGCGTGACCGTTCCCGCGGCCACCAGCACGACGGCCACGCCGGCGCCGGTCAGGATCCGGGCCCGCCGCCGCCCCCGGCCAGGCGGTGGCTCGGCTGCCCGCCGGCTGGCGACGGCATGCCTGCCGGCCCGGCCGGCCGACTCCTCGCCCAGGGTCGGTCCGTCCCCACCGGGCCCCCGCCGCTTGCGCCAACGCGCCATCCCGGTCCCGCTTCCCCGCCGTCAAATCAGGACAAAGGTCCACGACCAGCATGTCCGGGTGGCAGGCGTGCCCGCCGCCGGTTTCGCCGCCAAGTCACGCCGTTGGGCGAGTCCAGTCGAGATAGACGGACCGTTGGGGGAGTGGCCATTCCTCTGACGTCTCCTCATATCCGCGGGATTTCCACGAGGAGGCGGTGGCATATCCCGCGGAGGAGGGCGGCGCAGGACGACGTCGGTACGGGGTGACGTCAGCGCTTGACGAGCAGGTGGGGCGGCGGCGGGCCGAGACGTCCACGGAGAAAGTCGAGAAGCCCGCGCAGGCGTCCTTCGAGATTCCAGTACGGGCCGCGCCTGGCCGGCACGACCACCCCCGACGAGAGGTGCCACAACGCGACACAGAAACGAATGAACGCGTGGTAGCGGCCGGAGTGCTCCCGAACGAGCAGCAGGGTGTTGCGAAGCTGCAGGTAGTCGATGGCCGCGGAGGCCGAGCCGACGTACGGGTTCTTGACCATCGCGCCCCGCACGAGTCCGGACTCCCAGCCGGCCGCCTTCGCCCGCAGCGCGAGGTCGGCCTCCTCGCAGTAGGCGAAGTAGCGCTCGTCGAAGATCCCGACCTCGTCGAGGCAGGCGCGCCGGGCGAGCATCAACGTGCCGTGCGGGTGGCCGACCGTCTCCCAGCCGTCGTCGACGCTGGCGGGCACGAGGATCCCGCCGAAGTAGGGGTCGATGACCGGCGTCATCCCGTCGCCGACGTCGGCGCACGCCAACCCTGCTCGTGGCCGCTGCGCGAGCACGCCCAGCATGTGGCTCAGGCAGGTGGGCTCGGGAAGCGCGTCGTGCGGCGCGAGCACCACCCACTCGCCCGCGTCCTTGTCGGCGAGGAACGCGCGGTAGCCCACGTTGGCCGCCGGGCCGAACCCCAGGTTGCCGCCGGCGAGCACGACCGCGACGTCGGCTGCCTCCACCGGAGGGACGACGACTGACCCGTTGTCGACGATCGTGATCGTGACAGGAATGTCCTGCGCGCGGAACGCGTCGATCGTGTCGACGAGTCTTTCCGGCTGGTCGCGGTGGACGATGACGACCGAGAGAGGCTGCACCAACCAGTGCTACACCAGTAGGCGGACGACGCGCGAAGTCTGGGCCGGCGATGTCGATCTCATGGGCCACCCGTCGACCGCGGTTGCGCGGACGCGTTCTCGGGTGACAGCCACCGGTCCGGGGCCGAGCTCCGCCGCCCGGCCCCGAGCTCCGCCGCCCGGCTCACCCGAGCTGGCTGCCCGGCCGTTCACGAGCGCCCACAGAATGAGTGAAGTGGACGTCCGGGCCGGCGGGGCGGCGCTGTGCAGGATGCCGTGCCCGCGCCCTTCAGCGGCGTCACCCGAGGCAGGCGGCCCGAGCGGGATCGAGACCCGGTGGCGGGGCCCTCCTCGATGAGTGCCTCGGCGACCAGCCCGGCGATCGTCTCCGCGGCCGCCGCGCTCTGCGCGTCACCGATCGCCAGGCCATGGAAGCGGAACAAGCAGTAGAACAGGTCCTCGCGGAAGCCCGACGCCTCCGGGTCGTGATGACCGCACACCACTCCCGGCCGACCCTCCGGCAAGGAGACGGCCAGCCGGCGAGCGGGCTCCGGGCGTTCCCCGCAGACCACGCATTTTCCAAAGATCATATTCTTTTTACCCCCGTTGCGGCCCGTCAGTGCCACCGGGGCATCATGACATACGAGAACGGATGAGCTGGGCATTCAGGCGTATCGGCCACGGTGCGTGTCGGGAGACAGCCGTCGGGCGACGGTCCCCCGAGGGCGTCCGGCCGCGCCGTCGGCGCACCGGACGGAGGAGGCGACTGTGCGCTACGTCGCGATCGGGGACAGCTTCACCGAGGGCGTCGGCGACGAGCTGGACGACGGCGGTCCTCGCGGCTGGGCCGATCTCGTGGCGGCCGGGCTCGCCGCGCACCACCACCCGGCGCAGGTCTGGTACGCGAACCTCGCCATCCGCGGCCGGCTGCTCGAACCGATCGTCCACGGGCAGCTCGACGCCGCCCTCGCCCTCGACCCGGCTCCGACGATCCTGACGCTCAACGGCGGCGGAAACGACATGATGCGCCCCGGCGCCGACGTCGCCCGCCTGAGCGCCCTGACCGCCGAGGCCGTCGACCGGTGCCTGGAGGCGGGCGTCACGCCGGTCGTGCTCGCCGGCGCCGACCCGTCCAACCGGCTCCCCTTCGGCCGGACGCTGCACCGGCGCGCCGCCGAGCTGACCGACGCGGCCGCCGAGATCGCCCGCGCCCGCGGCGCGCTGTTCGTCAACGTCTTCGCCGACACGGAGATCCGCGAGGCGCGCTACTGGTCCGAGGACCGGCTTCATCTCAACTCGCTCGGTCACCACCGGGCCGCGCGCCTCGTCCTGGCCGCCCTCGGCGTCGAGGTGCCCGAGTCGCTGCCGGCCGACGGCGCACTGACCCGATCCGGCCGTCTCGCCGACGCCGGCTACTACTGGCGCCACGTCCGCCCCTGGGTGGCGCGACGCCTCACCGGCCGCTCCTCCGGCGACGGCCGGGACGCGAAGCACCAGGCGTGGGCCCTGGTGCCACCCCCGCCTCCGTCCTCGCCCCCGCTGACGGACGCCCCGGGGCCTGAGGCTGGCTGATCACCGCCTCGCCGGCCGTTCGTGGTCAAGGTGAGCTGCGAGAACGACCAAGCGTCTGCACGGGGCCGAGATCCGCGCGGGTCGCGAGGTGGGCCGATCTGGCGGGGTCGGGTGGATGTTCGGGTGGACCGGCTCGGCTGGCGATGCCCGTCCGAAGGGGACTTTCATCCTTTTTTATGGGCTCGCGTTCGGTTGGCGGTGCCAGCTCGGGGCACGCGTTTGGTAGAGCTGCGGCGTGCTCCGAGGTACGCCTTTGGGGGTAATGATGCCAAAAACGGCCTTCGGGCCGCCTGTGACGGTGCTGGAACCGGACAAAAGTGTGTCAGTCCTCCTTGACGTGGTTCGCCGCCATATGCACATGGACGTGGTGCTGCTCGGCATGTGGGAGGGCGATCTGCTCGTGATCCAGGTCGTCAGTGGAGATGGTGTCAGTTTCGGCTTAGCACCCGGCGTGACTCTCGATCTCGGCGAGGAGGTTCGCAGCGAGTCACAAACAGGGGACACCATTTCCGGAGACACCCGTTATGTCAGCGACGCAATATCGCGGATCGCTGAGGAGCTTGGAATCGGCTCTTACATCACGATACGCACGCTTGACGCCGATGGTCAGCCTTATGGGCTGCTCAGCTGCCTCGCCCACCAACCGCGCCCTCGACTACACGAACGCGATCGCGCATTCATGGTCCTCGCGGTTGAGTTCCTGCGCGACGAGGTCATCGACCTGAAGCGCGTGTGGGAGGCGAGAAGCCGAGTGTCGCGGGCGGTCTGCGCGGTCCTCGATGCCGGCGGTCCGACGGTCGTATTCCAGCCGATCGTCCGGTTGGCGACCGGCGCCGTGGTCGGGGTAGAGGCGCTGTCGCGTTTTCCCGTCCAGTGCGATGACCGGCCCTGCAACACCGAGGACTGGTTCGCCGCCGCCAAGGTGGTCGACCTGGGCACCAACCTGGAGATGGCCGCGATCCACCGAGCCCTACGGGTGCTGCCGGAGCTTCCCGCGGAGGTGACGCTCGCGGTCAACGCCTCTCCCAGCGTGGTTGTCGAGGGGCTGCCTGGGGTCGTCTGCTCCCTGCCCGATCGCGGCCGCCTCGTCGTGGAAATCACCGAACACGAGAACTGCGTCGCCTGCCCCGGCTTCCTAGCTGCGGTCGGGTGCCTACGTGATCACGGAGTGCGCATCGCCGTCGACGACACGGGTGCCGGATACTCCGGCCTGGATCAACTCCTACAACTGCGGCCAGACATCATCAAGGTCGACTACGTCATCATCCGCGGCATGGATCACGACCCGGCCCGCCGCACGATCGCCGTCGGTCTGGTCCGACTGACCGAGGAAATCGGCGGAACGGTCATCGCAGAAGGCATCGAAACCACCGCCGAACGCAAAGCCGCGATCACAGCCGGCATCCCCTACGGCCAGGGCTACCTTCTCGGTAAGCCCACAGCCTCGGCATCGGCGGCCTGCGTCCCCTACGCAACCAGAACGTCGTAGCGTGCGCCTGTCAGGTCAGTGAGCGAACATTCGCAACGTCGTACTCGGCCACAGATGCCGCGAGCATGGCGGCGCCCTGCTCCTCGCTCGGGCCGCTGCCGCGGAAGGCCTGGACGGCTTCCAGAGTCTCCCAACGCTCGAAGATGTTGATCCGTGTCGCGTCGATCAGGTCGGCGCTCAGGGCGTAGTCAAGACAGCCCGGCGCCTGTCGTGCCTGCTCGATGGCGTCGACGCAGCCGGCGAGGTAGTGCTCTCGCTCGGCAGGGTCGACGAAGATCTGTCCCGCGACGATCACCATGAAGTCCCCTCTCAAGCCCCGATGCTTCGACCGGCGTACAGAACAGACTGCCCACGGCGCCGTGGCTCATCGCCGGGCGCCGAACCGGCCGGGTACTCGGCCTATCTGGCTGTATCTGCGGTTGTCGCGGTATCACCGTGATGGGCGGGATGCGATCGAGCGGCAGCGGATCGACCTGACGCGCAAGCTCGACGTCGCGGGCTGTTGGACGATCATCGGTGAGTACGTCGACAACGACTCCGGCAGCGCCTCGGCCGCCCGCAACCGCAAAGGCTGGCACGCGCTGAACACGGCGATCGACGCCGACCAGGCCACCGCGGTCGGGTTCTGGAGGCTGGACCGAACCAACCGGATCACGGCGCGGTCTATCGAGTGAATCGCGCATTGCCAGGCGCAGCGGGTGATGTTGGTGTCGCATCAGGATTCGTCAAAGGAGTTGAACACGGCAACGGCCAGGGCGAAGCTGCTTTCTGGGATCAAGGCGTTGTTGGCCGAGGTCGAGACCGACACGATGGGTGAGCGGCAGCGCAGTGCGAAGCGGCACACCGCCGGACGTCTCGCATATAGGAAGGCATGCCATGACTACTCGGTACGTCCGCCATGGCCGTACCGTCTTGTCGTGGCTGGCGGTGGCGTGGGTTTAGACCAGGTCACATGTTCGCGAGACGGCGCGCTCGATTTCAGATCAGTACATCTGCCAGAGCAGCGCCGTGCGGTCCCCGCCGCCGGTGGCGAGGATGTGTCCGTCGGCCGTGAACGCCACCGAATACACGGCGCCGGTGTGGCTGGCGGGGGGTTGGCCGATCTGCCGGGGGCGGGTGGGATCAGCCACGTCCCACAGCCGCACCGTGCCGTCCCCACTGCCGGTGGCGAGGGCGTGTCCGTCGGCCGTGAACGCCACCGAATACACGGCGCCGGTGTGGCTGGCGGGGGGTTGGCCGATCCGCCGGGGGCGGGTGGCATCAGCCACGTCCCACAACTGCACCGTGCCGTCCCAGCTGCCGGTGGCGAGGGCGTGTCCGTCGGTCGCGAACGCCACCGACCGCACGCCGCTGATGAAGCCAGTCAGGGGTTGGCCGATCTGCCGGGGGCGGGTGGAGTCAGCCACGTCCCACAGCCGCACTGTGCCATCCTCGCTGCCCGTGGCGAGCGTGTTTCCGTCGGCCGTGAACGCCACCGAATACACAGCGCTGGCGTGGCCGCTCAGGGGTTGGCCGATCTGCCGGGGGCGGATGGAGTCAGCCACGTCCCACAGCCGCACTGTGCCATCCTCGCTGCCGGTGGCGAGCGTGTTTCCGTCGGCCGTGAACGCCACCGACCGCACACCATTGGGGTGGCCAGTCAGGGGTTGGCCGATCTGCCGGGGGCGGGTGGGATCAGCCACGTCCCACAGCCGCACCGTGCCGTCCCCACTGCCGGTGGCGAGGGCGTGTCCGTCGGCCGCGAACGCCACCGAATACACAGCGCGGGTGTGGCTGGCGAGGGGTTGGCCGATCTGCCGGGGGCGGGTGGGATCAGCCACGTCCCACAGCCGCACCGTGCCGTCCCCACTGCCGGTGGCGAGGGCGTGTCCGTCAGCCGCGAACGCCACCGACCATACGACGCCGGTGTGGCCAGTGAGAGGTTGGCGGACCCGCCTGGGCATGGCCAGTGGCTGGGCGGGCGCCTGCGGGGTAGGAGGGGGAAACGCGGGTTCGTCGATGGGTGGAGCATCCCGTGCGGGCACGGGGAAGGCGGGGGCAGCAGCGGGTTTGACTCGGCCGGCGATGGTCCCGCGGATCTGGTCGAGCAAGTAGCCGCGGGCATCGTCGGCGGACCGGTCGAACAGGTCGATGGACACGACTGCGCCGAGAAGACCCGGGCGACGGCAGTCCTCGACACGGATCGGGAGGAGTTTGCGGGCGAAACCATTGGGGTCAGCGGCCTGCACGGCCTGCCATTCCTGGCGGCCGTAGACCGAATTAAGGTAGGCGGCGGACAGGATCGCAATGGTCCGTTCCGAGTGTTGAACGCCTTCGTCCATGCGGAACTGCCAGTTCGTGCCAGCAACGAAGTCCCATGCCTGGATCAGGACTCGGTACCCGGCGTCCTCCAACTGCCAGGCCACCCACTCAGCCCAGGCCTGGTTATCGCGAGTATAGGAGACGAAAAAGTCCCACCCCTGCGACGTCAGCACGGCCCGCATGTCCCCCATGGACCGATCTTCGCATTTACACCCGCACCGACGCCGAGCGGCCTGCGTCGGTGGGAGAACGAGCGATGACCATCACGCGAGTAGGGGGCAGTGGCAACGCCTAACCTGCATGTACCCGCTCGCTTGCTGATGCAAGCGGTCGGTCGGCGTGCACGAGTCTAGCTGTCGTCCGGCTGGCAAAGGTGGAGGCTGCGCGCCCGACCTGGTCGGTCGCGCAGCCGTGCCTGGACGGTCGACAGCGGCCTTGCCCTTCACAGCTCGGACGGAGCGGGGCTCCTCCGGCGGGCAGGCAAACTCCGCTTTGCCCCAGGGTTCTCGGCCAGGCAGGACCCGTCGACGTGGAGTCGTGTCGGTGGCAGGCGGCTGTACTCGGCGCCGACTTGCTCCGGTCCGCCAACGGCCAGTCTCCTGCTGTACCGATACGTTCCGTGTCTTCCCTGTTGAAAACTGGTCCATGGTGGATCCCTGTCGCAGCCACCCTGTGTCACCACCACGCCGGCCGCGTTACCCCCGACGGCAGGCGCGTCTCCGCGTCTCCGACCGCTACGTCCACCTGCTCCTGCGTGAGGTTCACTACGCGGCTCAGGTCCACCCCGTGCAGCTGGGCGCCGGTCAGGTTGGCCCGATATGGCTGGGCATCGGTCAGATTCGCCCCATGCAACCGGGCGCCGGTGAGGTTCGCCCCGTGTAGCACGGCGCTGTACAGGACCGCCTCGTGCAGTTGGCCGTTGGTCAGGTTCGCCTCGTTCAGCTCGGCGGTACTCAGGTCCGCCCTTTCCAGCCGGGCGCTGGTCAGGTTCGCCCCGTGCAGCCGGGCGAAGGACAGGTCCGCCTGGTACAGATCGGCGTTGGTCAGGTTCGCCCCGTGCAGCCGGGCGCCGGTCAGGTTCGCGTAGAACAGCCGGGCATCCCTGAAATCGGCCTGACGTAGGTCGACGTCGCGCAGGTCACCGGAGGCGAGGTCGAGGCCCGTCAGGCTGGCGGGGCCGGTGAGGTCGGCGCCAGCGAGGTCCGCGCGGGGGATGCCGTCGCGGTAGGGCAGGCGTGCGAGGACCTGGACTGCGGCGCGCATGTCGGCACCAGAACGCTCCGCCGGGCTGGCACCGGGCGAGGACGGGCGCAGTGCCGGGTCGCTGCTGCGGGTCCGCACGAACGCCGAGAGCACCTCCACCACGGTCCGCTGGTCGCCCGGCGAGTCCACCGCGATCCGTTCCAGCGCGTAGATCCCCCCAAGCCGGATCCCGAGGTTGTCCGGCTCGTTGAGCAACTTCACCGCCTCCACGTACAACTCGCGCACGTGGGTGTTCGCGGTCGCGGCCCGTTCGCGAACATCGGCGGCCTCGTTCGCCCGCTTGGTTTCGGCGTTGGCCTGCCGCGTCTCGTCCAGCGCGATCAGCGCGCCCGCCACCGCAGTAAGCGCCGCAGCCGCGGTCAACAGGCCGCCCTGCAACGCGGCCCGAGCCTGAACAGCGCCATCGGAGCCGCCCGGGTACATCCGGACCGGCAAATGCCAGATCGCGACCACCGCGCCGATCGCACCCAACCCCGCAAGACCGGCGATCGTCAGCAGCCAGCGGCGGCCAGAACGCCTCGCTGCTCCCCCGTTGTCGGTCATGGGGAGGGTTGTACCGCTGCGCCGCTGACCGGTGGCGCGTAACGGCAAAGTCAAGCAGGATCGGCCGTCAGGCATCAGGTGGGACCGAGATGTAAAGCATCACATGGGATCGGACAGGGTAAGTGAAGATCGCCATCGCAGAAAAACTCTACGGGTTCAAGCAGGATCGGCCGTCAGGCATCAGGTGGGACCGAGATGTAAAGCATCACATGGGATCGGACAGGGGTAAGTGAAGATCGCCATCGCAGAAAAACTCTACGGGTTCAAGGCGCCCCTTCGGGGCGCGCGCCGCGCTGCGCCGCACGCGACGCGCGGGCGGGTCCCGTCAGCCCCGCTGCGACCCCGGGGCCCCGCCTCGCTTCGCTCGGCACCCCGGGCGCGTCGGGTCTGCCACCCGCCCGCGCGCGTCGGAGCGGCGGCGCGTCGCTGAGAACCGGAAGGGCCACCGTCGAATCCATCGGTAGGCCGTCCGAGGCCCGCTGAGCGCTGCCAGGGTCAGGGCGCTGCCGAGCGTTGTAGTAGAGAGGTGCTTCCGGCAGCGTCCTCGGCTTGGCCCCGGATGTTGCGCTTGGCTGGAGGGGACGGGGATCGTTCGATGTGGTGGCCGGTGCTCGACGAGGCTGCCCGTGCGCAGTGGGACTACGTCCCGTACGAGCGTGTTGGCCCGCTGCGCTTTGGTATGAGCTTCGAGGAAACAGTCGCCGTGATGAGGCCGCGTGGGTTCACCAGCCAATCCCTCGGCATCGTGGGCAAGAGCCCCGGTGGAATTCGCCGCGGCATCGAGTGGCCGGTGTCATATACGGCTTCGAGTAGTGACTTGAGTAATTTCGGTTCCTCGCTCTGGCACGCAAGAACGCAATCGCCCTGGGATCGTCTTGGCGATCGCGGAGTCAACCCCGCCTGGAGCCCGGCCCGGGCCCGGTCGGGGCGCCGCCCGGGCGCTCGGGCGGCCGGGTGTTCATCCTGTCCGACGTCAGAGTCACGACCAGCGCCGTTTCGCGCCCCTGACGTCTGACGCGACGCCCGGGATCCCCCGGGCGCCTGCCCCGACGCTCCGCTGCGCACGTCCATCCACCCATGGGCTGTGGCGGGCGTGAAGCCGGGATCCGCCCCACAACCCATGACCAGATCCGATGCGAGACCTGAGTAATTAGGGTTCCTCGCTCTGGCTCTGACGATCCCACCCGATCACGAGCCTAGCCATGATCGGGTGGGATCTTCGGTGCCGTTCGGTTGACCGGTCAGGAGGTCTTCTCTTGAGCGTGCTCGATCTTCGCTGGTCGGGCGTGCACGCCCGTTTGCCTACCCATTCGGTGATCTTTGAGGAATGGATCGTGCAAGCGCAACCCCCGGAGGGCGGAACGGCCGTCCGCTACGTGCTGGCCATCCGGGTGACGGAGCCGCGGATGCGGTCCAGCGTCAGGTCCTCCAGGCAGCCGCGCAGCCGGCGGCGGGTGTCGGCGGGCAGCGACGGGTGGACCACCGCCTGGTAGGAGCCGTCGGCCTGGCGGACCGGGGTGGACGTGTCCGACCACTCGAGCGTCCCGACGCACGTCTCCCACAGTGTCGTCGCGGCCAGGTCGGAACCGTGGGTGAACCGCTTCCCCTGGACCGTGAACACCACCGTCGTCGTGGCCGCCGTGCCCGAGCCGCCGTGGTACTCGGTCGCCTCCTCCAGCGCGTGCACGCCGAACAGCACGCCACCGAGCACGACCAGCAGGATGACGACGTTGCGTGCGGTCTTCATCGCGAGGCTGGCCAGCGGAGGGCCGCGTCCCCGGTCATCGGGGGGACGCCGGGTGGCGCAGCAGCCGCAGGGGGTCAGTGCTGTCGTCCAGCAGGCCGCCGGGCGGCGGGCCGAGCCGGGACATCCGCGTGGCCAGGTGCGGGTCGGAGCTGTTGCGGGCGGTCGCCCGGCCGATCCGTTCGACCAGCCAGGCCGCGCCGGACAGGGCCAGTCCCGTCCCCATCAGGATGGGGATGAACACCGGGGCCGATGAACCCGAACCGCTCTGGCGCAGCCAGGCGAAGACCGCCGACGGCTCGTCCGGCGCCTCGCGCAGGTGCGCGGCGATGCGGGAGCGGCGGGCGGGGTGGTCGGCCGAGGTCTCCACCGCCCGGGTCAGCCTGGTCAGCCGGGACGAGACGACCAGTCCGACCAGCGCCACCTCCACCGCCAGGAAGATCAGCCCGCTGACCAGCGCCCGGTTCCACTCCCAGCGGTACAGGTAGACGAAGAAGTACAGCCCGGAGCCGAGCAGGGTCACCCCGCCGATCCCGAGGACGAACAGCCGTCTCATGATCCTCCCCCGACTCGGCCGGCCCGCTCGGTCCGGGTCCCGCCGGCCCGGGCCTTCTCCGTCTTCTGCCCGGAGCCGTTGGCCGACGGCTGGTCCGCCCCGGTCGCGGCCGCTTCGTCCTCCTCCAGCCGGCTGACCGTCCCGTCGCCCCCGTCGATGACGAGCACCTCGCCCTCGGCCAGGTCGTCGAGCCCGTCCGGGAACCCGACGACGGTGGGCACCCGGTACTCGCGGGCCAGGATCGCCAGGTGGCTCAGCGGGCTGCCGGTGCGCGAGACCAGCCCGGCCAGGTCCGGCAGCACGGCGGCGAGCGTCGGGTCCAGGTTCTCGACCAGCAGGATCATGCCGGCGGCGCCCTCCCAGGCGCGGGTCAGCGGGGCCTGGGCCCGGCCGGAGCTGACGCCCCGCGGGCCGGCGCCGGAGCGGCCGTCGGCGACCAGGCTGCCGTCCGGGGCGAGCCGGAACGCCGCGGGCAGCGCCGGTACGAGGGGCTCCTTCGGCCTGGCCGGCACCGCGACCGCGACGTTGTGCGAGACGGTGAGGGTCATCAACGCGTCCAGGGTCAGGTGGCGGACGTCGTCGGCGTGGTGCAGCTGGCCGCGCCGCGCCATCCGCCGCCCAAGCTCCATCGCGACCAGGGCGGAGAGCTCCTGCAGCCAGCGCGTGCGCAGCCGCAGCGTCTCCCGGGCCAGCGCCATCGGATCGTCGCCCTCGCCAGTGGGGGTGCCCACGTAGGCGGGGGTCGGCGGAAGCCGGCGACTGCCGCCGACGCGCGGCGGGATCAGGGCCAGTGCCTCCGGGAAGCGGGTGATGATCTCCTCGTCGGCGAGGCCGTCCTCCCGGGCCAGCGACACGGTCGCCACCGCGACGGCGGCGCCGGTGGTGGAGCTGGCGCGGGCGTTGAGGAACAGGCCGGCCAGGATCTCGTGGGCGTGCACGCCCATCAGCGTCGAGCGGGTGTTGCGCAGCAGCACCGGCAGCTGGTGGTCGGCCAGCGTGGCCAGGGGCCGCACCTCCCGCAGGGCGTCGTCGACGTCGGTGGCCAGGTCCGCCACGATGGCCGGCATCGCCACCCGCAGCCGGCCGATGCGCCAGGCCGCCCGCAGCCGCCGGTAGCCGGGCCGGGGGTCGAACGGCGTCCACCAGCGCCGGCGGCGCAGCACTCCGAGCGCCTCCAGGTCGACCGCGACCCGGCCCTGGATGTCGAGCACGTAGGGCTGCTTGGGCGGGCGGCGGCCCAGGGTGCCGGACAGTCGCAGCGCCTCCTCCAGGCCCTCCTCCAACGGAGGAACCCACAGGTCCAGCTCCAGGCGGGACAGCGGCTCCGGGAACGTCTCGGCGACCGGCCCCGGGCCGAAGACGTGGCTGCGCCGGGCGGGTACGGCGCTGGCGGTGACCGGCCGGCTCTGCAGCAGCCGCAGCGTGCCGTCCGGCTCGATCAGCCACTCCATGTCCTGCGGCCCGCCGAACAGCCGGCGGGTGCGCCAGGCGAGCCGGGCCAGCCGGAACCGGTCGTGGGCGTGCAGCGCGGCCGGGACCGGCCCGTCCACCGACCTCAGCCGGCCGAACCGCGACAGCACGACGCTCGTGCCGCTGACCTCGCCGCTGACGATCAGCTCGGGCAGGCCGTCGGTCATCGAGACCAGCAGCCGGGAGCGGTCACCGGTCAGCGGGTCCAGGCCGAACATCACCCCGCCCAGGCGGGCCTGCGCCATCGGCTGGACGAGGACGGCCATGCCGGCGGCCTCGGGCCCGATCCGGGCCGAGCCCACCACCTCGCCGACCGCCTTGACGAAGGCGTCCCACCCGGTCACGTGCAGCACGGACAGGAACTGCCCGGCCATCGAGGAGGTCTCGGAGTCCTCGGCTACCGAGGAGGAGCGGACCGCGAGCGGGTGGGCGCCGCCGTCGGTGAGCCGCTCCCAGTACCGGCGCGCCTCGTCGTCGTCGGCCAGGGCGGCGGCGATCCCCGGGCCGTCGAGACCGGCGCTGGCCCGGGTGGTGACGACGAACCCGGGGATGACGGGCAGCCCGGCGCCGGCCGAGACGGCGAGGTTGGCTGCCTTGGCCCCGACCAGCTCGACACCGGTCGCGGCCGGGTCATCCAGCCAGACGAGGCGAGGTCCGCCGCCGTCCGCCATGGGCCGCCTCCGCGAAACATGTGAAGTCGATGAAAACGACCATACCGATCGCGGACGACACGGGAAGGTGATGAGGCGTTCACCACTCGTTCAGCCTGAAGACCCCTGCTTTGGCCGGTCGGAACCTGGCAGGTCAGCGGGTCAGGGCCCGGTCCACGCGGCCTCGGCGGCTCCGGCAGGGCGATCCGGCGTGGGCGCGGTTGAACAGCCGGTCGACCGCGACCAGCAACAGCGCGTCGATCAGCAGCCCGGCCAGCACGTCCGACGGCCAGTGCACGCCGAGATAGACCCGGCTGGCACCGATGATCACCACCAGCGCGCAGGACATCGCGACGCTGGCCCGCCAGATCCAGCGGGAGGAGACATACAGCGAGATCACGATGGGCACCATCGCCCAGAGCGCGGCGGCGGCCATCACATGCCCGCAGGGGAACGACGGGCCGTTGCCGGCGACCATCCGGGAGATGTCCGGCCTGGGCCGGTCGACCAGGAGCTTCATGGTGTGCTCGACGAGCGGGCGGGCGGCGGTCACCGTCCAGATCGTGTAGCCGACGGTTCGGCACCGCGCCCAGGCGGCCAGGCCGAGCAGCGGACCCAGCGTGTACACGACCTTCGACGAGCCGATGAAGGACGCCCGCCGGAACAGCCAGTTCAGGGCGGGGGAGCGGTGGTCGATCACCCACTGCTCGATGGGGTGGTCGAAGCCACGGACCAGCACCGGGTTGGCCCAGTGGGCGGTGATCGCCAGGGCGGCCACGATACCGGCGAGCGAGGCGACGCGCCGCCAGTCGGTGACCATCAACGGCGCGGCCGAGGTCGGCACGTGGGGAGGATGAACAACGAGGGGGTGGGCTGCGTCAGCCGTTGTCACGGTCATCCCGCTCCACACTAACGGCCCATCAATGCCCCACTGGATCCGGTCTGGTCCCCTTTCCTCCCCCTCCACCCCAACGGGTGGTGGGGCGCGCGGCGGTCAGCCGGAGTCGCGTTGGAGGAGCAGGACGCCGGACGGGGTGCCGCCGCCGGTGGACACGACGGCGGTCCGCGCGTCGGCGACCTGGCGTTCGCCCGCGTCGTGGCGCAGCTGGGCGACCGCCTCGTAGAGGAAGCCGAAGCCGTGGGTGCGGCCCTCGGAGAGCTGCCCGCCGTGCGGGTTGAGCGGAAGCTCGCCGTCGAGGGCGATGCGCCGGCCCTTGTCGATCCAGTCCTGGGCCTCGCCGAGCCCGCAGAAGCCGAGGGCCTCCAGCCAGGACACCGCGTTGAAGGTGAAGCCGTCGTAGAGCAGGGCGACGTCGACGTCGGCGGGGCGCAGGCTGGTCCTGGTCCACAGGTGCGCGGCCTGGCCGAGGACCTGGGGCTCGTGGGTGATCGTCCCCTGGTCCCAGGAGACGCGCTCGAGGATCTGGGTGCCGACGGCCTCGACGCGGATCGCCGGCCGGGGCCGGTCGGGCGCGGTCTCCGCGGCCGAGACGATGATCGCGATCGACCCGTCGCAGGGCACGTCGCAGTCGTACAGGCCGAACGGCGAGCTGATCATCCGGGCGGACAGGTAGTCGTCCATCGTCATCGGGTCCCGGTAGATCGCCGCCGGGTTGCGGGCCGCGTTCGCCCGTCCGTTCAGCGCGATCGCGCCGAGCAGCTCCCGGGTCGCGCCGTAGCGGTGCAGGTACTGGTTGGCGTTCATGCCGATCCAGTTCGCCGCCGACATCGCCCCGAACGGCGCCCGGTACTCGAACATCCCGGAGACCCGGCCACCGCCCTCGCCACCACCGCCTCCGCCGCGCTGCAGGGCGGCGAAGGTGGAGGCCCAGACCGTCCGGAAGCAGAGCACGTGCCGGCACAGCCCGTTCGCGACCGCCATCATCGCGGCGATCACGGCACCGCCCGGGCCGGGGATGTCCATGCCGCCGTTGATCCAGGTCGGCTGCAGGCGCAGCGCCTCCTCGACGGCGGTGACGCCGCCCTCGCTCATCCCACCAAGGGCGCCGTCCCCGCCCGGATAGGTGGACAGCCCGTCGATGTCGGCGAGCGTCAGGCCGGCGTCCGCGACGGCCGCGAGGCACGCGTCGACCGTGAGCGAGAGCGGGTCGACCATGAGCCGCCGGCCGAGCGCGGAGCGCCCGATGCCGGACAGCACCGTCCGGTGCTCGAACCGCTCCTCGCTCACCGGCGGCCGGGGCACCGGCCGGCTGGGCGCCGGGACGCGGTCGACCGGGTCGGTGCCGCCGGCCGGCTCGAACAGCGGCAGCCACACGTCCTCGTGCCGCTCGAACCGGACGGCGACCTCCTGGCCCACGTGCACGTCGTCCGGCGGGCAGCCGACGATGTTCGTGGTGAGGCGGACGTCGGTCTGCTCCGCCAGCGCGACGACGGCGACGACGTAGGGCTTCCTAATGCGTCTGTCAAGCGGCGACGGCTGCGTTGGGTGCCTGGTAGGGGGTCCGGTTGCGGATGATCGCGTGCAGGACGTTGACGCGTCGGCGGGCGAGCGCGAGGACGGCCTGGTGGTGGGTCTTGCCCTCGTCTCGTTTCCGCCGGTAGTAGGCCTTGCTGGTGGGGTCACAGCTGACGGCGACGAACGCGGACTGGTAGAAGACGCGTTTGAGTGCCTTGTCGCCGGCGGTGGGTCGGCGCAGGTAGCGGACCCTGCCGGACTGGCGCAGGACGGGAGCGAGGCCTGCTGCGGCGGCGAGCTGGTCGCCGCTGGGGAACCGGCCGATGCCTCCGGTGACGGCGAGGAACTCGGCGGTCAGGGTGGCCCCCATGCCGGGCAGGCTGCGGATGAGGGCCGCGTCAGGGTGGCGGTCGAGGACCGCGGCGATGTTCTTGTCGATCTGGGTGAGCTGGTCGCGGCCGGCGAGCATCTCGCGGGCCAGGCCGCGGGCGAGATCGGCCGCGACGGCTTCGCCGGGCACGGTGACGTGCTGGGCCTGGGCGGCGGCGAGCGCGGCTTCGGCGAGCGCGGCCAGGTCGCTGTCGCGGACGTGGTGCAGTTTGCGCAGATGGGCCAGCAGGCCGCGCCGGCCGGCCCGGCGGATCTCGCCTGGGGTGACGTAGCGGGTCAGCAGCCACATCCCGGTCTTGGTCGTCACGTCGACGATCTGTTCGAGTCCGGGGTGGATCGAGCTGAGCAGATCCCGCAGCCGGGCGGCCCGGCGGGTCTGGTCGGTGACGATCTCACCGCGTCGGCTGGTCAGCAGCCGCAGCTCGATGTCGTCGTCCCGCATCCGTTCGACGACACGCAGGTCGTCGCGCATCCGCACCTGGTCGGCGATGACCCGGGCGTCCTTCGGGTCGCTCTTGTGCTCTCCACCCACCGTGCCCCGGCGGGCCCGGTTGACCGCCAGACCCGGCACGTGCACCACAGCCAGGCCGGCGTCGAGCAGCATCGCCTCCAGCAACGACGCGATCCCGCCGAGCAGGTCGATCCCGACCCGGGCCGGGCCATGCTCGGCCTCGGCGACTCGGATCTGCCCGATCAGCTCCGCGATGTCGGCCGGGGTGTTCTCCACCCCCCGGCTGGTCAGCACCGCGCCGGTCTCAGCGACCTTGATCTCGGCCCAGTGCAGTTGCTTGGCGACGTCGACACCCACCGCTATCGCCACGTCCGGTCTCCTTTCGCCGTCCCGGTCCGCGTGCGGCCTCTTCCCGCCGGCCCTGCCCTACATAGCGATCGATCGCAGTTCCCAATCAGCGGTCAGGAAGAAGCGGCGAGACAGGGGGCCAAGCCACCGTGGCCATCAAGGGCAGCCGACATGAAAGCCATCCCTGCCTCGCTCGCACACCCCCGATCCTGCCGCCCCTCACAGGCGACCCTGCAGACCGGGCGCACTCAGGAAGGTAGGGCGGCGTGACCGCTCCGATCCGCGGTGGCGCGGTCACCCGGGGCTGGCGCCTGGACCGTCGCTTGACGTCCCTGTCGACGAACGAAAATATCTATACTTATCTTGGCATCGACGAGATCGGCAGGGGCGTGGCAGTGAGCGACGTGGATGCGGTGGCGGCCCGGGATCTTCCGCGGGAGAGTGCCGGAGCCGAGCCGTATGACGCCGTCGTGGTGGGCGCGGGTTTCTCGGGGTTGTACCTGCTCCACAAGCTGCGCGAGCTCGGGCTTCGGGTCCGGGTGCTCGAGGCGGCGGACGAGGTCGGCGGGACCTGGCTGTTCAACCGCTACCCGGGCGCGCGCTGCGACATCGAGAGCATCGAGTACTCCTACAGCTTCTCGCCCGAGATCGAGCAGGAGTGGACCTGGACGGAGCTGTTACCTGGTCAGCAGGAGATCGAGGCCTATCTGAACTTCGTGGCCGACCGGCTCGACCTGCGCCGCGACATCCAGTTCGAGACGCGGGTCGCCGCGATGACGTTCGACGAGGACGACGCGTCGTGGCTGGTGGAGACGGCGGCCGGCGAGCGGTTCGTCGCCCCGTTCGTGGTCGCCGCGACCGGCATCCTCTCCGCGCCGCTCGACCCGGGCATCCCCGGGCTGGACACCTTCGCCGGCACCACGCTGTTCAGCAACCGGTACCCGCGAGAGGGGTTCGACCTCGCCGGCAGGCGGGTGGCGATCATCGGCACCGGGTCGACCGGCGTGCAGGCGGTACCGGTCGTCGCCGAGCAGGCCGACCACCTCTACGTGTTCCAGCGGTCGGCCGCCTACACGCTGCCCTCGCCGGCGCGCTCCTACGAGCCGGGTGAGCTGGCGGGGTTGAAGGCGAGATACGACGAGATCCGGGCCGCGCAGCTGACCGCGCACGTGGGAGCGGCCCGGCTGAGCGCCTTCTCGGTGCTCGTCAACATGCGCGAGTTCCCGTCGCTGCTGGCCGCGTCGCGCGAGGAACAGCTGCGGGCGATCGAGGAGCGCGGCGTCACCGGCGCGCTGTACTGGAGCGACGTCATGTTCGACCCCGAGGCGGGGAAGCTGGCGACGGCTCTGTACGGCGAGGCGGTCGCGCGCATCGTCCGGGATCCGGAGACCGCGGCGTCGCTGACGCCGACCTACCCGTTCGGCTGCAAGCGGCCGATCATCGACCAGGGCTACTACGAGACGTTCAACCGCGAGAACGTGACGCTGGTCGACCTGCGCAAGGGCGCGATCCAGGAGATCACTCCCTCCGGGATCCGCACCGAACAGGGCCTTTACGAGGTGGACGTCATCCTGTTCGCCACCGGATTCGACGCCCTCACCGGCGCGCTCACCCGCATCGACGTCCGCGGGCGGGGCGGCGCGCTGCTCCGCGATTTCTGGAGGACGGAAGGCCCGTTCTCCTACCTCGGCCTGCAGGTGGCCGGATTCCCGAACCTGTTCCTGATCCAGGGGCCGGGCAGCCCGTCGGCCGCCTCGAACTTCGTCGCCGCGATGGAGCACCACGTCGAGTGGATCGCCGACGCCATCTCGGCCGTGCGGGCGGGCGGCTACCGGACGATGGAGGCACTTCCCTCGGCACAGACCGAGTGGATCGACGGCATCACCTCCCTGGTGGCCGGCAGCGTGGTCGTCCACCCGGACTGCAACTCCTGGTACAACGGCGCCAACGTGCCGGGCAAGAAGCGGATGTACACGACCTACCCCCTCGGGCTGCCCGAGTACCGGCGCCGCCTCGGCGAGATCGCCGCCGACGGCTACGCCGGCTTCAAGCTGTCCTAGGGACAGGCACACCTAGTCGTAATCAGGCGACCGCCCGGCGATGGCTGGGCGGTCGGGGCACAGTGGAGGTCTCATGCGCGCGGCCGTCGTCGCTTCCGGTGGGCAGTACGAGATCGCCGAGGTGGCCGACCCGTCGCCCGGCCCCGGCGAGTTACTGGTGCGGGTCACGGCCTGCGGGTTCTGCGGCTCGGACCTCAAGGCGCGCGCCGCCATGCCCGTGGGCACGATCATGGGGCACGAGTTCGGTGGAGAGGTCGTCGGGCTCGGGCCGGACACGGAGGGCTGGCTGGCGGGGACCCAGGTGGCGGTGCTGCCGGCGCTGTCGTGCGGGCAGTGCGAGTGGTGCGCCTCGGGCCATGTGATCCACTGCGCGAAGGTGCGGCTGGTCGGGCTCGGCGGCACCGGTGGCGGGTTCGCCGAGCTGGCAGTGGTGACCGCGGCGGCGGCGTTCCCGCTGACCCCGCGGATCGACCCGGTGCACAGCGCGCTGGTGGAGCCGTTCGCGGTGGGTCTGCACACCGCGCGGACCGGGCGCATCGAGGCGGGCGACGACGTGCTCGTCGTCGGCGCCGGCACGGTCGGCCTGACCACCATCGCCTGGGCCCGGGCGCGTGGGGCCCGCCGGATCACCGCCGTCGACCCGGCTGCCTCGCGGCGGTCGGCAGCGGAGTCGTTCGGGGCCACCGACGTCCTCACCACCGTCGAGGAGACCCAGGCCAGCGGCTACGACGTCGTGGCCGAGTGCGCGGGCAAAGCCGGGCTGCTCGACGCCTTCGTGACCGCGGTACGGCCGAGGGGCCGGATCGTCCTGGCGGGCGTGACCATCGACGCGACCTCGTTCCAGTCCTGGGCGGCGCTGATGAAGGAGGTGTCCATCGGCTTCGCCGTCTACTACACGCCCGAGGAGTTCCGGACGGTCATCGCGGCGTTCACCAGCGGCCTGATCGACCCGGCGCCGCTGCTCGCGAAGCGGGTCGAACTCGGCCAGGTGAACGAGGCGTTCGACGACCTCGCCCAGGTCGCCGCCAGCGGAAAGATCCTCGTCCAGCCCTGAATCAGGCGCGCCTCACGCCTCGCGCCGCGCTCGGTTTCGGCGCGACGCGAGGCGGGGGCTCAGGAGCTGTCGCCGCACCACCGCGTCTCGGACGACCCGACTTCGGGGACGATGTCGAACGAGGTCCCGGTGCCGTTGACGCGCATGAAGATCAGACAGTTGATCGTCTGCTTGGTCTTGGTGAAGTCCACCTTGCCCGCGAGCATTCCGTCGGCGTCGTAGTTCCGCAGCCCGCGCAGGGCGTTGATGAACGCCACCCTGGTCGGGCACCCGCCCGCGGCCTTCAGCCCCTGCACGAGAATGTCGGCGGCGATATAGGTCCCGTATGCCACGTCCTGGGAAGGCGTCCGGAGCTCGGGCGCGTACTTGGCGGCGGCGGCCATGTAGGTCCGCTGTGCGGGAAGATTCGCCTCGAACGGCATCAGGGTCGAAAAACTCGTGAGGCCGGCCACCGAGGCACCGTACTTCTGGAGCGTCTCGGCGCTGTAGCCGGTGATGCCGATGATCGCCTTGAAGTGGATACCCGCGGCCTTGGCCGCGGCGACGATCGCGGGAATGTCGGCGGGGCCGAGGTCCAGCACCAGGACGTCCGCGCTCGTCTCACGGAGCCGGTCGACGAACTGCGCGGGAGTCATCAGCGCCGCGTTGTACGCGACCGTTGTCGCCGGGATCTGGGCCGTGCCGAGGCTCTGCTCCAGGGGAGAGGTGAACCCCTGGTCGGCGGGTGCGTCCGTCCTGACGATGACGGCCCGATTCCCGCCCTGCGCGCGGGCATATCGTCCGAGGACGTCCGAGACCGGCCCACCGGTGACAAGAGACGGATAGGAAAACATGTTCGTATATGCCGGATCGGCCCAGACGTTCTCGATGGGCAGCCCCACGGCGGGAATCTGGTGGGACCGGAGGTAGTCGGCGCCGCCGTCGCCGTTCAACGACGCCTCGAAGAGCGCGAAGACCTTGCTGGACTCGACGAGGCTCCGTACGGCGTTGTCGTTGCCCACCGTGTTGGCATCGTCGCTTTGCCAGTCGTAGACGATCTTTCGCCCATTGATGCCACCGGCGGCGTTCGCCACGCCCAGACGGGCGTCGACGCCGCTGCGGGCGGCCTGAAGTGCGGCTCCGATGGTCCCGCCATCCGGGTAGACCAGGCCGATCCGGATCTCGTGCGCAGAGACGCCCGGTGAGTCGCAGGCCGCTGAGGGCGTCGAGGATGGTGCGGCGCCAGAGCAGCCGGTGGCGGCCAGCGCGGCCAGGACGGCCGCCGAGATGGCGGTGAGTTTCGTGTATCGGCGTTGGTGCACGTGGCTGCATAAGTATTGGGTGCCGCGGTGCAAGGGTGTCACCAAGTGCCTGCCTCCTCGGGTTGTCGGGCCCAGCCCTCCGGTCAGGCGAAAACCGCGCCGTCACGGAGTTTGGATGTTGGCCGAGCCAGATGTTCGGGAAGATATCGCATCCGCGAGGAGGCGCCCACGCCGGTGATGTCGCGCTTGTTCTCGTGTTGATGACTGCCGATCGATTGACGGCGGTACGACATCACCCAGCGTGAATAGCGGCCGGCGCCAGATTTTTAGACCCGGGACAAAACCCGGTGCAGGCCCTGGCTGACCAGGTTGTCGTAGGGAAAGGTGTCGGGCATGAATCCCATGTCGACGATCAGCTTTCCCATCCGAACCATGATCACCGTGAATCGGAGCCCGGCGAACACCTCGAAGTAGTCGAGGTTGTCGGTGGAGCGCCCGGTGGCCGAACGCCAGAGCGCGGCGGTCTCCTCGCGCGACGGGAAGCCCGGTAGGCGGCGCAGGCCGAGGCCCGCCCCCGTGGTCAGCGTCTCGTCGGCGAAGATCCACCAGCCCAGATCGAGGAGCGGGTCGCCGACGGTCGCCATCTCCCAGTCGAGAACCGCGGCGACCTCGAAGTCCTGATAAATGAGGTTGCTGAGCCGGGCGTCGCCCCAGCACAGCGCTGGCCCGCCGGCAGGCGCCGACGGCTGGTTACGCCTCAGCCAGGCGAGTGCGTCCCTGGCCAGCTCGAACGGCTTGTCCTCCTCGGCCCAGGCGAGAAATCGTTCGTAGCGATCGATCTCGGCGGCCAGCGGGTCGTCGGGCGTCGGGAGCAGACCCGAGGGAAGGCTCAGGTCGGCCAGCGGCGTCGTGTGGACACCCGCCAGGGCGCGCACACCGCTGACCCAGGCGCGATGCTGCTGCTCGGGTGTCGCCTCGGCCAGCCACCCGGTCGACGCGTACGGCGGGGTGTCGCTGGGGATCTGGCCTGCCACCCGGTCCATGATCCAGAATGGCGCGCCGAACCAGGCCGTGTCCGGCTCGAACCAGTGCATGCGAGCCATCGGGACGCTGGAGGCGGCGGCCAGGGCGCGCATCACGTGGAACTGCAACGCGAACGTGTCGTCGGGGAACACCACGTAGCTCGTCGGCGCGATGCGGGCCACCAGGTGGTGCTGTTCGGGTCCGGCGGGGCCGGACCACGTCGCGTCGAAGAGGACCGTCTCGTTGGACGCGCCGGTGCCCGCCGGGATGGTCGGGTTCCCGACCTCGACGTCCACCAGTCCGCGGACGTCGGTGAGCCAGGTGCGGAGGCTGCTGGCGGTCTTGGATGGGTCGCGTAACTGAAAATCCATGAGCTGACCTCACATTGGCGCGGCCGGAATAACGCTGTATGCATCACTGGTGGGCGTCGCTCGCCCGGGGCAGGCACGGGAGATCCCGGAACGGGCCGGTACCGCCGCTGTGTTCGCGGGGCCCGCATGCGCCCGGGAGGGTCGGCGAATTCCGTGGGTAAAGCCTCGATTGGCCTGTGGCGAAAGCGACAGTATCAGTAGTCGATGCGCCATCAGCGGCCGGTGGGCCGCGAGAGCCTCGGACGTCTGGAGTTTGACGACGCGCGACGGGCACGTGCGCGGCCGGCGCCCGCCCGTCCGGCCTCCCGGCGAACCCGCGCGGGACGGGTCCCGTCGCGCCCCGGGGCTCAGGCAGACGTGGAGCCCGATGCCCTCGCCAGGCGGCGCAGGATCGAGCGCCCGTCGCCCGAGAGCTCGAGGCGCTTGTCCACCCGCTCGTGCCATTCCCGCGGGCGGTGGGCGCCGAGGCCGTTCAGGCAGAACAGGGAAAGGTCGATCAGGTCGGGTGCTCGGACCCCGTACTCGTTGCCCGCCGTCATCGAGGTGAGGAACGACGTCCGCGTCGACACGAGGAAGTAGGTCGCCGGCTCGACGTCGAGGGCGGTCAGCGCGGCGTCGGCGGTGGCGGCCTCGATCAGCTCGCGGTACAGCGACGTCACCGGCGCCTGGGAACGGGCGATGAGGTCGGGTTCGGCCTGGCCGAGCTGGAGGCGCAGGTGGACGAGCCCGCGGTCGACGCCGGCCTTGTTGTGCATCGCGGGCAGGTGCGCCGCGGCGAGGATGGCGCCGGCCAGCCGTTCGAGCGGGTCGTCCAGATCGGCGATCGCGGCGCGGATGATCCGCGCGTAGGTGCGCATCGCCTCCTCGAACACGGCGAGAAGCAGGTCATCCTTGCTCGCGAAGTACTGGTAGAGCGTCCGCAGCGACTGCCCGGCCTCGTCGGCCACGTCCTGGACCGTCAGCGACTCGCCGTTCGAACGCTCCAGCACCTTCGCCGCCGCCCGGATGAACCGGTCCCCGCGGTCGATCGAACGCTTCTGCGCGCCCTGCAGCGACCGTGTGACGACCCGCCGATGCCAGTCCGCCTCGGTGTCGTCGCCGCTCCGGGCGCGCTCGCTCACAGCTTCCCCGCTCATTGCATTCAGGCTACCGGATAACGCAAGTGACGCTGTTAGCCGGCGTCCGGATCTGGCCCGCGGGCGTCATCGACTCGCGACGACTCAGGCCGAGGCGTCCGGGAGGGCGCCGCGGGGGTAGAGCGCCGAGGTCAGCAGTGCCGTCTCGGCGGCGCGCCACCGCCGTCGGTCGTTCTCGTCGTCGAAGTCGAGCCGTAGCGCGTGCTCCAGATGCGGCCGGAGCAGCACCGGCGCGAACCCCAGCAGGGCCAACATCGCGGCCGTCACCCGGACGTCGGCCGACGGCCGGGCTATGCCGAGCGCCTCGCGCTGGCTCAACCCGGCCACCGAGGCCTCGACCGCCCGGGTGAACCATTCCAGGCCGTTCTCGGTGCCATCGAGCAACATCCGGCGCAGGTAGGCGCCGAGCAGCGGCGCCTCGATGGTCATCCGCTCGAACCGAAGCTGGCGGCGGCGGTGCGCCTCAGCCGGACCCACCGTGGAGTCGGTATCCCGCGTCACCTCGCCGAGGACGTCGGCCACCCAGGCCGCGACCTCGTCGACGACGCCCTGCTTCGAGCCGAAGTGATGGAGGACGAGGCTGGGCGAGACGTCCGCCCGGCGGGCGATGGCACGCACCGTCGCCGCGTCGACGCCATCCTGCGCGATCAACGCGAAGGCCGCGTTGCGGATGCGCGCCTTGGCGGTGAGGTCGTCCGGCCGCACCGGTGTCCCATCCTCTGATCCGCGTTCCACTGGCCGCCGCTCCTCTCTCCTGCGCTTCCGTCTACCGCGCTTCCGCGCTGCCTACTGCGCTTCCGCCCTGCTGCTCCGCTACCTCTTCGTTCCGTCTCCCTTCCGAACTTCCGCGACTGTACAGATGTTCAGCTTCCTGAACGCCGATTGACCAGCCGGAGACGCCTGATGACGATTGGCCGGCCGCGCCCCGCCGGATGGACGTGACACCAGACGGACGTGACGAAGGGGAGGAGCGAGATGGGCATTCGGGTTGTCGTCTGCTACACGGGGGGCGTCGGGTCGCAGGCGATCAGGCTGCTGGCCGGTGAGCCCGGCCTGGAACTCGTCGGCGTCCTCGTCCACCACGAGGAGAAGGAAGGGCGCGACGTCGGCGAGCTGGTCGGGATCGGGCCGGTCGGGCTGGCGGCGACCCGGGACGTCGACGCGCTGGTCGCGCTGCGCGCGGACTGCGTGCTCTGGCACTCGCTGACCTGGGAGCCGGAGGTCATCGCGCGGTTCCTGGCCGCCGGGACCAACGTCTACTCGAGCATGGGTGGCTGGTGGCCGCCCTTCATCCCCGCCGAGCGCGAGATCCTCGACCGGGCGTGCGCCGAGGGCGGCTCGTCGTTCCTCGCCGGCGGCAACATCCCAGGGCTGGTCAGCGACGTGCTGCCGCTGTTCGTCTCCGGCTACACCGGCCAGGTCGAGAAGATCCGCTGCTGGCAGAGCGACTACGTGCCGCACTACCCGGGCGCCCAGCAGCTCCAGGGGGCGCTGGGCATGGGCCTGCCTGTTCCGGAGGACCAGTCGCCCACCGAGGCGGACCAGGGCTGGATCTGGGGGATCCGCCAGTCGGCGGAGATCGTCGCCGCGGGTCTCGGATTCGAGCTGACCGACGTGCGGGTGACCAGGAAGGAGTACGCGGCGGCACTCGAGGACGCCGTGCTGCACCCCAGCGGGCTGGAGGTGAAGAAGGGCACGATCGCCGGCGCCCGCTGGACGTTCACCGCGTACACCGGCGCGGACGGCGACGTGCCGTTCTACGAGGTCGTCAACGAGCAGACGGTCGGCCTGGGCCTGGCGCCCGGTTGGCGGGTGAGCGAGGACGAGCCCAACTGGAAGGTCGAGATCAGCGGGGTCCCGACCATCACCTGCGTGTTCGACCTGGCCTTCGACCCGGACCTGGAGCCGGTCTCGGCACTCAACGCCGCCCGCGCCGTCAACGTCATCCCGATCCTCGTCGCCGCCGAGCCGGGGACGAAGACCGTCCTCGACGTGCCGGCGCCGCGCGCCGTCACCCTCGCGCACCGCGCCACGTCGGTGGCGAAGCCGGCGGCGACGCGCCCGTGAGCGCGGCGACAGGCATGACAGGCACGGCGAGCGCGACGGGCTCCGCGAGCGCGACAGGCCGTGCGGCATGACGGGCTCGGCCAGCGCGACGGGCTCGGCGATGCGGACGCTGCACGACTACCGGGAAACCCGGGCACTGCTGGACGCCCACCGGGCCGCGGGCCGGACCGTCGGCATGGTCGGCACCAGCGGCGCCATCCACGAGGGCCACCTGTCCCTGGTGGAACGCGCCCGGCGCGAGAACGACGTAGTGGCCCTCTTCTACGCGGGCGTGGTGCAGCTCGATTGGACGCCGGTGTCGGCGCAGGTCTATGAGCGCGACATCGACCGAGACAAGGAACTACTGGCGGCCGCCGGCGTCGATCTCTTCCTGGTGATGCGACGCGACGACCTGTACGGGCGGCGTCCAGTCACCTTCCTCAGCCAGCCGGAGCTCGTGCCTGACCTGCCCGGCCTGCTCCGGCCCGATCACGCGAGCATTCTCGCGACGATGGTGTTCACGATGCTGAACATCGCCGGCCCGTGCAGGAACTACTCCGGCGAGAAGGACTGGCAGCAGCTCGTCCTGTTCAGGCGGGCGGCCGAGGACCTGCTGGCGCCGTCCACGGTCGTGGGCTGTCCGACGGTGCGCGAGCCGGACGGCGTCGCGAGGTCGAGCCGAAACGTGCGGCTCACCCCGTCCCAACGCGCCGCCGCCCCGGTCATCCACCGCGCGCTCAGCGAGGCCGCCGAGCTGGTCCGCGCAGGGGAGCGCGACGCGAAGGTGGTCACGGGTCTGGTCGCCGACCGGATCGGCGAGGTCGCCCCCGTGGACTACGCGCACGCCGTCGAGGCGGACACGCTGCGCCCGCTCGACGTCCTCGCGGGCGACGTCCGGCTGCTCGTCTCGGCCACCTTCGGCGACACCCCGCTGGTCGACAACATCGGCGTCACCGTCCCGGGAAAGGCCGCCCCGGTTCCGGCCGGCGACGGCACGGGCCCGGTTCCAGCCTCGGCTCCAGCCCCGACCCCGACCGGCAACGACACGACGAAAGGCGCGGAATGAGGCTGCGAGGAAAGGTCGCGCTGGTCACCGGCGGCACCGCCGGGATCGGCGCCGGCGTCGTCAGGATGTTCGCCGAGCAGGGCGCGTCGGTCGCCTTCACCGGCCGCAACCCGACCCGAGGCAAGGAGCTCGAGGCCACGCTGCGCGCGGGCGACCTCGCCGTCACCTACGTCGAGGCCGACAGCTCCGCCGAGCAGGACGTCGCCCGCGCGGTGGAAACCACCGTCGAGACCTACGGCCCGATCACCGCTCTCGTCAACAGCGCGGCCGCCACCGACGTGACGGCGAGCGGCCGCGACAACCACGTCGACGAGATCTCGACCGAGGACTGGGACTACATCGTCCGCACGGCGCTCAACGGCACGATGTGGGCCTGCAAGTACGCCATCCCGCACATGCGGGCCGCGGGCGGCGGCTCGATCGTCAACATCTCGGCGTCGTCCAGCCTGCGCTCGCTGCGCTCCCGGCCCGCCTACCAGGCGGCGAAGGGCGGCGTGAACGTGCTGACCCGCCAGCTCGCCGCCGACTACGGCGCCGCCGACATCCGTGCCAACGCGATCATCGTCGGATTCATCTACACCGGCGAGGAGGGCATGCGCAGGCTGCTCGCCGACGAGGAGTACATGCAGGTCATCCGCGGCATGCTGGTACTCCCGCGGCTGGGCGAGCCGGCCGACATCGCCGCCGCCGCCGTGTACCTGGCCTCCGACGAGTCCAAGTACGTCACCGGCACCCAGATCACCGTCGACGGTGGAGCCACCGGCTTCCAACCCACCTTGCAGCGCTTTACCCCCAACGCCGCCACCAGCGCCGGCTGAGGCCGGCGATCCACCTGCCGAGGAGCAACGCATGTCGACACCCGTGATCACCCCGTCCGGCCTGTTCGTCGAGGAGCGGCTGCTCATCGGCGGCCAGTTACGCCCGGCGACCGGCGGTCGGACCTACGAGAACGTCAACCCGGCGACCGAGCAGGTCGTCGGGGTCGCGGCCGACGCGACGGCCGAGGACATGCGGGCCGCGATCGCCGCCGCCCGGGCCGCATTCGACGAGGGCACCTGGGCGCGCGACGTCGAGCTGCGGGTCCGCTGCCTGCGCCAGCTGCACACCGCGTTGCTGCGACACGAGCCCGAGCTGCGGGAGACGATCCGCGCGGAGGTCGGCGCGACGAACGTCAGCCTGGACGTGCCGCTGTTCGCCCGCGCCCTGGACAACCTCACCTACGCCGCGGACCTCGCCGAGGGCTACGAGTTCGTCCGTGACCTGGGCATCGGCGAGTCGATGGGCCGGATGAGCCGGCGCCACCAGTACCGCGAGCCGGTCGGGGTGGTCGCGGCTATCACGCCGTGGAACGCGCCGATGCAGGTCAACCTGGCGAAGGCGGCGTTCGCGCTGGCCGCCGGATGCACCGTCATCCTCAAGCCCGCGCCGGACACCCCGTGGAGCGCCACGGCGCTGGGCCGGCTCGCGGCCGAGGAGACGGACCTACCCCCGGGCGTGCTCAACGTCGTGCCGACGTCCGACAACGCGGTCGCCCAGCTCCTGGCCGAGGACCCGCGGGTCGACCTGATCAGCTTCACCGGGTCGACGGCGGTCGGGCGGCACCTGATGGCCGTCGCCGCGGGCACGGTCAAGAAGGTCTTCCTGGAACTCGGCGGCAAGTCCGCCTGGATCCAGTGCGACGACGCCGACATCGACACGAACGCGCTGATGATCGCCTACCAGTCGCTGGCGCAGGCCGGGCAGGGATGCTCGATCAACACCCGGTTGCTGGTCCAGCGCTCCCGCTACGAGGAAACGATCGCCAAGGTCGCGGACGCGTTCCGTTCCATCCCCTACGGCGACCCGGCCGACCCGAACACCTACATGGGCCCGCTGATCAACGCCAGGCAGCGCGCGCGGGTGCTCGACTACATCGAGCTCGGCAAGGCCGAGGGCGCCCGCCTCGTCCTCGGTGGCGGCCGACCGGCCCACCTGGAGCGCGGCTACTACGTCGAACCGACGATCTTCGCCGACGTCGACCCGGACTCCCGGATCGCGCAGGAGGAGATCTTCGGCCCGGTTCTGGTCATCATCCCGTTCGACACCGACGAGGAGGCGGTCCGGATCGCCAACTCGACCATCTTCGGCCTCGCCGGCACGGTCGAGAGCGCGGACGCCGCGCGGGCCCGCGCGATCGCCGAGAAGATCCGCTCGGGCGTCGTGAACGTCAACGGCGGCATGTACTTCAGCTGCGAGGTGCCGTTCGGCGGCTACAAGCAGAGCGGCGTCGGCCGTGAGATGGGCACCCTCGGCTTCGAGGAGTACACCGAAGTAAAGATCATCAGCGAGGGCGTCGCCTAACGCGCCGGCGCCGGCGCCGTCACTGGCCCGACCACCGGGGCGGGCGGCGCTCGAAGAAGGCGCCGATGCCCTCGGCGAGGTCCGCGGTCTCCAGCAGCCGGGCGTGGGCGGCGTCGCTGCGCGCCCAGCTGGCGGTCTCGTCGGGGGAGACCTCATGGTGGGCGACGTCCAGCGCGGCGCGGACGGCCAGGGGCGCGTTCGCGATGACCCGTTCGGCCAGCGCCAGCGCGCCGTCGAGGGCGGCGCCCGGCTCGGTGACGAGGTTGACGAAGCCGAGCCGTTCGGCGCGGTCGGCGGTGAGGTTGTCGCCGGTGGCGAGCAACTCGTAGGCGACGTTGCGCGGGAGCACCCGGGTGATCCGGAACGCGCCGCCGAAGTCCGGCATCAGCCCGCGCTTGACCTCGGGCAGCCCGAACTGGGCGGTGCGGGCGGCGACCACCAGGTCGCAGCAGAGCACGAGCTCGACGCCGCCGCCGAGCGCCAGGCCCTCGACCGCGGCGATCAGCGGCTTGGCCCGCCGCCGGTGGATGAGCCCGACCAGGCCGCCGCGCTCCGTCGGCTCGCCCGGCCCGCTGGCGAGGTCGGCGCCGGCGGAGAACACCCGCGTTCCGCCGGTCAGGATGCCGCACCACAGCTCGGGGTCGTCCTCCAGGGTGTTCATCGCCTCGTCGATGCCGGCGGTGACGGCCGCGTTGAGCGCGTTGCGCTTCTCCTCCCGGTCGATCCGGATGACGAGAACCCGGCCGTGCCGGCTGGTCACCACGCTCACCGCGCTACCCCCACCTCTCCATAACCGTGCTCCCAGCCACCGCGATCTCGGCTACCGCGATCTCGGTCACCGTGCGTCTGGTCACCGTGCGTCCGGCGACCGCGCGGACGACCGTCAGAAGCTGATCTTGCGGTGGTCCCAGGAGGCGACCTTCTCTGGCGTGAGGCGCAGCCAGGCGTGCCGGCCGTCGTGGTACATCGACCCGTCCGGATTGGCGATGTACTTGGCGGCGAACAGCCGCTCGGGCGTCGCCAGCTCGGGGACGTCGGTCTCGCCGGTGCGGGGCGCCTCGCCCACCGGCTCGAAGCGGCCGCGCAGTTCCACGCCATGCAGCTCGCCGAAGTCGCCGCCGGCGTCCACGACGACCGCGGCGCGCGGGTCACGGAGCAGGTCGGCCCACCGCTGGCTGCGCACGATCGAGTAGAGCCACAGTGAGCCGCCGTCCCAGACGAACCACAGCGGGCTGACGTGCGGCGGCCCGCCGGCGGTGAGGGTCGCCACCCGGCACACCCGCTGCTCGGTCAGCAGCGCGTCGACCTCGTCGCCGCTCAGGGAGATCCTGCGTCCCCGCCGCTGGGTGTCGATCAGTTCGGACCGCATGGTTGCCTCGCTCCTCGGACTCCGGTGGACACGTCGGGACGCGGTGCTGGCCGGCCGACGACGCGTGGCCGCTCGAAACGTATCGATTTATGAGACAGTCTGTCGCGCGGTCCGCCGCGGTGCGCGCGGCGAGACGGGCCCGCCGGTCCTCGCGGATCCCGAGGTCAGCGCGTCAAACGACGTCAGTTCGCCCTAAAATGTGCGTGGTCGGGCGTGGGGCCGCACCGAGGGCAACCCGGTCGTGCCTGCCCGAGCGGCCGCGTCTGCATGGTCACCGTCCGGGCGGGAGGGCGTGATGGCGGAGAACGTCGACGACGTCGCCGCCTACCTGCTGGAGGGTGTCGGCCCGATGCGGACCGCGCGGCTTCAGCTGCTCGTCTACTACGCGCAGGCCTGGCATCTCGCTGACCACCGCGAGCGATTGTTCGAGGACGACATTGAGGCGTGGATGAGCGGGCCGGTGGTTCGCCGGCTGCACGACCAGCACCGCGGTCAGTACGAGGCGCCCGGATGGCCGGCCGGCGACCCGCGGCGGCTCGGCTCCCGGGGGCGGGCCGTGATCGAGCGGACCGCGCGGTCGTATGCCCCGCTCTCCGAGGGGGAGCTGTCCCGGACCGTCCGCACCGAGGCGCCGTGGCGGCTGGCCCGCAAGGGGCGTCTGGTCGTCCGGCGCTCCGCCAAGGTGATCGATCCGACGGTGATGGCCGACTACTACGGCCGGCTTCGCACCTCTCCGGAGGTGGCGGTGTCCGTCGCCGTGGGCAGCGCGCGCCTCGAGGGCCACGAGTTCGGCCCGCAGGCCGTGGACCGGTTGCGTGAGGCTGCCGCCGGGACACGCGCGGCGGACGACATCGTCGCGGAGACGATCCTCCGGTACGGCACGTCGTGACGGCGGCCATGGATATGGATGAGGACCCGTACTGCTGGCCGGGCACGACCTGCCTGCGCAACCTGCTCAACATCCGGGACTCCGAGGAGCTGAGCAAGGCGGAGCACGAGCTCGTCGGCATCCGCACGGCCGAGCTCACCGCGTCCGTCGTTCCGGGCGCGTACGACGTCGCCCACCTGCTCCGCTTCCACCGCCTGCTGTTCCGGGACGTCTACGACTGGGCGGGCCAGCTGCGCACGGGCAACATCTCGAAGGGCGAGGTGTCGTTCTGCGACGCGCTGCAGGTCGCCGAACGGCTGGACGAGCTGTTCGGCAAGCTGGCCGTGCGCAGGTTCCTGGTCCCGCTGGAGTGGGACAACTTCGTCGTCGCCTTCGCCTCGGTCTACGGCGAGCTGAACGCCATCCACCCGTTCCGGGAGGGCAACGGGCGGACGCAGCGCGCGTTCCTTCGTCAGCTGGCGGCGCACGCGGGTTGGACGATCGCCTGGCAGTCGCTCGAACGACGCTCGAACGACAAGGCCTGTCGGGAGTACCTCAGGACCTCCAGGCCGCACGCGCTGATCAGGCTTCTCGCTCCGGCGATCGAGCCCCGGCTGGAATAGCCACGCGGTACGAATAGCCACGCGGTACGCGGACGGAATGTGGATCACGTCAGGAGCTCATGCGGCGACCGTGGTTTCCTGATCCGTTGAACACCAGACGCACGACCAGGTCGGCGTCGTCCGCCATCGGCGGCGCCTGGCGGCTGAGCACGCGGTACAGCATCGAGCCGATGAGCACGCCCGCGATCGTCGGGACCGAGGCGTCCGGCGCGAGCTGACCGGCCTCCCGGGCGAGCTCGAGCCGGTCTCGCAGGAGCTGCTCGTGTGGCTGGGTGAAGCGGTCGTACAGGACGTCGGCGACCGCGCGGTCGTCGGCGGTCGCGGCGGTGAGGGCGAGGATGAAGCTCGTGCTCTCGGCCGTCGTCAGCCGCTGCGTCCAGGCGCGCAGCCAGCCGCGAAGGTCGGTCTCGATGTCGCCCGTGTCAGGCGGGGGGACGAGCGGTGGAGCCAGATCGCCCTCGAGCGCGGCGTCGGCGACGACGGCGCTCTTCGACGCCCACCAGCGGTAGATCGTCTGCTTGCCGACGCCAGCTCGGGCGGCGATGGCGTCGATCGTCAGCCGTTCATAGCCGCGTTCGAGCAACAGGTCGCGTGCGGCGCCTAGGATCGCGAGCCGCGACGTCTCGCTGCGTGGGCGCCCACCCGTCATCCGACGAGTCTAGGAGTCCAGGAGAGGTGGAGGTCGGCAGGTCAGGCCCTATATAGTCCCTGTTCCGAGACAAATCGTCTCGTAACACAATGCGTCTCGTGACTGAGCGCGCTGGGAGCTGAACGCATGCCGAACGAGGTGCTTGTCGTGATCGGTACGGGCGGTATGGGTGTCGCCATCAGCCGCCGCGTCGGCCCGGGCAAGACCGTGTTACTGGCCGACTACAACGAGACGGCGCTGGCCGAGGCCGCCGAGACCCTCCGCGACGAGGGCCAGCAGGTGGTGTCCCAGGTCGTGGACGTGTCGTCCCCGGAGTCCGTCTACGCGCTCGCGCGGGCAGCCGCCGAGCTCGGCCCGGTGCGCCAGGTGGTCCACACCGCCGGGTTGTCTCCCGCGCAGGCGCCGATCGAGGCGATCCTGAAGGTCGACCTGTATGGCACGGCGCTCGTGCTCGACGCGTTCGGCGAGGTCATCACCGTCGGAGGTGCCGGCGTCGTCATCTCGAGCATGTCCGGTCACCTCGTTCCGCCGTCGGCACGCGAGGTCGAGGCGCAGCTCGCGGGCGCGCCGACCGAGGATCTGCTCGGCCTCCCGTCCACGGCGGTGGACGCCTTCCCGTCCGCCGGCTACGCCTACTCCTTCGCCAAGCGCGCCAACCAGCTGCGGGTGCGGGCGGCAAGCGTGTCCTGGGGCGCGCGGGGCGCTCGGGTCAACTCGATCAGCCCGGGGGTCATCTCCACCAAGATGGGCCAGCAGGAGCTCGCCGGCGAGTCCGGCGCCGGCATGCGTGCCATGGTCGCGGCGTCCGGCACCGGCCGGCTCGGCTCGGCGGACGACATCGCGGCGGCGACGGGTTTCCTCCTGTCGGACGCGGCCTCGTTCATCACCGGAATCGACCTGCTCGTCGACGGTGGCGCGGTCGCCGCGGTCTCGACCGGACAGGTGAATCTCACCCCGTCGGGACGCTGAGCGTCCGACGCCGGCCACGGCCCTCGAACGCCCGACGCCCGACGTCGGCTGCGGCCTCAGGACGCCCGCGATACGCCTGGGTTCCGCCCGATCTGGGGCGGCTTCCCTGCTATTCCTCGGACGGGGCCGAGGTGGAGCGCGCGTGCGTGGCGCGTCCGGTGCGTTCGGGGGTCTGCTCGACGAGGGTGGCGGTGGCGCGGTCGAGCAGGTCGCAGAACTGCTGGTGCTCCGCCGGAGTGAACCGATCGGTGAGGGCGCGTTCCAGCACGATCACCTCCTGGTAGGCACGGTCGAGGAGGTCGTGGCCGGCGTCGGTGAGCGTCGCGATGAGGACCTTCGCGTGCACGGGTGACGGCCGACGACCGATGAGCCCCTTGTTCTGGAGGCCGGTCAGCACGCTGGCCATGCTCTGTTGCGTCACCCCGCACGCCCGTGCCAGCTGCGCTCCCGACATGGCCTCCTCGCGCGACAGGGCCAGCAGCACCGTGTACTGAGGCATGGTCAGCCCGTATCGGCGCAGCACCGCTTCGTGGTGACCGGTCAGAGCCTGCTCGGCGCGGCGGATGCGGCTGCACAAATATTCCTCGACCGGCGCTTCGGTCATGTCACAAACCTCTTAGTTGACTCAGATGCCTGATACGGATTGGGTTCCAAGTGTCAGGATACTGAGTTGAGACAGGGGCTTGATGTGATGAAGGCCGTCGCGCTGGACGTCGATGACCGCTTCCGGGTCGTCGAGGTGGCGGAACCCGTGCCCGGTCCCGGTGAGGTCGCGATCCGGGTCGCCTACGCGGGAGTGCAGTACGGCGACGTGCTCGTGCGCGCGGGTCATTTCCCCGTCCCGCGCCCGTTCGTGCCGGGTTTCGAGGCAGCGGGTGAGATCGTCGCGGTGGGGGAGGGCGTGGCGGACGCGCGACTGGGCGAACGGGTCACCGCGCTGCTCGGGGGCGGAGGCTACGCCGAGATCGTGACCGCGCCCGCCGTGCTGGCGATCAACGCCGAGCGAGTCGGCCCACGTGAGGCGGCCGGGTTCGGATGGGTCACGCCGACCGCCTACGACGTGATCAACTCCGTCGCCTCCGTTCGGCGCGGGGACAGCGTGCTGATCCACGCCGCCGCCGGCGGAGTCGGCTCGCAGGCCGCGCAGTTCGCCGCCGTGGCGGGCGCGGCCCGCATCGTCGGGGTGGTCGGCAACGTCGACCAGGTCGACTACGCCCACCGGTTCGGCTACCACCAGGTGCTGGTACGCGAGGATTTTCCCGACGCCCTGGGCGGGGAGACGTTCGACGCCATCCTGGACCCGATCGGCGGCCCTGCCCGTGTCGCGAGCCTGGAGCGGCTGGCCCCGCATGGCCGGATCGTGGCCTACGGCAACATCGCCACCTTCGAACCGGTCACCGTGTCGGCCAACGACCTGCTGGCCCGGGGGCAGTCCCTGATGACGTACAACAGCAACCTCGCCAGCCAGACCAGCCCGACGAAGCTGGCCGACAGCGCCACCCGCGCCATGAGCCTGGTAGCGGACGGGTCGGTCCGCATCGACGTCACCGCGGAATACGACCTGGGCGACGTCGAGACCGCGATCGCGGATCTGGCGGGCGGAGCCACCCGTGGCAAGAGCATCGTCCGCGTCGGGTAAATGCCCGCACGCGGCGGTCGGGCCGGGTGCTCGACGCCGTCGGGCGGTCGGCCGGGCCGCGGGCGGCGACAATTCCACGAGACCACCAGTAACGCGACCGAGTCATGATCCGGTGGGATGTTTGGCGTCCTGGCACGCAAGAACGCAATCACCGTGGAATTGCCTTGGCGATCGCGGAGTCAACCCCGCTTGGAGCCCGGCCCGGGCTCGGTCGGGGCGCCGTCCGGGCGCTCGTGCGGCCGCGTGCTCGTCCTGTCCGACGTCAGAGTCACAACCAGCGCCGTTTCGCGCCCATGACGTCTGACCCGACGCCGGGATCCTGCTGGCGCCCGCCGCGACGCGGGTTAGAAGCGACCGGCCGCCGCTGCGCGCTGCCCGCCCATCCATCCATGGGCTGTGGCGGGCGGGAAGCCGGGATCCGCCCCACAACCCATGACCGGATCCGATGCGAGACCTGAGTAATTAGGGTTCCTCGCTCTGTCCCTGGCGATCCCGCCCGATCATGATTCTGGTTGCGAAGGATGGTGTCGCCAGTGTCCGGGCGGATCGGCTGATCGATTACCCGGCGAGTGCTGGCGCGTCGTCGAGGTAGTCGGGCCGAAGCCGGATCAGGCGATCAGGCGGGTCGTGTAGCCGGCTGCGACGAGGGCGCGGTAGGCCTCGTGAACCTCGTGCGGAACGGGCTGAGATATGGCGTAGCCACGTTCTGCGTAGATCCAGATCCGTTGGGTGTCGCCGACCAGCATCGATACCACCCGACCGACGTCCCCGATGCTGGCTATGTAGTCGTCCAGGGCGAGCGGCTGGGAGGCGCAGAGAACTTCGACGTCCGGCCAGAGCCTGCGGCAGGTGGCGTAGGCCCGGCGCTGTTGGTAGGGCCGGGAGATCAACATCACGGACTGCGGCTCGATGCCCCGGGCGCGCAGCAGGTCGTGGGAGCGGGTGATGTTCTCGCCGGTGTTGCGGGCGGTCGGCTCGACCAGAACGGCCGAGTCCGGGACACCGAGAACAAGAGTGTGCTCACGGTAGTGGACCGCCTCGCCCCGTGGGAAGGCGCCGATGGTCGTGGGGGCGTTCGCCCCGGTGAACACGATGAGCGGGAACAGGCCACGCTCGTGCAGGTCGGCGGTGTAGGTCGCCACGCCAAGGTCGTGGCTACCGAGGCCGATGCCCACATCCACGGTCCGCAGCTCGTGCCGCAGGTTGTGGTAGGTCCAGAGCACTTCCACTGGTCCACGGATCGCGGGCGCCAGCGTCGGGGTCATCGGCGCGCTCCCGAGTCGGGCACGTCGAACTCGTATGACCAGGCGAACCGGGACGCGGCGTGAATACCGATGGCGTATTCGACGACAACTCCGTCCGCGGTGGACGTCGTCCGGTGCAGCTCGACCACGGGTTCGCCGGGCGGCAGCTCAAGCGTCGTGACCTCTTCTGGCGTGGGCATCCTCGCGTGGAGATCTTCTACCATCCGGGCGATCTCGAGGCCTCGTTCATACAGGACCCGGAACCCACCGCCTGGTCCAGCCGGTCCGGCGGTCGTGTCGACCAGGCGCGTCCCCTTTACGTGCTCAGGTCGGTAGTAGCTGGTGAGCGTGTGGGTGGGTTCGCCCTGCTCGCGCACTATTCGGGCGCGCTCGTACACATGGGCGCCTGACGGTAGGCCGAGGGTGGCGGCGACTCTGTCGGGCGCTGGAATCCGGTTCACCGTCTGCGTCTGGTCGGAGGGCTCCCACGATCGCCCGGAGGCCTCGCGAGCAGCCGCGAAGGCCACCACGTCCGCGTCACGCCATTTCGCCTTGTCGTATCGATCGATGCCGAGCCGGCGCAGGGGCGGCCGAGGCCGGCCCGAGTCTAAATGCTTCCTAGGAAGGTTGTGTCACCGCTGGGGAACCTTCCTAGGAAGGACTGGACGGTCGGTGTTCGGACACGCAGCCAAGCGTTTTGATCCGATCTATGTCGGCGTCGACCGCTGCTGACCTGGCTACCCGCATCTGCCACGACGCGGGAGAGACCGATCGTGGAGAATGAGGGCATGTCGGCCGACGGAGACGACGACATGCGAGGCCCCGATTACCCACGTCGATCGTGGGGAGCGCCCGAGTACTCACTGCGGGACGTGGACTGGTGGCCGTTCTTGTGGGCTGCGGCCCTCGGCGCCTGCCTGGTCGTGGTCGTGTTTCTCGTGCTCTACGTACCGCTGGCGGGGAGGCCCGACGACCCCGCCGTGTGGGGACCGCAGTCAGACGACGTGCTGGTGTTCGGGGCGGCTGTGCTGGGGCTGCCGGTAGTGGCTGGCGCCGTGTTGTCCACCATGCTGGTCCGGGTCTTTGCACCGGTCCGCAGGCTCCCGCCGTTCGTGCAGGCGTGCGCGGGGCTGGTCGCCGAGGTTGCCCTCGTCGCGCTGTTGAGGTTCGTGGCCTCCGGCCACTGAACGTCCGCCTCGCCGACTCGGAACCTGGTGATCACGAGGACATGGTTGGTGTAGCCGATGATCAGCGCCATATACGCCATATACGCCATATAGGAGTCGAGGGTGGCGTGAGCGTCTGCCGACAGGTAGGGCAGGCTGTGCGGTCCCGCGTCGGTGGGCAGCGGCCCGGGAGTCATGTCTGTGACCTACTTTCCAGCGTGGCGGGGTCCAGCAGATGGACGTTGGAAGCGCCGCACCAGATCTGGGACTCGCGTTCAACGCCGGTGTCGCCGGGCGTGGTCAGCGCGTCGGCCAGGTCATGCACCGGGCACGGCGGCCGGACCGGGACCGCCGCGGTGTCGCCGACGCCGGCCAGGAACTGTTGAAAGACCAGGGGGACCGCCGTCCTGCCGCCCGGCCGCGACGCGAAGTGGTCGACCAGGAACGGCGCCGGCAGCATCGAGACCGCCCCGGCCAGGTCGCGCGGGGTGGCGCGGGGTGGCGCCCGAAATCTCAGCCAGGAAAATCGCGCAGCGAACACGTCTCCGTCTTATGATTCTTACCTCGCAAAGAATGCGCCTCGCTGGATTCTTGGCCGGTACGGCGACAGCCGCCAGGACTAGGGCTGCCGCGACGTCCAGGCTCCTAGCCCGCGCCGAGACGACAGCGGAAGCGAGCCATAGGCCGCTCCCGGACTGCTTGCTTCAGCTAGCACAGGTTCAACCCGCGCTTAAGACCGCTACGGGCGGACGCCGTACGCCGTCGGGATGCCACCACGTGGTTGCGGGCTGATGGGACACTGGTCGTGTGATCGACAGAGGGGGCCGAGGCGCAGTCGAAGGCAGTTCCGAGGGCTGGGACTTCTTCGTCTCCTACACGGCAGTTGATCAGACGTGGGCGGAGTGGATCTCCTGGCAGTTGGAAGCAGCGGGCTACCGCGTCCTCGTCCAGGCATGGGACTTCGTCGCGGGGACGAACTGGCAGATCCGGATGCAGCAGGGCATGGAAGGTGCCCGACGCACCGTCGCCGTGCTGTCCACCGCCTACCTGTCCTCGGTCTACGGCCAGAATGAGTGGCAGGCCGCGCACGCGGCGGATCCCCATGGCTTCGCGCGTAAGCTGCTGCCCGTACGGGTCGAGGACTGCCGACGGCCAGGGCTGCTACGCGGGATCGTCTCGATCGATCTGTTCGACTTGGATCCTGATCAAGCGAGCCAGCACCTTCTCAAGCACGTTGACCGCGCACTCACCGGCCGCGCCAAACCCGCCGTGCCCCCCGACTTCCCCGTACGCCGAATCAACGCTCCAGCCAACGAACCGGCCTATCCCGCCAATCAATCGGACCGCCCCGCGCTACCGGCTATTCCGAACGACCGCGAAACCCTTGAGGAACTGCTTAACCATCAACGCCGCACGCTCGGTGCTGACCACGTCGACACTCTGGCCACCGCGAACGATCTAGCCAAGGCGTTGGTCGAACTGGGCGACTGGCAAGTGGCTCGGTCCCTCGCCGAAGACACCCTCGTTCGACGTCGGCGTGTTCTCGGCGCCGAACACGCCGACACTCTCCACACCGCCGGCCGTCTCGTCGCCGCGCTGATCGGAATTGGAAACTGTCAGGCGGCTCGGTCCCTCGCCGAAGACACCCTCACGCGACAGCGGAGTGTCCTGGACGCCGACCACCCCCACGCCCTCGCCACGGCGACCAACCTGGCCGCCGCGTTGAACGGGCTGGGTGACTATCAGGCGGCGCGGCCTTTGGCTGAAGACACCTTCGATCGGCAGCGCCGCGTCCAGGGTCCCGACCACCCCCATACCCTCATAGCTGCGAACAA
Organism: Pseudofrankia saprophytica; assembly: GCF_000235425.2. Classification (NCBI taxonomy): domain Bacteria; kingdom Bacillati; phylum Actinomycetota; class Actinomycetes; order Frankiales; family Frankiaceae; genus Pseudofrankia; species Pseudofrankia saprophytica. The sequence goes on from NZ_KI912266.1 coordinate 3,852,357, forward strand.
CCTCGTCGCCGCGTTGAACGGGCTGGGTGACTATCAGGCGGCGCGGCCTTTGATCGAAGACACCTTCGATCGGCAGCGCCGCGTCCAGGGTCCCGACCACCCCCATACCCTCATAGCTGCGAACAACCTCGTCGCCGCGTTGAACGGGCTGGGTGACTATCAGGCGGCGCGGCCTTTGGCCAAAGACACCCTCGACCGACAGCGCCGCGTCCAAGGCCCCGACCACCCCCACACCCTCGTGTTTGCGACCAGCGTCGTCGCCGTGTTGATCGGGTTAGGTGACCATGCGGTGGCGCGGCCCTTGGCCGAATACATTTTCGACCGACAGCGCCGTGCCCTGGGCGCCGACCACCTCAACACCCTCCTGTCCGCGAACAACGTCGTCGCCGTGTTGAACGGGCTGGGTGACTATCAGGCGGCGCGGCCGGTAGCTGAAGAAACCCTTGAGCGACAGCGCCGTGTCCTGGGCGCCGACCACCGTCGCACCCTCCGCTTAGCGACCAATCTCGTCCTCACGCTCCTCGGGCAAGGCGACTGTCTGGCGGCGCGGCCGGTAGCTGAAGACACCCTTGAGCGACGACGACGCCTCCTGGGTGCCGACCACCCCGATACCCTCGTGTCCGCGAACAACGTCGTCGCCGTGTTGAACGGGCTGGGTGACTATCAGGCGGCGCGGCCGGTAGCTGAAGAAACCCTTGAACGACAGCCCCGTGGCCCTGGGGCGCGACCACACCGACGCCCTCCGCATGGCGACCAATCTCGTCCTCACGCTCCTCGGGCAAGGCGACTGTCTGGCGGCGCGGCCGGTAGCTGAAGACACCCTTGAGCGACGACGACGCCTCCTGGGCGCCGACCACCCCCACACCCTCGCCACGGCGACCAAACTGGCCCTCGCGTTGAACGGGCTGGGTGACTATCAGGCGGCGCGGCCTTTGGCCGAAGACACCCTTGAGCGACAGCGCCGTGTCCAGGGCGCCGACCACACCGACACCCTCGCCACTGCGAACAGCCTCGTGGCCGCGCTGACCGGGCTGGGTGAGCATAGGGCGGCCCGGAGACTGGCCAAAGCCAGCAAAGCTTGACCTCCATACAAATGGACGTATGGACGTTGACGGCCAAGTAGGTCCGTGTTCCGACCCACAGGCTTTGGCCGGATCCGATGAGGGGCTTGACTAGTTTCGTTCCTCGCTCTGGCGGACAAGAACGCAGTCACTCCGGGAACGTTTTAACGATCTCAGAGCCAACCCCCACCGGAAGCCCAGCCTGGGCTCAGTCGGCGCGTTGCCCAAGGCGTAGAACGCTCAGGTAGCGACGTGATGCCTGGTTGCCCAGGCGCGTGCGGATGCGTTCGGCGATCGCGTCGAGCAACGGCTCCCGGACGTCGCGATGGAGTCGTCGGTACGGCGACATCGTGCGGAGAAGATCGGCGAAACCGTCTCCGTCGAACCACTGCTCTGTCCGGTACCAGCGCGCGGTGGGTGGCCCGAACAGGTCGCCGGGGTCGCTGACCAGTCCCCAGCCCTCGCCGGTCGCGCGGACCTCGTCCTCGACCGGCGGGTGGCCCCAGTCGGGGTTGCCCGGGGAGAATCGTTCGTGCAGGTCGGCGGTCTCGGCGTACACCTCCGGCTCTCCGGGCCGGCGGACGACGACGTGGCCGAGCAGCGCCATCCACCCGCCGGGTCGGAGCAGGTCGTGGGCTCGCCGCCAGCCGATCGATGGGTCGACCCAGTGCCATGCCGCCGCGGCCACCAGGACATCGAAACGGCGCCCGCGATCGTTCCACTCCTCGAACGTGGACGTCTCGACCTTGACGTCACGGAACGTCGAGAGCCGGTGACGAGCCAGCGCGGCCAGATCCTCCCCGGGCTCGACGGCGGTCACCGAGTAGCCGAGCGCCGCCAGCGAGCGGGTCGCCTGTCCCGTACCGCACCCCACCTCGAGCACCGACGACTCCTCGCCCATGGCGGCAAGTGAGACGAGGTCCGCGAACAACTCGTCGGGATAGCCCGGCCGCGCGCGGTCGTAGAGCTCCGCGACCTCGTTGAACACTCCGCCGAGGTCACGCCGCTCCGAGCCCGTCATCGCGCCATTCTTCCCCGACCGTCGTCCCTTCCCCAACCGTCGTCGTGGTGGCGGCGCACTACACCACGCGGGCGGGACGCCAGCGGTGCCGCGGCGCCCAGCCCAGCAGGGCGCGGGCGCCGGACGCGTCGACCAGCGCGCGGAACGGGTCGGTGTCGTACTCCGGGCCGCCCCGCCACTCGACGTCGGGGAGCAGCCGTTCGGCCAGGGTGCGGGCGTCGTCGTGCGCGGAGGAGATGTCCGCCGCGCACAGCAGCAGCCGGTGATGCCCGGTGAGCGGGGCCGTCAGTGCCCGTTCCACGGCGGACGCGAGATCCCGCACGTCGAGGAAGGCGCCGTACTGCCAGAAGGGGGACCATTCGAAGGCCGGATCGTCTCGACGGGCCTGCCTTATCCCGGCGTAGATCTCCTCCGTGAACACCCCCGGCGGGCGCAGGCACACGGTGCACACACCGGTCGCGGCGGTGGCCGCCGCGCACAGTTGCTCCACCAGCCATTTCGACATTCCATACGCCCCCACCGGGCGCGCGGGATGCCGGTCGTCGAGCGGAAGATAGTCGGGCCTGGCGCCGCCGAAGCATCCCAGCACGTCCACGCTGCTCAGGACGACCACGCGGGCGATGCCCCGCCGCTCGGCGGTTCGCAGCACGTTGCCGGTCCCGAGCACGTTGGTCTCGAACACCAGCGCGTCCGTTCCGGTGGTGTTGGGTCCGAACCGCGCCAGATCCGGTTCGTCGACCGGCTCGTCGACGGCGGCCAGGTGGACGATCCCGTCGCAGCCCGCGGACATCCGCTCGAGATCCGCGGCGTCGCGCACGTCGTGACCGTCCGCCAGGTCGAATCCCACCGGGTGGTGCCCGGCCGACGTCAACGCCGCCGTGACAGCCGGGCCCACCAGGCCTCGGTTCCCGGTCACCAGAACCCGCACAGCGGCACAGCCAACCAGCTCCTCATCCGTCCCGGCGAACCATTTACCGGGCGCCGCGGAGCGGCCGCCGGGCACCTGACGGCGGCCCTGGAGATCTGATGCGCGCCAACGTTCACCCAAGGGCCTTGCGACGCGGACGGGGGAGCCGGATCGGCTCGGTATCGTCCGCATGGATACACCTGGTCGTGACACCTCCCAGGGGCGGCGGACCATCGTGGGCGACGGCAGACAGGGCGGCCTCGACGACGACGCGGGCGTTTCCGCGCCCGCCCAGCCGGTGGCGGCTGTGCTCACCGGGCCGCCGGTGACGACCGTGACCGCCGGCGCGGCGCTGTTCGGCCCCACCGGGCTGTTCGCCACCCACCGGCACGGAATCCTCGTCGGCCTGACCATCGCGGTGGTGGTCGTGCTGGCGCTGGCCGGCGCCCAGTGGTTCTCCAGGACGGTTGGCTGGAAGCGGGCCGCCGGCCGGCTCGCCCGCGCGCTGCGCCGGGCCGTGCTCGACCTCGCGGCCGTGGCGTGGCGGCCGGCGGGCTACTGGCTGCGGGTACGGTTCGCGGCGGCCGTGCTGCTCGACGCCGGCGTGCCGGCGCTGCGGGCGCGCTCCTTTGCCGCGGTGGCCGGCGTCCGCCCGCCCGGCCGGCCGTATCTGCTGACCGTCGGCCCGGCGCGGGTGGGTGTCGGCGCGATGGTGCGGCCCGCCCGGTCCGGACCGGGCACGGCGCGGGGCCACGATGACCCGTCCGGCCGGGACGGCGGGCAAGGCCTGAGGGCGCCGTGGCGCCCGGCGGGGCCCGGCCGCTGGACGGCGGGACGCGCCGAGCTGCTGGCCGCTGCCAGCCCTACGCCGGGCGAGGCCGCGCCGGGCGTCCTGGTCGCCGTCGGCGTGTCCGGGCGGCGCCGGTGGCGAGGGCTCGTCCTGCTCGACCTCGCCGCGCTGCCCGCGGTCGGCGCCGTCGAGGGCGCGCCGGAGGACTGCCGGCGCCTCGCCGCGATGGTGGCCGCGCAGCTCGCCGCCGGCCTGCCGGCCACCGGGCGGCCGGCGCGGCTGGTCGTCACCGACGACGTGCTGCCCGGCTACGGCGGTCCGGCACTCCGTACGGCCCTCGACGAGCTGGCGAGCAGACCGCCCGGTGTCGTCCCGCGGCCGGCCACCGCCGGGAGGCCCGGCGACGACGGCGAGGCCTCGACAAGCGACGAATACCCCGGCCGGCGAGGCCCAGCCGAGGCCGAGGCCGAGCTGCCCAGGCCGGACTGGCTGCTCGACGAGCCCGAGCCGGAACCGGAACCGGAACCGGAACCGACCGCACCCGGGCATCCCTCGCTGATCGTGCTGGTCTGCGCCCGGCCCGACGACGTCGACGCCGCCCGGCTCGCGGCCGCGGCCCGGCGGGACCCGG